>NZ_JBICSQ010000024.1:2470-94222 GCF_043197175.1 Amycolatopsis sp. NPDC049252
GGGGGGGCGGGCCGGGCGGGCGGGGCGGGGGGGGGGGGGCGGGGGGCGGGGGGGGGGGGGGGGGGGGGGGGGGGGGGGGGGGGGCGGGGGGCCCCCCCCCCCCCACCCCTGCACTCCCCGTGCAATACGACACAGGTGTAGAAATACTACGTACGTGTCGAAGATGGAGGGCGGTCCGAGCGATGAACCCGTTGAGCGCGACATCCTGGTTGTCGAGCCTCGGCGCGGCCGGTGTGTTCCTCGTCCTGTTCGCCGAAACCGGCCTGCTGATCGGGTTCTTCCTGCCCGGCGACTCCCTGCTCTTCACCGCGGGCCTGTTCTGCACGACCAGCGCGACGGCCGCCGTGCACCTCTCCCTGCCCTTGGTGCTGATCGCGTCCGTCGCGGGCGCGCTCCTGGGTGCGCAGAGCGGATTCCTCATCGGACGGCGTGGTGGCCGCGCCCTCCTGGCCAGGACCCGCAACCAGCACCTGCATCGAGGGTTGACCAGGGCCGAAGAACTCTTCGGCCGCTACGGCCACGCCAAGGCCATCGTGCTCGCGCGGTTCATCCCCGTGGTCCGCACGGTCCTGAACCCGCTCGCCGGCATCCTCGCCGTGCCGGCCCGCACCTTCGTGGTGTGGCAGGTCGTCGGCGGCCTGCTCTGGTCGGTCGGCGTCACGCTCGCCGGGTACGTCCTCGGGTCGAGCGTTCCCGGGGTCGACCAGTACCTGCTGCCGATCATCGCGCTCGTCGTGATCGTGTCGCTCATTCCGCTCGGCCTCGAACTGCTCCGGAACCGCAAGCAGCGCAACGAGGCCGACGGCTCTTAGCCGGTCATCGGCACTTCGCCGCACTTCGGCGAACCCGGGCTTCGTCACCGTGAAACACGGCTGAACGCTGTCGTCGCGGATTTTTCCCGCCCGGAAGGGGCGCCTGCTCAGGCCGTCGGACGGTTGCCTATTCTGGCCACCGCACGACGGCCGAGCCCCCGCACCACTGCTTTCCCGCGCGGATCCGTTACGGATCCCGCCCCCAGACCGCCGTCCTCCTCAGAAGGAACAGTTCCCGTGAGCGTGATCGACATCGGCCAATCCGTGATCCTCGGCGTCGTGGAAGGCCTGACCGAGTTCCTCCCCGTGTCGTCCACGGGACACCTGAAGATCACCGAAGGACTGCTCGGCATTCCCGTCGACGACCAGTCCGTGGTCGGTTACACCGCGGTGATCCAGGTCGGCGCGATCGCCGCCGTGCTCGTCTACTTCTTCCGCGACATCGCGCGGTTCGCCGGAGCGTGGGGCCGGGGGCTCTTCAACGCCGAGGCCCGTCAGGAACACGACTACAAGTTCTCGTGGTGGGTCATTTTCGCGACGATCCCGATCGTGGTGGCCGGGCTGTTGTTCCAGTCGCTGGTCAAGGGTCCGTTGGCGTCGTTGTGGGTGGTCGCGGCCTCGCTGATCGGGGGCAGCGCGGTCATGTGGGTCGCGGACCGCTTCGGCACGGGCAAGCGCGCCGAAGGCGACGTCACCCTGCTCGACGCGATGCTCGTGGGCGCGTCCCAGATCCTGGCGCTGCTCTTCCCGGGGTTCTCCCGGTCCGGGGCGACGATCTCGACCGGCCTGCTGCGCGGCCTCGACCGCGTCGCCGCGACGCGGCTGTCGTTCTTCCTGTCGATTCCCGCGCTGACCGGTGCCGGGCTGTACGAGCTGAAGGACGCGCTGGGCGGCAGTCTCGACGTCGTGCCGCTGGTGGTCGGGACCATGGTGTCGTTCGTGGTGGCGTACGGGGCCATCGCGTGGCTGCTGAAGTTCGTGGCCGGCCACACGTTCACGGCGTTCGTCGTCTACCGGGTCGTCGTCGGTGTGGCGTTGCTGGCCCTGCTGGGCACCGGCGTGCTCCACGGCTGACCGGTTCAGGGTGTCGTGCGCTGCACCTCGACCTGGGGATACGGTGACGGCGTGCCCAGCACCGCTTCGGGGCGTCCGCGGACCACGTGGTCGACGAACGCGCCGAGGTAGGCGTTGGTGACGGTGAGGGCGACCCGGCCGTCGATCGGGCCGAGCGCCAGCAGGAGATCGGCCGGCGCGGCCAGGTAGTAGGCGCCGTAGTCGGTGAAGGCGAAGTGCTCGGCCCCGGCGAGCCGATAGCACCAGACAGGCCCGGTGCCGGCGTCCACCAGGGATCGCGCCGCATCCTGATCGGCGTGGTCGCTTGGCGTGGCCGGCTCGCAGATTCCGGTGATGCAGGAGTCCTGGCTGCCGATGAGCATCAGCGGTTTGGCGAGTCCGGAGTGGACGACGGTGCCGTACTGGGTGCCGTCGAGGTCGGCGGCGCCGGCGCAGTGCGGGTCGGTGCGGCAGGCCTCGAGGGCCGCGGCCCCGCCGAAGGAATGGCCGAGGTAGACGGTCGAGGCGGTGTCGACGTGGCCGGCGAACCGGCCCTGCGCCTGAAGCTGCGCGGCCTGTGCCGCGGTGAAGCGAGCGTCGGCCGCCCAGATGCCGACCAGCCGGTCGCCCGCGGCCTGCGCCTGGCCCTGGTGCAGGTCGGCGGAGTCGAACGCCGGCGGGTTGCCGGCTTCGTCGGAAGGCACGGTCGTTCCGTCGAGGACGGTCAGGTTCGCGCTGTAGGTGGGGGTGACCCCCGCGACCAGATATCCGTGGGAGGCGAGGTTTTCCGCGATCGTGGTGTACTGCGGCGCGGCGAACCCGAGTCCCGGTTCCAGGACGACGACGGGGAACCGGCCGGCCGCGACGGGAACGTCGGCGACCGCGTGGACGCGGATGTCGTCGAAACCGGTCTCACTCCAGGCGAGTACGCCGCCGAAGTGAAGTCCCGCCCACCCTCCGGGCGCGTACGGAGCGGATCTCGTCCCCGGCCCCGGCGCGGCGGGGTACCAGAGCCAGACCGACAACCGCCGTGGCGAGCCGGGTTGCGGCGCGAGCGAGTCGACGCGGGCGTGGTCGGTCAACTCGGTGATGGTGCGGCCGACGGGGTAAGGGCCGGTCGGAGCGGGCAGGCTTACCGGTTGTGCCGCGCGGATCGCGGCGTAGCCGACGTAGGCGATGAGCAGCAGGGCCACGGCGAAAAGGAGCTGCCACGCGCGACGCAGGTGCCGCTTGTGGGGCAGGTGCTCGTCCATGGCCGAATAGTACAGGACGCGTACTACGTGACGCGTACTATCCGGCCGGTGTGCGGCCGGTCCTCGGACTCCACGAGTTACCGCGAGCTCGTCGTGATCGCGCAGGGTTTCCGGCCTCGCCCGCCGGTGGGCAGAAGGACCCTCGAACGCGGGCCTTTACGTCCTGCCGGCGGCGCGAGACGCGTGGGTACGGTCCTTGCGGCCCTTGATTTCCCCGAGCAGCACCCGACGCGTCGGAGGTGAGCGGCGATGTCCCGAACGATTCTTCTCCTCGTGGGAGTTGCCGCCGTCGGGCTCGTCGTGCGTGGTTTCGCGGGTTTCCCGGCGCACGCCGTGTCTGGCAACGGGTCGGTGAGTCCGAGGGGCGGAGACGGGTCCGGCCGGCGCGGGCGGGTGTGGTTGCCACCGTGGCTTCTTTCCTCGCGGGTGTGGTGGCCGTGGCCGCGGCCGGGTGGTGGGTCCGGCGGCGAGCGCCGTCCCCGGTGGCGCGCGGCGCGCGCCGGCCGGCGGTGAGCGTCCGCTCGACCGTGGCCGGCTCGGCCACCGCGGAACTTTGCCTGGTCTGGCGCCGCAGTCACGAGGAGCTGGCGCGCCTGCCGGACGAAGACCCGGCCCGCGGGCGGCTGGCCGCGATCCGGCAGGTCCTGCTGGACGAGCTGGAAAGCCGCGAGGCCGCGGGGTTCCGCCGGTGGCTGGACAACGGCGCGATGGCCGGCGCCGATCCGCTCCCGTACCTGCGCGTGGAACACGGCCTCGCCGAACCTGGCCCTCCCGGAGTGGCCTGACGGGCGCCGGAAGACCAGCCGGTGCGGGCCGGCCTCGGCGTCACCGGTGGGCGAGCGGTGCCGCAGAGCTCGGCGAACAACTCGGCGGCGCGACCCCGGCCGCCCGGGCCTCGAGTTCGAGGCTGCCGCGTCCGCACCGGCGCGGCCGGCTCCCTGGGTGAGGACCACGGTCATCCCGGTTGAGGACCTAGGGCACCCAGCGGCGGACCGTTGTGCGGTGTCCGGCGCGCCGGTGGATCGGTGTGATGGAGACGAACCCCGCGACCAGGAGATGACGATGCGCAAGTATGTGTACGACTTCGCCGAGGGCAATCGCTCCATGGCGGACCTGCTCGGCGGCAAGGGCGCGAACCTCGCCGAGATGACCGTGATGGGGCTGCCGGTACCGCCGGGGTTCACGATCACCACCGAGGCCTGCCGGGCCTACCTGGCGACCGGCGCGCCACCCGAGGGGCTGACCGAGGAGGTGGGGGAGCACCTGCACGCGCTGGAGCGGGCCATGGGCCGCAAGCTCGGGCAGGTCGACGAGCCACTGCTGGTCTCGGTCCGCTCCGGCGCGCGGTTCTCGATGCCGGGGATGATGGACACCGTCCTCGACATCGGGTTGACCGACGAGTCGGTGGCCGGGCTCGCCGCGTGGTCGGGCGACGAGCGGCTGGCGTGGGACTCCTACCGGCGGCTGGTGCAGATGTTCGGCACGACGGTGCTGGGTGTCGACGCGATCCACTTCACCGGCGCGTTGCGCGCGGTGAAGCAGGCGAAGGGCGTCAGCGGTGATCTCGAGCTGGACGCGGCCGATCTGCGGGCGCTCACCGCGACGTTCAAGGACATCGTCCGCGAGCAGGCGGGCCGGGAGTTCCCGCAGGACCCGCGGGAGCAGCTGGACCTGGCGATCATGTCGGTGTTCCAGTCGTGGAACACCGACCGTGCCCACGTGTACCGCCGGGCCGAGCACATCCCCGAGGACCTGGGGACCGCGGTGAACGTGTGCGCGATGGTGTTCGGCAACCTGGGCGAGGACTCCGGTACGGGCGTCGCGTTCACCCGCGACCCGGCCACCGGCGAACCCGGCGTCTACGGCGACTACCTCGCCGACGCCCAGGGCGAGGACGTCGTGGCCGGCATCCGCAACACCCTGCCCCTGCACCGGCTCGCCGAGCTGCACCCGCGACCCTACGAACAGCTCACCGGGATCATGCGGACCCTGGAAGAGCACTACCGCGACCTGTGCGACATCGAGTTCACCATCGAGCGGGGCAGGCTCTGGATGCTGCAGACCCGGGTCGGCAAGCGCACCGCGGCCGCCGCGTTCCGCATCGCCGAGGCCCTGCGCGAGGAAGGCGTGATCGACGCCGACGAGGCGCTGCGGCGGGTCACCGGTGCACAGCTGGCGCAGCTGATGTTCCCCCGCTTCGCCGGCACCGCCACGCATCCCGTCGCCACCGGCGTCGCCGCGTCTCCGGGGGCGGCGGTCGGCGAGGTCGTGTTCGACTCGGCCACCGCGGTCCGCCGGGCCGAGGAAGGTGCCGCGGTCATCCTGGTGCGGAAGGAAACCAATCCGGACGATCTCGACGGGCTCATCCACGCTCGCGGCGTGCTCACCAGCCGCGGCGGCAAGACGTCGCACGCCGCCGTCGTCGCGCGCGGGCTGGGACGGACCTGCGTGTGTGGAGCCGAGTCCCTGAACGTCGACGCCGCGAACCGCCGGTTCACGACCGCGGACGGCACGGTCGTCGCCGAGGGTGACGTGATTTCGATCGACGGGACCGCGGGCGAGGTGTACCTCGGCGAGCTGGCCGTGGTGCCGTCCCCGGTCGTCGACTACTTCGAAGGCCGCCGCCCGCCCGGGAGCGACGCCCTGCTGCAGGCGGTCGACCGGATCATCACCCATGCCGACGCGCGACGCCGGCTGGAGGTGCGGGCGAACGCCGACACCGCGGAGGACACGCGACGGGCCCGGCGTCTCGGCGCGACCGGCGTCGGGCTGTGCCGCACGGAGCACATGTTCCTCGGTGACCGGCGGGTCCTGGTCGAACGGCTGATCCTCGCCGAGACCGACGCCGAGCGCGAATCCGCGCTCGCGGCGCTGCTTCCCCTGCAGCGCGAGGACTTCGTGCGGATCCTCGAGGAGATGGACGGGCTGCCGGTGACGATCCGGCTGCTGGACCCGCCGCTGCACGAGTTCCTGCCCGACCGCACCGCGCTGACCGCCCAGGTGGCGGTGGCCCAGGCCCTCGGCCGGGCGGACGCGCCGGAGACCCTGCTGCGCGCGGTCGACCGGCTGCACGAGCAGAACCCGATGCTGGGCACCCGCGGGGTCCGGCTGGGGCTGGTCGTGCCGGGCCTCTACGAGATGCAGGTACGCGCCGTCGCCGAAGCCGCCGCGACCCGGGTCCGTGCGGGCGGGACGCCGCGCGTGGAGATCATGATCCCCCTGGTCGGCGACGTGCGGGAACTCGACATCATGGCCGGGCGCGCCCGGCGGATCCTCGACGCGGTCGCCGCCGGGACGGAGTTCCCGTACGAGATCGGCACCATGATCGAGCTGCCCCGGGCCGCGCTGACCGCGGGCCGCATCGCCGGTTCGGCCGAGTTCTTCTCCTTCGGCACCAACGACCTGACCCAGACCGTGTGGGGTTTCTCCCGCGACGACGTCGAAGCGTCGTTCTTCCCCACCTACATCGCCGAAGGCATCTTCGGGGTGTCGCCGTTCGAGACGATCGACCGGGAGGGCGTCGGCAAGCTCATCGCCGAGGCCGTGGAAGCGGGCCGGGCCGCCCGCCCGGACCTCGTCCTGGGCGTGTGCGGCGAACACGGCGGCGACCCCGCGTCGATCGGGTTCTTCCACGAGGTGGGCCTCGACTACGTGTCCTGCTCGCCCTTCCGCGTGCCCGTTGCCCGGCTCGAGGCCGGCCGCGCCGCCGTCGGACAGGCCGACAGCGCCGTCGACAACCGCTAGCGTCGCGCATCCGTGGATCGTGGCGTGCGCGCGCCAGGCCGGCCGAGCCGCGGGCGATCTCGCTAGGACCCGATGGGCTCCGTCGAGCGCGCCGCCGCCGGGACGTCGGGTTCGAGCGGTGCGGGGCCGGCGAGGTCCGGGTAGGAACCGCTGACCGCGAAGCGCTGCTGGACGACCGCGAGGGCGTAGGTGAGCACGAGGTGAGCCGTGCGTGCCTGCCGCACATCCGGGTCGTCACGCCCGGCGCGGCCCAGTACGAGGCTCGCCTCCCGGCTCAACCAGCGGTTCCGCTCGCGGCGCAGGGCGACGACTTCCGGCCGTGCCGGGGCAGGTTCGGGAAACGGCGTGTCCGGCGGGGGCGAATGTTTTCGGGAACACCTCATGCACTCCATGGTAAAGACAACGGTGGCGAGTTTTCCGCTGAGCGATGGGACATTCGGACCGGTGTTTTCGTTTTTCCTGATATCTCGGCATCGAATCCTGGCACGCCGCCGGACGGGTGGAACATTTTCCGACTCGAGCGGGCCGGGGACCGCCGGTGCGGATCCGGAAAGCCCGCGCGATGGCATGACCCGTTCGTGGGCGCCGAGCCGGTTCAGGATGGGCGCGGACGAGTCGGAGATCGCCGTCCACGGTGCGCGAATGCGGTTCTTTCAGTCGAGTGCCGGCGCCGGGCGGCGCAGGGGATCGGAGATCCACGTCATCCGGACCTGCTGGGGCCCGGGGGTGTCGATCCGGTGGATGCCGCCGAGTTCGTCGGTGATGGTCTGCAGGGCGGTGAGCGGGGCGGCGTCGTCTTCGGGGCTTGGTGGCCGGCCGTAGTAGCCGACGGTCAAGGCGAGCTGTTCCTGGGTCGTCGTGCGGGTGGCGATGTCGACGGTGCGGGTGTAGCCGAGTCGGTCGGCCATGAGGAGCGCGATGGCGAGCCAGCGGCCGATCAGGTCGACCGTCGTGGCCGGCAGTTCGCCCGGCAGCGGATCGTGCACGGTGATCTGCTCGACCAGCTCCAGCGGCCGGGCGACCGTGGAGCACGTGTGCAGCAGGCGGGTGAGCAGAGGACCGGTCTCGTCGGCGGTGTTCGCCGGGTCGGCTTCGAGAGCACCGAACACGTGCTGACGGGTCGCGGTGATGGCCGTGGTGAGCGGGGTGAGCTGGGGCCAGTGCCGGGGCGGCAGCTGGGCGTGCAGTTGTTCGGTGACGAATTGGATCGCGGCCAGGTCGTGTCCGGTCACCTCGTGCAGGACGGTCGTGAGCCGGTCGTGGGCGGCGGCGTGCCGGGCCTCGATCCGGGCGGCGGTCGTGGCGGCGGCGGTGATCGCGGTCCACGCCTGGCGGGCGTACTCGGCGAAGAACTCGAGTTCGGCGGCGGGGAACTGGTCGGCGCCGGGGGGACGGCCGACCAGGAGAGTCCCGTCCCATTCCCCGGTTTCGGTGTAGAGGGGGGCGACCATGCTCGGCCCGATACCGGCTTTGCGGGCGGACTGGACGGTCCGCGGGTCCGAGGCGGTGTCGGCGACCCGGATGGCTTGGCTTTCGCGCCGGGTCAGCGCCGAGACCGATCCCTCGAGCGGGATGAGCCTGCCGGTCCACTCGGCGCCGTCACCGGTCGCGGCCGCGATCCGCAGCCAGCCCGGCAGGGGGACGCACAAGGTCACCGCCGCCGAACCGGACCCGGCGCAGCGGCGCGCGCCGTCGACGAGCAGGCTGAACACTCCAGCCAGACCTGGGCTGTTGATACCGGAACCGCCGAGTTCGGCGCCGGCCAGCGCCGTCAGCACCGCTGTCAGGGCTCGCTGCCAGGTTGTCGGCAGCTCTGTCGCCGCGATGCTCCTGCTTGTCATTGCCCACCACCTATTTCTTCGTCCGTGGCGCACTCGCATCGATCGGTGCCATTGCCCGGTGATCGACGGGGCGATCTCGGTGTCGTTGATATTTCAACTCTAGTAAGGGACGGTGGCGGGAGCCAGTGTGCTTCGTGGCTGCTTCGAATTCACCCGAACGGAGCACGGTGACGCTGGTCTAGCGATTTCGCGGCATTTCCGAAAGTCATTTTCCGACTCCGCTGGAAAGGAGTAAGCAAGCGGATATACGGTTTCCGGCGCGCATCCGGACAGCGCTTGAGGGTTGCCGGTGGCGGCTGGACGGCCGGCAACGCCAAGGACGGCTCGGCTGTCACTCGCAGATGGCTGGTGGCGCCCTCCATCCACCGGTCGCAAGTGTCCGTGCCACCGAGGACGTCGAAGCGGGGTCACCCTGGACTGCGACGTCCTGACCGTCGCCGGCAACGGCCTCCGCATCATGGTCCATGGCGACGCCCGGCACGCCGGATGCCTCGCGCTCGTGTCCGTCATCGGCCAAGGAGTCAGTTCGGAATGAGTTTGCGGAGGCAGATCACGGAGCAGGCGATGCTGAGGATGGCTTGGTGCACGTCGGCTCGTCGTTCGGTGCGGATGCGCAGCCGGCGGACGTTTTTGAGCCAGGCGAAGCTGCGTTCGACGGGCCAGCGGATGGTGTCCAGCCTTGAGCCGTGTTCGGTGCCGCGTCGGGCGATGAGCGGGGTGATGCCGCGGGCGCTGACCAGTCGGCGGCCCTTGTCGTGGTCGTAGCCGCGGTCAGCGTGGAGCCGGCACGGGCGGCGGCGTGGCTTGCCGACCGCGCCGCGGATCGATGGGATGGCGTCGAGCAGCGGGATCAGCTGGGTGACGTCATTGCGATGACCGCCGGTGAGCGTGACCGAGCGGAGTGCCGTGGGCGTCGGTGATCAGGTGGTGTTGGGCGCCGGGTTTGCGGCGGTCGACCGGGCTGGGGCCGGTGTGATCCCCCCTTTGAGGGCCCGCAGGTGGGTGGAGTCGACCAGCACGGCTGAGAGGTCCAGCAGGTCGACGGCACGCAGTTCGGCGAGCAGGCGTTCGTTCAGCTGCTGCCCGACGCCGGCCTCGTGCCATTCGGTCAGCCGCCGCCAGCAGGTGACCCCGGAGGCGCCGAACAGCGCGGTGGGCAGGCGGTTCCAGCCGATGCCGGTGCGGATGACGTACAGGATGCCTTCCAGCGCGGCGCGGTCGTCGGCGCGTTTGCGACCCGGGTAGCGGAACCGCCGGGGGTGCAGCGGAAGGACCTCCTCGCGCATACCAAGATTCTGGAAAGCATGGCAGTCCAAGCAAAGACGACACGCCGACTCATTCTGAACCGACTCCCAAGCCGCTCGGTGTGGCCGTCGCTCCACAGTGGATCGCCGCGGCCGGGGGTCACCGCGTCGCGGTGGCCAGGGCCGCGCGGATGGCGTTCTCGTCGGCCGGCTCGCCCTTCTCGTCCGAGTACGGCCCGTAGGGCGTCCCCCACACCGGCGTGCCCGTGGCCTGCCGCCAGCTGCCGGCCAGGGATCCCGCGTCCACGACGCCGTACCCGAGGGACTCGAGGAACGCGGTCACCGCCGCCTTCGCCGGTGCGGAGTCCCCGGCGATCGGCAGGTACGAGCGGTCGGGCGCCCCCGCCGGGCGGGCGAGGGACCGCAGGTGCTTGAAGAAGATGTTGTTGAACGCCTTCACGACCACGGCGTCCGGGAGGGACCGCCGCAGCAGCTCGCTCGAGGTGAGCGACGCGCTGTCGAGCTCGGGGATGGGCCCGTCGCGCTCGGGGCCGTAGTTGCCCGTGTCGATGACCGTCTTCCCGGCCAGCGGCAGGGCGGACAACTCGGGGAACGCCTTGACCGGCACCGAGACCACGACGATGTCACCGGCCGCCGCGGCCTCCCCGCTCGTCGCCGCGAACGCCCGTGGACCCAGTTCCGCGACGGTGTCCGCGAGCGTTTCGGGACCCCGCGAGTTGCTGAGCACGACCCGGTGCCCGGCCTCGACGGCGAGCCGCGCGACGGTGCTGCCGATGTTCCCGCTGCCGATGAATCCGACGGTCGTCATGTCCTCAGCGTCCTTCGGTCGAGCCGGCGGGGAAGTAGTGGCCGTTGTCCAGATCGGCGAGCAGGTCGGGCTGAACCGGCTCCCAGCCGAGGGTCCGGCGGGTGATGAGGCTGGACACCGGAAGGTCGAGCGTGACCACAGCCGAGAGGAATCCGAAGTATCCCGGCAGCATCAGCTCGTCCGCGGGAATGCTCACGGCGGGCAGGCCCAGACGACCGCCGATGGCCTCGGCGATCTCGCGGAGCGGGACGCCGTCGCCCTCGACCGCGTGCCAGTACCGCCCGGCCGGGCCCTTCTCCAGCGCCAGGCGGAACACGGAGGCGGCGTCGCGGACGTGTGCCGCGTTCCACCGGTTCGCGCCGTCTCCGGGGTAGCCGGCGACGCCCTTCTCCTTCGCGACGGCGATCAACGTGGTGAGGAAGCCCGCATCGGCCGTGCTGTGCATGATGGTGGGAAGCCGCACCACCGAAGACCGCACCCCCCGCTCGGCGAGGTCGATCACGGCGGCTTCCACGACGTTGCGAGCCCGCAGAGTGCCCCTGTGCTCATCGCCGACCGGCAGGGCCGGGTCCTCTTCGGTGGCCGGCCGGCCCAGGATCTTCCCGTTCCCGGGCGAGCCGATGCTCCCCGCCGCGACCAGCGGCTTTCCGGTTCCCGCGAGGGCCTCGCCGTACGCGAGCACGATCGGGAGCTCCGCGGCGGCCACGGCGTCCATCCCGCCGGAGGGCAGCAGGTCCTGCCGGTGCGCGACGTGGACGACGCCGTCGGAATCCGCGGCCGCCTCCTTGAGGCCGTCGAGATCCTCGAGGTCGCCGCGACGCACCTTCGCGCCGAGCGCGGACAGCGCCGCCGCGGCCGTGTCCGACCGGGCCAGTCCGGTGACCTCGTGCCCGGCGGCGACGAGCTCGGGGATGATGTGCGATCCGGCGTGGCCGGTCCCGCCGGTGACGAAAACGCGCACTTGCTGCTCCAGGTGAGGGGGTAGACGGTGGTGGTGTGCTCAGCCGGAAAGGCTGACGCCGAGGGAGAAGTCGAAGGTCCCTGCGCCGTGGCGGCCCAGGCTGATCATCAGCAGACCGGCCCCTTCCAGCCAGCGCGCCATTTCCAGGCCGCCGGCGTCCAGCGGGCGCAGCCCGAGGCTCTCGACGAACGCGGACACGCTCGCCTTGGCCTGCGCGTCGTCGCCGGCGAAGAGCACGTCCAGCGAACCGCCCCGAGCCAGGACGTGACCGAAAACGGTGTTGAACGCCTTCACGACGTGCGTGCTCGCCGGGGCGGCCTCGGCGATCTCCTGCGCGCCGGAAGTGCCGTCCGGGGTGACCAGCCCCGTGGCGTCGGCGTTGGCGGTGTTCGAGATGTCGACGACGATCTTGCCGGCCAGCGTGTCCCCGTACTCGGTGACGACCGGCACGGAGCCGGCGTGCGGCACGGCGAGGATGACGAGGTCACCGGCGGGGGTGGTGCCGAACGTCCCGGCCGTGGCGCCGCCGCCGAGCGCGGCGGCCAGGTCCTTGGCCTTGGCCTCGTCGCGGCCGACGACCTCGACGGCATGGCCGCTCGCGACCGCGCGAGCGCCGATGGCGCGGGCCATGCCGCCCAGGCCGATGATGCTGATGCTGCTCATGGTGTACTGCCTTCCGGAGTGGATGAGGACGCCGTGGCCGTCCCTGAATCCGACGTTGCCATCGGCCTGATCAGCTGTCCAAGACCTCTTTCGGCCGCTGCGATACCCTGGAGGCATCGCCAGACCGGGAGGCACCGTGGACCTGGACCTGCGCAAGCTGCGCTACTTCGTCGCCGTCGCCGAGAAGCTCCACTTCGGCCGCGCCGCCGACGAACTGCACATCGCGCAGCCGGTGCTCAGCCGGCAGATCCGCGCCCTCGAAAAGGATCTCGGCGCCCCGCTGCTGACCCGGGACAGCCACGGCGTCACGCTGACCGACGCCGGCCGGCAGCTGCTGACCGACGCCGGCCCGCTGCTGGCCTCCGCGCACGCGGCCCGCCGCCGGGTGACCGTGGCCGCGCGGGGCGACCGGCGGCTGATGGTCGGCTTCCGGGCCGGCGTCGCGGTCACCCCGGCGGTGAACCTGTTCGCCGCCCGGCACCCGGACGTCCTGGTGGACGTGCAACGGATCGAAGGGGACGACCAGGCCCCGATGCTGCTCGACGGCCGCATCGACATCGGCTACGTGCGGCCGCCCATCGACGAGACCGGCCTGCGCGTCGTCCCGCTCTACACCGAGCCACGCGTGGCGGTGCTGCCCGCTGCCCACCGGCTGGCCGGCAAGGAGGAAGTCACCGAGGCCGACCTGGCCGGTGAGCCGCTGGTCTGGCACGCCGGCCCGAGCACGCAGCCCACCCGGCACCCGCACCCCAACGCCGGGTACCGGGCGCGCGGGGTGGACGAAACGCTCGAGCACGTCGCGGCCGGCCGGGGCATCTCGTTCCTGGCCCGTTCGGCGACCGTGTTCTACTCACATCCGGAAGTCGTTTACGTGCCCGTCCCGGATCTGGCGCCCGACGAGGTGTGCCTCGCGGTGGCGGCCTCGCGCAACTCGCCGGTGATCGACGATTTCTTCGCCGCGGCTCAGGCGGCCGCCGAAGTCACCGCGGAATGCGGGAACTACGCTATGTGGCAGCGTGGGGGCGAAACCGCGGCACAATGATTCCGAGGCACCTTCGCCGGTCACAACCGGCCGGTACGCGCGATCACCTGCCCGGCGAAGTCGAGCATCCGGTCGAGGCTGGGAAGCACCGCGAAGGCGTCCACGTACGCCTCGTCCATCCCGGATTCGGCGTGCCGCTTCAGCTTGTCCGCGAGTGAGCCGGCGGACGTGCCCGGGCCGACGTTGATGCGCATGGCCTTCTTCAGCGCGTCGGGATCGCGGCCGGCGTCCTGTGCCGCGCGGCGCGCGATCGACCACAGGTGCTCGGCGTTCTCGTCCCGGCCGGAGATCGAGGCGGCGGCCGGCGGCCCCTCGACCGCGAGCCAGCCGGTGCCGAGGCGGCCGACCCGGCGCATCGCGGCTTCGCTGGCCCCGCCGATCCAGACGGGCGGCCCACCCGCCTGGACGGGGCGCAGGTCGGCGTGGACCGGCGGCAGCGAGAGGAACTCGCTGTCCCAGGACACCGGGGTGGTCGTCCACCACGCTTGCAGGAACGCCAGCATGTCGTCGAGCATCCTGCCGCGCCGGTGCCAGTCCGCGTTGCGGGCGATGTCGTACTCCTGCTTCAGCCACCCCAGCCCGACGCCGAGGCCTAGCCGGCCGTCGCTGAGCACGTCGAGCGTGGTCAGCAGCCGGGCGAGGTGTGGTGGCTCGTAGTAGAACGTGCTGAGCGTGCTGAAGTTCAGCCGTATCCGGCCGGTCGCCGTCGCGGCGGCCGTCAACAGCAGCAGCGGATCGAGGTAGCGGCCCATCTGCGGCCCGTGCGTCAGGTAGGTGCGGTCCATGTCGACCGGGGTGACCAGGCGATCGCCGACCCACAGGGTGTCGTAGCCGAGGTCCTCGAGCTCGCGGCAGAACGCACCCAGGCCGGCGGCGCTGCCGATGGCGGGCCCGACGACGGGAAGGGTGAAACCGAGTTTCATGGGGGGGTTTCCTCCGGTCGGTACGGGTCAGCCGGTGAATTCGTCGACGCCGAGGGCGAAGTCCCCGTGACCGACCCCGTGGCCGGCGAGGCTCACCGTGATCAGGCCCATGCCTTCCAGCCAGTGCGCCATCTTCAGGGCGCCGACGTCCAGCGGGCGCAGCCCGAGGCTCGTGACGAACTCCGCCACGCTCGCCTTGGCCGGTGCGTCGTCGCCGGCGATGAAGACGGTTGGCCGGCCGTTCTCGAGGACACCGCGGAGGATGGTGTTGAACGCCTTCACCACGCTGGCACTTGCCGGGGCCACCTTGGCGGCCTCCTGCGCGATCGAGGCCTCCTCGCGGTGGGCGAGCCCGTCGAACGTGGCGTTAAAGGGGTTGCTGATGTCGACGATGACCTTGCCGGCGAGGGCGTCTCCGTATTCGCTGACGACCGGGACGACACCGTCGTACAGCAGGGCCGTGATGACGATGTCCCCGGCCGGGACGGCGCCCCACTTGCCCGTCGTCACGCCGCTGCCCAGAGCCTTGGCCAGGTCGTCGGCCTTGGCCTGGTCGCGGCCCATGACCTCGACGGTGTTGCCGCCCGCCACCGCGAGCGTGCCGAGGGTGCGGGCCATGTTTCCGGTACCGATGAGGGTGATGGTGCTCATGAGGTGTGCTCTCTTTCTGTTTCGGGGCGGGTTCAGATGGCGGTGGCGCCGCCGTCGGTGACCAGTTCCAGGCCGTTGACGTAGCTGGAGTCGTCGGAGGCGAGGAAGAGGGCGACGGTGGCGATTTCGTCGGGGCGGCCCATCTTCCCGCGGGGGATGAGGGCCTCGAACGCGTCCTTGGTGGCCTCGTCGAACAGTTCTTCCTGCTTGGCGGTGGCGACCTGCCCGGGGGTCAGGACGTTGACCCGGATCCCGCGGTCGCGCAGTTCGTTGAGCCAGACGCGGGCCCAGGCCTGCTGGACGGCTTTGCTTCCCGCGTAGAGGCTCCAGCCGGGGAACGCGCCGAGGGAGGCGTTGGACCCGGTCATGAGGATCGAGCCGTTGTCGTTGAGCAGCGGAAGCGCTTTCTGCACGGTGAACAGGGTGCCGCGCGCGTTGAGCCGGAAGGCCCGGTCGAACTGTTCCTCGGTGATCTCGCCGAGGACGGCGGGTTCGCCCGTCCCGGCGCTGGCCCACAGCACGTCGATCGAGCCCTTTTCCCGCCTCACGGTGTCGTACAAGCGGTCCAGGTCGGCCAGGTCGGCCGCGTCACCCTGCACGGCGGTGACGTTGCGGCCGATCAGCTTGACGGCGTCGTCCAGTGCGTCCTGCCGGCGGGCCTGGATGAAGACGTGCGCTCCCTCCTCGACGAACAGCTTGGCGCCGGCCAGTGCCATGCCGGTGGATCCGCCGGTGATCACCGCTACCTTGCCTTCGAGCTTTCCCACGATCACTCCGTTGCGTTGCCGGGGGTTTGGCGTTATGTACACCAACTTGTGTATGTAACGTAGCCGGAGCCGGCCCGGAGCGCAAGCTATGTACACCGTTCCGTACCGAACGGTGTATGCTCCAGGCATGACGGAGTTGGAGAAGGGCCCGCTGGGCCGGCGCCGCGGCCGGGGTGCGCGCGAGCGCATCCTCGGCGCGTCACAGCAGCTGTTCCGCGACCAGGGCATCAACCGCACCGGCATGGACGAGCTCTGCGCCGTGGCCCAGGTGTCCAAGCGCACGGCCTACCAGCACTTCGCCGGCAAGGACGAACTCGTCACCGAATACCTGCGCCGATTCGATCCCGACGTCATGCCCGAAGTGTTCGACCGCCCCGGCCTCACGCCCCGCGAACGACTCCTCGCGGTGTTCGAGATGCCCGAGTCCACGCCCTTGTGCCCCTACATCGCGGCGGCCGTCGAACTCCACGACCCCCAGCACTCCGCGTCCCGGTACGCCCGCGACTACAAGACCGCCATCGCCGCGCGGCTCACCGAAGCCGCCCGCGAAGCCGGCGCCACCGACCCCGAGCAACTCGGCGAACAACTGGCCCTGCTCATCGACGGCGCCTCGGCCCGCACCCGGGTCCTCGACAGCGACTCTTTCCCCACCGCCGCCGCCATCGCCACCGTCCTCATCGACAACGCCATCCCCGCGCCAGCCCGGCGATGACCGGGTAATCACCAGGTCTTCCCGTGCCGGTGCTGGCCTGATCGTGTCGTGCTCCGGCCACCACGCGCGTGCACGCCTTTACCGGACCCGAACACAACACTGACCGGGCTCTGCGGTGGCGGCCTTAGCGTGCGGACATGTCCTCCCGTGTTCGCCTTCTTCTGACCTCGTTGCTGGTCGTGGCGCTGGCCTCGACCGCCGCGGCCTGCACCACCGGCAGTGCTCGGCCCGCCGCCGTTTCCGGGGCGGCGGGAAGCAAGCCGAACGTCGTCCTCGTGCTGACCGACGACCTGTCGATGAACCTGCTCCCGTACCTGCCGCACGTGCAGGAGATGGCCCGCAACGGCACCAGTTTCGCGAACTACACCGTCACCGACTCGCTGTGCTGCCCGTCGCGGTCGTCGCTGTTCACCGGGATGCTGCCGCACGACACCGGCGTGTTCACCAACGGAGGCAAGGACGGCGGCTACGGGGCCTTCCACGACCGGGGTGATGACAAGTCGACCTACGCGACGTCGTTGCAGCAGGCCGGGTACCGCACCGCGATGATGGGCAAGTACCTCAACGGCTACGACCCCAAAACCAACGGCATACCCCCGGGCTGGAACGAATGGGACGTCGCCGGCAACGGCTACGGCGAATTCGACTACGACCTCAACGAAAACGGCACGATCAAGCACTACGGGAAGACACCCCAGGACTATCTGGTCGACGTGATGGCCGGCAAAGCCGCGCGGTTCGTCACCGACTCGGCCGCCGCGCACACGCCGTTCGCGATCGAACTCGCCACGTTCGCCCCGCACGGCCCGTACACCCCGGCACCCCGCGACGCCGACGCCTTCCCCGGTCTCACCGCACCGCGTGGGCCGGCGTTCGACACCCTGCCGTCCTCGGCGCCGCCGTGGCTCGCTTCCCGCACACCGTTGACGGACAAGGAGAAGATGACCATCGACAAGGCGTTCCGCAAGCGCGCGCAGGCCGTGCAGTCGGTGGACAAGATGATCGGCACCGTGCAGGACGCACTGGACAAGGCCGGCGTGCGCGGCGACACGGACATCGTGTTCACCTCGGACAACGGCTACCACATGGGGGAGTACCGGCTCACCCCCGGCAAGCAGACCGCCTTCGACACGGACGTGCACGTGCCGCTGGTGGTCGCCGGACCCGGTGTCAAAGCCGGAGTGACCGTGAACCAGCCGGTGGAGAACATCGACCTGCGGCCGACGTTCGAGCAACTGGCCGGCGCCCCGACACCTTCGCAGGTGGACGGCGAGAGCTTGGTGCCGCTGCTGACCGGGGCGACGCCGGGGACCTGGCGCACGGTCGGGCTGGTCGAGCACCACGGACCGGACTTCGACAAGACCGACCCGGACCAGCCGAAGAAGAACAGCGGCAACCCGAGCACCTACGAGGCGATCCGCAGTGCCACCTACACCTACGTCGAGTACACCGACGGTACGAAGGAGTACTACGACCGCGGCACGGATCCGCAGGAACTGCACAACACCGCGGCCCAGCTGCCACCGGGCAAGGAGAAGCAGCTGCACGACACGTTGCAGGCCATGATCGCCTGTCACGGCGCGACCGCCTGCCGGCACTGACACCGCCTGCCGGCGCACGGGCCACCTCGGGGCCGGATGATGTGGTGTGATCGTGCTGTGAGCCGGGCCGTGGAAGAGCGCAACCGCCGCGTGCTGCGCGCACGCGACATCATGGACCGGGACTACGCGAAGCCGCTGGACGTGGCCGCCTTGGCCGGGGTCGCGCACGTTTCGCCGGTGCATTTCATCCGGACCTTCCGCGCGACCTTCGGGGAAACCCCGCATCGGTACCTGCAACGCCGGCGAGTGGAGCGGGCCATGTTCCTGCTGCGTTCGGGTGATCGGAGCGTCACCGACATCTGCCTGGAAGTCGGCTTCACCAGCCTCGGGACCTTCAGCAGGACGTTCCGCGCCGTCGTCGGCGAGCCGCCGACGGCGTACCGGCGGCATGGACCGGTGGCGGACGTGCCGACCTGCTTCGCCATGGCCTGGATGCGGCCGGCGAGCTGACCGGGACGATCATTTCGGATAAGCGTCTCGGCGTGCGGGTGAACTAGCCTCGCCGTCATGCTCAACGCCATCACGATTTCCCAGATCTTCGTGCTCGACCAGGACGAGGCCCTCGACTTCTACGTCGGCAAGCTCGGCCTCGAGGTCGGCACCGACGCCGACCTCGGCGTCATGCGGTGGTTGACGGTCCACCTGCCCGGCCGGCCCGACCGCGAGATCCTCCTGGAGAAGCCCGGGCCGCCCAGGCTGGACGAGGCCACGGCCGATCAGGTCCGGAACCTGCTGACCAAGGGTGCGATGGGTGGTTCGCTGTTCTTCGGCAGCGACGACTGCCGCAAGACCTATGAGAAGTTGCTGGCCAAGGGCGTGGAGTTCACCGACGAGCCGACCGAACGCCCCTACGGGATCGACTGCAGCTTTCGTGACCCGTTCGGCAACAGCATCCGGTTCAACCAGCCGCTGCCCGGTTCCTGACCCGGCCATCCGGAAACCGCCGGAGGGACGGTGTCGCGGCGCGAGCGGGGGAGCCCGGTCTCGTTCGCGTTTCGCAAGACCGTCGGATGTCCATTGTGGATGGATCCGGGCGGGATCGGTCCCCGGATTTCCGGCGCGCACGGAGTCGTGGTGCGGAACCGGTCGCACGATCGTCGCCCCGCGGACAAGGCAGGGGACTGGAGCGCGCGCGGCGACCGGGGGACGCGAGTCCACAGTGGCCGATCGCTCGCCGGAGCCGTAACGCTCAGGTAAGAATCAGGGGCGGCGTGACGTGGGACACTGGACGTATCACCGAATCGGGAGGGTACGTCATGACCCACCAGCATTCCTGGCGCACGATGGTCGCGAAGCCGGCCGGAATCCGTCCTCTGCACTGGCTGGTGATCATCGGCTACGCGTTGGTGGTCGCCGGTGGCGCCAAAGGTGTTTCGCTGTTCGCGGCCGGCATGATGACCGGCTTGCCGTTGGTGGGCGCGTGGCTGATGCTCGCTTTGGGGCTGGCCTACGCCGGGGTGCGTCTCCGCCCCGCCATCGGCGGTGCGCTACTCGTCGGGTTCGGCGTCGGAGTCGTCCTGGTCGGGCTCTTCGCCGGGATGCAGATGGTCGGCTGAAGGGGCGTTTCCGGAGCGGAAGTCACTTCTTCCGAAGGCCGGCGTCAGCCGGGGTGATGCCGATCATCCCCGCGACGGCCCGCTGGACGACGTCGCGCAGGTACCGGTGCTCGGGGTCGTCGTCGTACATCGGGTGCCACCACATCGCCTCCACCAGCGGGGTCGCGTCGAAGGGACACGGCAGGGCCCGCACGCCCAGCTCGGCCGGGATCTCGTCGGCGAGCCGGCGTTGCACCAGAGCCACGCGGCCGGAGCCCGCGATGAGCCCGGGCACGGTCAGGAACGTCTCGGTGACGACCTGGATGTGCGGTTCGATCCCGAGCATGCGCATCTGCCGCGCGGCCGGCGTCGACGCCGTCGGCCCGTGGTAGGTCACGACCCACGGCATGGTCTCCAGCTGCTCGACGGTCAGGGAGTCTTCGACGGCGGTGTTGCCCGCGGCGACTAGGCACACCCATTCGTCGCGGTAGAGGTCCTGGTGCGGCAGATCGTCGACGAACCCGTGCGGGATCACCAGCAGGTCGGTGTGGACCAGCTCCTGAGCGGCCGCGTCGACCATCCTGGGCGTGTTGGCGGGGAACCGCAGCCGGGTGCCCGGTGCCTCGTCGGCGAGCCGGGTCGCGATGCCGGGGCCGAGCATGGCGATCCCGTAGTCGCTCATGAGCATCGAGAACTCGCGCGTCGACGAGGCCGGGTCGAAGTCGGGCTCGGCGGCGAACACCCGCTCGGCTCCGGACAGGGCCACGCGCACGCGTTCCTTGAGCTGCACGGCCAGCGGCGTGAGCCGGTACTGGTTCCCGGAGCGGGTGAGCAGGTCGTCGTGGAAGTGCCGGCGCAGCCGGGCCAGCTGGGCCGACACCGCCGGCTGGCCGAGGC
Source organism: Amycolatopsis sp. NPDC049252 (assembly GCF_043197175.1). Lineage (NCBI taxonomy): Bacteria > Bacillati > Actinomycetota > Actinomycetes > Pseudonocardiales > Pseudonocardiaceae > Amycolatopsis > Amycolatopsis sp. NPDC049252. Next base: position 22,999 of record NZ_JBICSQ010000024.1, read on the forward strand.
CCATCCGTGCCGCCGCGCGCGTCACGCTGCGTTCCTGCAGCAGAGCGTCCAGTGCCACCAGCAGGTTCAGGTCCAGCCGAGCCAGGTTCACAGCGAGCGACGGTATCAACGTTGTCGATACTCCGCATCACCGATCTGTTCTTCCCTGATAGCGCATCCGGCCTCGACAGTGAGGGGGTGGACCGAACCGATCCCGAAGGCGCGATCGCAGCAGCCGCTCAGCGCTGCTCCAACTGGGGCCGCTGGGGCGACGACGACGTACTGGGCACCCTGAACTTCCTGGACGACCCCAAACGCCGGGAAGGCGCCGCGCTCGTCCGGCGCGGGGTCAGCTTCTCGCTGGCGCAGCGCTTCGACGCGGACGGCCCGCAGAAGGGCTGGCGACGGCGAACCAACCCGATCCACACGATGCTCGACACCGGCTTGGACGCCGAGCGCGGGCAAGGGTTCCCGCACGGGCTGGGCGGCGCCGACGACGTCGTCTTCATGCCGTTGCAGGCCTCGACGCAGTGGGACGGTCTCGGCCACATCTTCGACCACGGCCTCGCGTGGAACGGCCGGCGCGCCGGAGACGTCGTGACCAGCGAAGGCGACCAGGTCACCGGGATCGAGACCGCGTCGGGCCGCCTCGCCGGCCGCGGCGTGCTCCTCGACGTCGGCCGGGTGCTCGGCGACGACGGCGAGCTGCCGGACGGCTTCGCGATCACCACCGATCACCTCGAGGCCACCATCGCCGCCCACGGCGAGACCGCGCGCGTCGGCCGTGGTGACCTGCTGCTGGTGCGGACCGGCCGGCTCGCCCGCGCCCGGCGCGAAGGCTGGGGCGACTACGCGGGCGGCCCGGCCCCTGGCCTGTCGTTCACCACGGCGGACTGGCTGCACGGCAGCGAAATCGCCGCCATCGCCACCGACACCTGGGGCTTCGAAGTGCGGCCCAACGAGTTCGACGACGCCTTCCAGCCACTGCACCAGGTCGCCATTCCCCACATCGGGCTGTTCCTCGGCGAGATGTGGGACCTCGACGCCCTCGCGGCCGACTGCGCCGCCGACGGGACGTACGAGTTCTGGCTGACCGCCGACCCGCTGCCCGTGACCGGCGCCGTCGGCGCCCCGGTCGCCCCGATCGCCGTCAAGTGAGGACCGCCATGCCCGCCGTCACCACCGTCCTCGTCGTCGGCAGCGGTCTCGCCGGCACGGCCACCGCGATCCACCTCGCCAACGGGGGAGTCGCGGTCGATCTCGTCGAGCTCGAGCCCGGCGTCGCCGCCCTCGGTTCCGGGATCACCCTGCAGGGCAACGCCTTGCGCGAGCTGCGCGCCCTCGGCGTGTGGGAGGAGGTCCGGGCGAAGGGGTACGGGTTCGACAGCCTGGGGCTACGCGCGCCCGATCCCGCCGGCACCCTGCTGGCCGAATTCCCGGACGCCCGCACCGGCGGCCCGGATCTGCCCGCCACCCTGGGCATGCCGCGTCCCGACCTCGCCCGGATCCTGCACGACCGCGCGGCCGCGGCCGGCGCGAAGATCCGCTTCGGCGACACGGTCACCGAGCTGCGGCAAGGAGACAGTCACGTCGACGTCACCTTCACGGACGGCTCGACCGGCCGCTACGACCTGGTCGTCGGCGCCGACGGGATCCGCTCGGCGATCCGCCGGCTCCTGGGCATCGAGCTGGAGACCCGTCCCACCGGCATGGGCATCTGGCGTGCCTTCGGGCCTCGGCCGGCGTCGGTCACGCGCACCGACCTCTTCTACGGCGGCCCGTGCTACATCGCGGGTTACTGCCCGACCGGGGAGAACTCGCTCTACGCCTACGTCGTCGAAGACGCGCAGGACCGCAGTGCCCTGAACTCGGAGCAGCGGCTCGCGACCATGCGCGCACTCGCGTCGGCCTACCACGGGCCGTGGGACGACATCCTCGCCACGCTCGACGATCCCTCCCGCGTCAACTACACCTGGTTCGAGACCCACGTGCTGCCCGCGCCGTGGCACCGCGGGCGCGTGGTGCTGATCGGCGACGCCGCGCACGCGTGCCCGCCGACCCTGGCCCAGGGCGGCGCGCAGGCGCTCGAGGACGCGACTGTCCTCTGTGAACTCCTGCTCGGCGCCGAAAGCCTCGACGACGCGGTGTGGAGCGCCTTCACCGAACGGCGCGTCGCCCGGGCGACGGCCGTGGTCGACGCTTCGAACCAGCTCGGCCAGTGGCTCCTCGACCACGAACAGGGCGACTTACCCGGACTGATGGACGCCGTCGCCGCCCTCGTCGCCCAGCCCGCTTGAACCCTTCCGGAGGAACGCCATGACCGACGGCCTGATCACCCACCTGCGGCACGTCGACCTCGCCGTGCCCGACCTCGCCCGCCAGCAGGACTTCTACACCGGCGCGTGGGGCCTGACCACCGAGCACACCGACACCGGGATCGCCTTCCTCGCCGCGGAAGGTTCACCCGAGCACTACATCGTCCGGCTGCGCCAGGCGGCGGACAAACGCATCGACCTGATCGCGTTCGGCGTGGCCACCGCGGCCGACGTCGACACCCTGGCCGCCCGCCTGACAACCGCCGGCGTCACCCTGGTCCACGAGCCGCGTTCGCTGCACACCCCGGGCGGGGGCTACGGGTTCCGGTTCTTCGACAACGAAGGCCGCACCATCGAGATCAGCGCCGACGTCGCGGTCCGCGCCCACCGGAAGATCGAGGCGGGCGAATCGGTCCCGGTCCGGCTGTCCCACGCCGTGATCAACTCCGCCGACCCCGAAGGCACCCGGCAGTTCTACGAGCGGCACCTCGGGTTCAAGCTGTCCGACACCCTGACGCACCCGCGGATGGGCGGGATGATGTGGTTCCTGCGCATCAACGCCTGGCACCACAGCCTGGCCATCGCCCGCGGCCCGCACCCGTCGCTGCACCACGCGTCCTTCGAGATGCGGGGGATCGACGAGTATCTGCGCGGCACGGGACGGCTCCTGCGGGCCGGGGTCGAGAAGATCTGGGGCCCCGGGCGGCACCTGGCCGGCAACAACACCTTCAGCTACTTCCTCGACCCGCACGGCAACACCGTCGAGTACACCACCGAACTCGAGCTGATCGACGAGGACACCTGGCACCCGCACCTCTACGACTTCACCCGGCCCGAGGTGTCCGACCAGTGGGGGACGGCCAACGCGATGAACGAGTTCGTCGCCTCCCGCTCCTTCAACGACCCCGACAAGGGCCTCTTCGTGGCCCCGCCGGTCTGATGCGCCTCGCCACCTACGAGCACGGCGGAACCGTGCAGGCGGGTGTGGTCTCCGGCGACGACGTTCACGCCTTCCCGGCCGGGATCACCGCGCTCGACCTGGTCCGCGGAGGCTTGCCCGCCGCCCTCGAAGCCGGCGCGGCCGCCCTCGGCGGGCCGGCCGTGCCCCTGGCCGAGGTACGGCTGCTGCCACCGCTCGAGCCACCGAGCGTCCGCGACTTCGTCGCCTTCGAGGAGCACGTCGAGGGCATGGTCGCGCCGGGGTCGGTGCCGCCGGAATGGTACGAGGCGCCGACGTTCTACTTCACCAACCCCGCCGCCCTGGTCGGCGCGCACGACGCCGTGCCGGTCCCGCCGGGCTCGCGGTCGTTCGACTTCGAGCTGGAGGTCGCCGCCGTGCTGGGGCCGGAGGCGATCTTCGGCTACACGATCATGAACGACTGGTCGGCCCGCGACCTGCAACGCCGCGAGATGCGCGTGAACCTCGGCCCGGCCAAGGGAAAGGACTCCGCGACCACCTTCGGGCCGTGGCTGGTCACCGCCGACGAGCTGGAGCCGTACCGGGATGCGGACGGCTTCCTCGCGCTGGACATGCGGGTCACGGTCAACGGCGTCGACGTGGGCCAGGACCTGCTGTCCAACATGGGCTGGCCGTTCGAAGAACTCGTCGCCTACGCCGGTCGCGGCACCCGGGTACGGGCCGGAGACGTCCTGGGCTCGGGAACGTGCGGCAACGGCGGCTGCCTGGCCGAGCTGTGGGGCCGCCGTGGCGAACAGCAGCCACCGCCGCTGAAACCCGGCGACGTCGTCGAGATGACCGTCGAAGGCATCGGGACGATCCGCAACACCGTCGTGCCCGGGCTGGTGCTGCCGCCGGTGCGTCCGGCGCGGCCGCGGCCACGAGCCCGGAAACGCGCGGTATGAGCGGCCGGGTCGCCGGCAAGGTCATCGTGGTCACCGGTGCCGCGCAAGGCCAGGGAGCCGCCGAAGCCCGGCTGCTCGCGGCCGAAGGCGCGACCGTCGTCGGCGTCGACGTGCGACCGGAGCCCGCCGAGGACCTGCCCGGGGTCGGCTACCGGTCGCTGGACGTCACCGACGCCCGCGGCTGGGATGCGCTCGCGGCCGACCACGGTCGGGTGGACGGCCTCGTCGCCAACGCCGGGATCACCTGGCGTGCCCGGCTGACCGAGGTGACTCCCGCGGACTTCCGGCGCGTCACCGAGGTGAACGTCGTCGGCACCCTGCTCGGAATCCAGGCTCTGGTGCCGCGGATGGGAACCGGGGCCTCGATCGTCGTGGTCGGTTCGGTGGCCGCGCTGACCGGCCACTACCCGGTCGCCTACACCGCCGCGAAGTGGGCGTTGCGCGGGCTGGCGAAGACGGCGTGCCTGGATCTCGGCCCGCGCGGCATCCGCGTCAACACCGTGCACCCCGGCCACATCGAGACACCGATGACGGAGTCCGCCTCACCCGCGTTCCGCGCGGCCAACGTCGCCGAAACACCACTCGGCCGCACCGGAACAGCCGACGAGGTCGCAGCCCTCGTCGCTTTCCTGCTCAGCGACGAAGCGTCGTTCATCTCCGGTGCGGAAATCCCCGTCGACGGCGGCCTGACCGCCCACGGCGGCGTCAAGTCGATCAGCGACGCCGTGCGCCCCGCTGACCCTCTCGAAAGGACCTGATCGTGTTCGAGTACTTCCCCGGCAACTACGTCTGGAACCTGGGCGTGGTCGCCGCGCTCAACTCCGGCGGCCTGATCGACGAGATCGACCGGGCCTGCCGGCCGATCCGCGAGGCCGCCGCGCAGGGCTCCGACGCCGGCACCCCGGACTTCCTGCGGGCCTGGACCGCCTTGACCGACCAGCTCGTCACGCAGGCCGAAGCCGCGGAGAAGGCCGGGCACGAGCGCACCGCCGGGCAGCTGTACTTCCGGGCCACCAACTACCTCTGCCAGGCCGAGCGCATGCTCGCGCACGCGAACCCCGACCGGCTGCCCACCTACCGCCGTGTCCTGGCCTTGGCGCAGAAGGCGTTCGACCTGCGCGACCCGCGCGTCTCCCGGGTCGCGATCCCGTACGAGGGAACGACCCTGCCCGCTTACTTCAGCGCGGCACCGGCCACGAGCGCCGGTCCGGCGCCGGTCGTGGTGCTGGTCAACGGCCTGGACTCGACGAAGGAGCACATGTACGGGTCGGCGCACTGGGAGGAGCTGGCCGCCCGCGGCATCTCGTGCCTCATGCTCGACCAGCCCGGCACCGGCGAAGCGCTGCGGCTGCAGGGGATCACGGCCCGGATCGACAGCGAGGTGTGGGCCGGCGCCGCCGTGGACTGGCTCGAACGGCGGTCCGACGTCGACCCGGCGCGGATCGGGATCGTGGGCTGGTCGCTCGGTGGCTACTTCGCCCCGAGGGCCGCGGCCTTCGAGAAGCGGTTCGCGCTCTGCGTCGCCTGGGGCGCCAACCACAACTGGGGCGCGGTGCAACGCCGCCGCCTCGAACGCGAGGGCGAGCGCCCGGTGCCGCACTACTGGGAGCACGTCCTGTGGGTGTGGGGCCAAGACGACCTCGACACGTTCATCGCTTTCGCCGACGACGTCCACCTCGACGGTGTCGTCGAGAAGATCACCGTCCCGTTCCTCATCGCCCATGGCGAGAAGGACCGCCAGATCCCGCTCGAGTACGCGCACCGCTCCTACGACCAGGCGGTCAACTCGCCCCGGCGCGAACTGCGGGTGTTCACCCCGGAAGAGGGAGCGACCGAGCACATCGGACTCGACCACCTTCCGCATGTGAGCACCTACATCGCCGACTGGGTGGCCGACACCTTCGCCATGAACCGCGGCTGAAGGGGCTGCGGTCCCCGGACCGGATGCCGTGGCGGCACCGCCTTCTGCCCGGAGCCCGCCGACGCCGATGTCCCGGCGCGGTCGACCGTCAAGATGCCGCGCGTCGGCCCGGGCGGCCGGCGCCGGTCGTCACGCTTGACGGCGAATGCGCATCGCGTCCTTCTTGGCCCGGTTGCCGCAGGTCCCCATCGAGCACCAGCGGCGGGCGCCGGCCCGGCTGGCGTCGAGGAACACCGCGACGCACCCCGTTCCGGAGCAGACCTTGATCGTCCCCACCTTGGCCCCGCCCAGCGTGTCCACGGCGTCGACGGCCACCACGGCCAGCGCCGACCGCGCCGCGGACTCGGCCGGGAAGCGCCAGCCGGCACCGGTGTCGTCGAGGACCCGGACCGCGGCGTTGCTCGCGGCCCATTCGTTGACGTGGTCGCGATCCTCCTCGGAGATTCGTTCTCCGTTCGCGACGGCGCGTGCCGCGCGATAGATCGATTCCCGCAGTTCGCGCGCGTTCAGCAGCAGTTCTTCGCTCACCTCCGGCGTGGGAACGCCCAGTTCGACAGCGTCCAGCCAGTCGGCAAGGTCCGACGGGCGGCGCAGGTGCTCCCGCGGTGTGGACGCGGTGCGCTCGGTCGCCGTGGCGGTGAAGCGAAGGCACAGTGGCTGGTCCCCGCGTCCTGCGAAAGCGCTGTTGGCCGTCATCGCTCCTCCTCTGCCGGTGTCGTGAACCACACTATGCGGTTCGCGAATGCTGCGCTACGTTGACTGAACCACATTAAGTGGTTCTCCGTCCTGGGAGTGGCTTGCTCCGATGCCGAGAACCTGTCCGAAGGAGGGATCACATGAGCCGCGTCCCAGCGGAGCCCGTGACCGGGTTCGGCACCGTCACCACGCTGCCCGACCTGCCCGCGCGGTTCGACGAACTGTTCCGCAGCGACCGCTACGACCTCGGCGACATCACGTTGCACGCCGTCACCGGAGGCTCGGGTCCTGCCCTGCTGCTGGTGGGTGGCTGGCCGCAGTTCTGGTGGCAGTGGCGCAAGGTCATGCCGAGACTGGCCCAGGACTTCTCGGTGGTCGCGGTGGATCCACGTGGCGTCGGCCGCTCCGACAAGCCGGAGACGGGCTACGACAGCGTCACCGCGGCCGATGACCTGGCTCGGCTGATGACCGCGTTGGGGCACGGCCGTTTCAAGGTGGTCGGCCACGACGTGGGCATGATGCTGGCCTACGCCCTCGCCGCGGACAATCCGTCCAGGGTCGAGCATCTGGTCCTGGCCGAGGCCGCCCTGCCGGGGATCTCCGACGCGCCCAGCGTCATTCCGTCCGTCAACCGCGCGGTGGACACCATGTGGCACTTCATGTTCAACCGGCTGGCTTCGGTCAACGAGAAGCTCGTCGAGGGACGCGAGGACGTCTACTTCCGCGATCAGTTCTCGGTGAAGGGCGCCACGCCGGCCACGATGCCGCACGACGTGGTCAGCGTCTACGTCGACGCACTCCGGCAGCCCGGGGCGCTGCACGCCAGCTTCCAGTACTACCGGGCGCTGGATGTGACGATCGCGCAGAACCAGGAGCGAACCCGCACCTTGCTGCCGATGCCCGTCCTGGCCGTGGGTGGGGCGACTTCCCGCGGCGCCGGCGTCGCCGCCGACGCGCGACGGGTGGCGGACCAGGTCACCGAACTCGTGCTCGAGGGATGTGGGCACTACGTGCCGGAAGAGGCGCCAGAGGCGTTGATCTCGGCTGTGCTCCCGTTCTTCGCCTCGTGAGGCCGGGCTGGGGGCTCAGAAGCCGCCGGTGAGGGGGTCAGTGAGCGGGCTGGAACAGCTCGACGAGGTTGCCGGCCGGATCGCCGAGCAGGATCTGCCGCCCGCCCGGGCCGGTGACCAGCTCGCTGCGGAAGGACAGGCCGGCGTCGCGGAGCCGGTCGATCTCGGCGTCGAGGTCGTCGACGACGAGGTGGATGCGGTTGCGCCCGGCGGCGGCCGCGTCCGCGGGGGTGGCGCGGGCGCCGGAGCTGGCCGGGCCGGACAGCAGCAGGCGCAGCGGGCCGCGGACCACGTCGGCGAAGGCGGGGGCGGCGCTCATCCGCAGGGTGAAGCCGAGATGCGTGGTGTAGAAGTCGATGGCGGCCTGGACGTCGTCGACGACGTAGCGGACTCCGGCGAACCGGTCGGGTGCGGTCACGGGTCAGCCCTCCGGGGGTGGGGTGGTGGCGAGCACGGGCAGCAGGTGGCGGACCCGGGTGTCGATCTCGGCCGCGATGCGGACGAAGTCCGGGTAGCTGCCCGCGGCCGGGTCGGGGATGCTCCAGTGGATCGGCCGGGAATCGAAGCCGGGGCAGACCTCGCGGACCTTGTCGCACAAGGTGATCACGTGGTCGAACCGGTGCTCCGCCAGCGTGTCCAGGTGCCGGGGGCGTTGGCCGTCGAGGTCGATGCCGAACTCCTCGCGTAGCGCCCGGACGGCGTGGGGGTGGAGGTGCGGTTTGGGGTTGCTGCCGGCACTCGTCACCCCGATCCGTCCTTCGGTGCGGTGGCGCAGCAGGGCTTCGGCGATCGGGGAGCGGGCGCTGTTCCCGGTGCACGCGAACAGCACGCGCATCCCGTCCGGCCACCGGGAAGGCGCCGCCGGCGGATCCAGGTGCAGCGCGGGGTGCAAGGTCGCGCCCGCGGCCGTCAGCGCCTGGGCGCAGCGGTCCAGGTCCAGGTGGTAGTAGCTGTCGCGGGCGTCGAAAGTGCTGCGCCGCACGGTGACCAGCTCCTCCTCGCGCAGCAGCCGCAGGTGGTAGGAGACCAGGTTCTGCGGCTGCCCGGTCCGTTCGGTCAGCTCGCGGACCCGGTAGTCGCTCCCGGCGAGTTCGGTCAGCAGCCGCCACCGCAGCGGGTGGGCGGCCGCGCGCACGAACGGCGGGGTGGCTTGACCGGACGACGCCATGCCCAGCAGGATACATCAAAATGGTTTGATGGAATGCCGGGAGGCGAGGGTGTCCGCACCGCGATCCGACAGCTCAGGGGTGCTGGCGCGGCGGCTGGGAACCGGTGACGCGGTGGTCATCGGCCTGGGCTCGATGATCGGCGCCGGGGTGTTCGCGGCGTTCGGTCCCGCGGCCCGCGCGGCCGGCACCGGCCTGCTGATCGGGCTGGCGATCGCCGCGGTGATCGCCTACTGCAACGCCACCGCGTCCGCGCAGCTCGCGGCGGCGTACCCGACCTCGGGCGGCACCTACGTCTACGGCCGGGAACGGCTCGGGGACTGGTGGGGGTTCACCGCCGGGTGGGGGTTCGTGGTCGGCAAGACCGCCTCGTGCGCGGCGATGGCGCTCACCTTCGCCACCTACGCCGTGCCCGGCCCGTGGTGGGCGCAGCGCGCGGTCGCGGTCGCCGCGGTGCTCGGGCTGGCCGCGCTCAACTACCGGGGCGTCACCAAGACGGCCCTGCTGACCCGGATCCTGGTCGGCACCAGCCTGACCGCGCTGGCCGCGGTCGTGATCGGGATCGCCGCCGGTGGCCGTGCCGGCCCGGCGAACCTGGGCGGCTGGGCGAGTCTGGGCTCGGGCGGTGTTTACGGCATCCTCCAAGCGGCCGGGTTGCTGTTCTTCGCCTTCGCCGGCTACGCGCGGATCGCCACGATGGGGGAAGAGGTCCGCGACCCGCGGCGCACGATCCCCCGCGCCATCCCGATCGCCTTGTTCATCACCGTGGCGGTCTACCTGGTGGTGGCCGTCGCTGCGTTGCTGGCCGCCGGTCCGGACCGGCTCGCCGCCACCGCCGCGCCGCTGACCGCCGCGGTCCAGGCCGCCGGGGCCGGCGGCCTGGAACCGGTGGTGCGCGCCGGTGCGGCGCTGGCCGCGCTCGGCGCGCTGCTGGCGCTGATCGCGGGCATCGGCCGCACCAGCCTGGCCATGGCCCGCCACCGTGACCTGCCCGGCTGGCTGGCTGCCGTCCATCCCCGCTACCGGGTCCCGCACCACGCCGAAATCGCGCTCGCGGTCGTCGTCGGCGTCGTGGTGGCTTTCGCCGACCTGCGCGGGGTGATCGGCTTCTCGTCGTTCGGCGTGCTGATCTACTACGCCATCGCGAACACCGCGGCGTTCACCCAGCCCCGCGAGCAGCGCCGCTGGCCCCGGTGGCTCAACCTGCTCGGTGTCCTCGGCTGCCTGGTGCTGGTGGCCACGCTGCCCTGGCCGTCGGTGCTGGCCGGGGTGGTGATGTTCGCCGTCGGGCTGATCGGCCGGGCCGTGGTGCTGCGGGCGCGTTCCCGGAGCCGATCAGCGTGAGGAGGCCCCCGACCCGGCGGAGCGGGCCAGGGTCAGACCCCCGAGAACGCCGGCCGTGAGACCGGCGACCACGGCCGCGGCGCCCCCGACGACTCCGTTGCCGGTTCCGGGACCGCCGTCGGCGACAGCGAGGTTGACCACCCCGCCGACGACGGCGATCAGCCCCGCCGCCAGCGCCACCAGAGCTCCCTTCCGCCCGTCGCCGGCGGGACGGCGGCCGCTGCGGGCGAGCGCCCGGCCGCCGAGGATCGCGCCGGCCAGCCCCAGCAGCGCGGCCGCCGTGGCCCAGGCTCGTGCGGCGGTCAGGGTGTACGCGTCGACGGCAGCGGGCGCCGCCGCGGCGGATGCGAGTGCGGAGTGGGTGACGGACATGGGTTTCCTCCTCGACCGGGTGCCGCCTGATCCTGTCCGCCGGACCCGGCCCGGTCGTCCGGCAGGCGCAGGCACTTCGCGCTGCCACGGACGCGGCAGGAGCCGGGAAAGTACTGCGGCCGCGGTAGTGCGCGGATCGTCCTCGCGCAGGATTCGCCCGGCCGGGCAGCCGGTTACGGTGCGGGCATGAGCACGGGACGGATCCCGCTCGGGGACGGGCTGATCGCCACCGGGGTGGCGACGGCCCTGCTCGCCGCGGGGCTGTACGGGCACCACCCCATCACAAACCTCGTCCCGCTGGGCTACGCGCTGCTGGTGCTGGGCGGCCTGGCGTTGGCCGCCTACCGCCGGGCTCCGCGCACCGTGCTGGCCGTGACCGCGTTGTGCGCGCTGGGACAGCAGGCCGCCGGGGTCGACGTGCCCGCCGTCGCGTACCTGCTCGCGGTGTACGCCGCGGTCCGGGCGGGACACCGCCTCCTCGCGGTGGCGAGCGCGGTGCTCATGGTGGGCGCACTTCCGCTCGCGCTCCTGGCGGCGCCCGGCGACCTGGCCGTGGGCGGGGCGTTCACGCACACCCGTGACGTCCTCCAGATCGCGTGGCTGATCGCGGCCGGCGCGGCGGGGGAGGCGCTGCGGCAGGCCGAGCGGCGGGCGGCGGAGGCCGAGCGCACCCGCGAGGAGACCGCGCGGCGCCGGGCCGACGAGGAGCGGCTGCACATCGCGCGGGAGCTGCACGATTCGCTCACCCACCAGATCTCCGTCATCAAGGTGCAGGCCGAGGTCGCCGTCCACCTCGCCGGCAAGCGGGGTGAGCCGGTGCCGGACGCGCTGCTGGTGATCCGGGACGCCGGCCGTGAGGCGGCGCGCGAGCTGCGCGCGACCCTGGAAGCGTTGCGCGACGACCAGAATCCCCCGCACGGGCTCGACGACGTCCCGGACCTGGTGCGGCGAGCCCGGGCGGGCGGTCTGGACGCGACGCTGACGATCGAGGGCGAGCGCGACGAGGTTCCCGTTGCGACGGACCGGACCGGCTACCGGATCGTCCAGGAGTCGCTGACCAACATCGCCCGCCACGCCGCCGCCGCGACCGCGTCGGTCCGAATCGGCTACGGCCCCGGCACGCTCGTCATCCGCGTCGACGACGACGGCCAGGCGACGCCGGACACCGCGCCGGTCCCCGGGGTGGGGCTGCTCGGGATGCGCGAACGGGTCACCGCGCTCGGCGGCCGGCTGCGGGCGGCGCCGCGCAGTGAAGGTGGCTTCACCGTCCACGCCGAACTTCCCGTGGGCCCGGCGTCGTGATCAGGGTCCTGCTGGCCGACGACCAGCCGCTCATCCGCAGCGGGTTCCGCGCGCTGCTCGACATCGAGGACGACATCGAGGTGGTGGCCGAGGCCGCCGACGGCGGTGAGGCCGTGGCGCTGGCCGAGCGGCACCTGCCCGACATCGCGCTCATCGACGTCCAGATGCCGGTCGTCGACGGCATCGAGGCGACCCGGCGCATCGCCGCCGACCCTGCGCTGGCCGGGGTGCACGTGGTCATCCTGACCAACTACGGCCTGGACGAGTACGTCTTCGACGCATTGCGCGCCGGGGCGGCCGGCTTCCTCGTGAAGGACATCCAGCCGGAAGACTTCCTGCACGCCGTGCGGGTCGCCGCCCGCGGTGACGCCCTGCTCGCCCCGTCGATCACCCGCAAACTGATCGACCGGTACGTCACCCAGCCCCTCCAGGCCGGCGCCCCGGCCGGACTGGCACACCTGACCAACCGCGAACGCGAGGCCGTCACCCTGGTCGCGCGGGGGCTGGCCAACGACCAGATCGCCGCCCGCATGGTGATCAGCCCGCTGACCGCGAAGACCCACATCAACCGGGCCATGACCAAGCTCCACGCCCGCGACCGCGCGCAGCTCGTGGTCCTCGCCTACGAATCCGGCCTCGTGGCCCCGCGCCAAAGCTGACGTCCCAGGTAAGGGAACGGTTAATTCGGCGCAAGCCCGTACCTTAACTCGGACATTTCACCGATGGGGCCGCCGCCGGACGGTTCTCGTTCGATCCGTGTTCACCTCGCGCGCCCGCCGAAGTCATTTGCCATGCCTAAGTTTTCTGACGCGAGCCAGGAAAGAAGGCAAGGGACGCCATGAGCACACCCGTCGCGGTACGAGCGCGCGGAATCACGAAGTACTTCGGTGAGGTCGTCGCGCTGGACGGCATCGATCTGGACGTGGCGCCGGGGCAGATCCACGGGCTGGTGGGGCCCAACGGCGCGGGGAAGACGACGTTGCTCGGGCTGTTGCTGGGCCTGGCCGTCGCCGACGAAGGCCGGCTCGAGGTCCTCGGCACGCCGATCGGGCGCGCGCTCGCCGCGCCGGGTGGGGTCGCGGGCTTCGTGGACGGTCCCGGCCTCTACCCGTCGCTCACCGCCCGGCAGAACCTCGCCGCGCTGGCGGCGCTGCGCGGCCGGGACCGCCGGACGGCCGACATCGCCGACGTGCTCGAGGAGGTCGGCCTCACCGACGTCATCGACGACCGCGTACGCGGCTTCTCCCTCGGCATGCGGCAGCGGCTCGGCCTCGCCGCGGCCCTGCTCACCGAACCGCGGCTGCTGGTGCTCGACGAGCCGGCCAACGGCCTCGACCCGGTCGGCAAGCGGCACGTGCACGGCGTCCTGGACCGGCTCGCGGCCGGCGGCACGACCGTGGTGCTCTCCAGCCACCGGATGGACGACCTCGAAGCCCTGTGCTCCGAGGTCACCATCCTCGCCGCCGGACGCGTCGTGTTCACCGGCCCGCTGGGCAAGCTGTCCGCCGAGAACCGCGAGCTCGACTACCGGCTGCGCACGTCCGACCCCGGCGCCGCCCGCCGCGTGATCGCCGGCACGGCCGGGATCCGCCTCGTCGAGGACACCCGGCGAGACGACGACGTGCTCGTGGTGCGCGCCCTGGTGCCCGCACTCGACGAACTGGTGCCACGCCTCGTGAAGGACGGCATCGCGGTGCGCGAACTCGCCCCCGTGGTGTCCCCGCTGGAGGCCGCGTTCCTCACCCTCACCGAAGCCCCCACCGAACAGGAGGCCGGCCGATGACCGCGACCGCCGCCGCGTCCCCGGTCGCCGCCACCAGGCCCGTCCCGCTGTCGCGTGGTTACCGCTTCGAACTGGTCAAACTGTTCTCGACCTGGCGGATCCGCCTGCTGGTCCTCGCCTGCTGGCTCGCGCCCGCGTTGTTCGTGGGCGCGGTGAGCGGGCAGAGCTCGCTGCCCGTCGACACCTTGTTCGGCCGCTGGATGAACGCCACGGGGTGGGCCGGGCCGCTGGTGATGCTCGGGTTCGCCGGCACGTACGCGCTTCCGCTCCTGACGTCGGTGGTCGCCGGTGACGTGTTCGCCGCCGAAGACCGGCTCGGCACCTGGCGGCACCTGCTGGTGGCGGTGCGGTCCACCCGGCGGATCTTCCTCGCGAAAGCGTTTGCGAGCCTCACCGTCATCGTCGTGCTCGTCGCCGGGATGGCCGTGTCCGGCACGGCCGGCGGGCTCGTGGCGGCCGGGAACCGGGCGCTGGTGGGCTTCGACGGCCACCTGCTCGCGCCGGGGGACGCCGCGGCGCAGGTCCTGCTGGCGTGGGTCTGCGTGCTCGCCCCGACGCTGGCGCTGGCCGCGGTCGGGTGGCTCGGGTCCGTCCTGTGGGGACGGTCGCCGATGGGCCTGCTGCTGCCCGCCGTCGTCGCCCTCGCGATGGCCTTGGCCCAGTTGCTGCCGCTGCCCGTCGCCGTCCGGCTCGCGCTGCCCAGTTACGCGTTCATCGCGTGGAACGGGCTGTTCACCGCCCCGGTTCAGCTCGGTCCGCTCCTGATCGGGGTCGGGGTGAGCGTGGCCTGGGCGGTGCTGGCGACCGCGTTGGCCTACTCGCTCTTCGTGCGCCGCGACTTCACCAACCTCGCCCACGACGGTTCGGGGCGCCGGGCGCTCGTCGTCGGCGCCCTGCCACTGGCCGCGCTCCTCGCCGTCACGGCCGGGATCATCGCCGCGGCCACGCCGGCCACCGGGTCCGGGATCGACCAGGACAAGGTGCAGCGCTCGCTCGCCACGGCGTTCGCCCACCTCTACCGCCTGCAGGCCGGGCAGCTCAACCGGCCCGACGTCACCGAAGAGCAGCTGGGAGCCACCGCCGCGTGCACCAAGGGCGACGGCCTGGTCGAGCCCGACGGGCCCGGCAACGACTGGCGGTGCGTCGTCTCCTGGCACCTGCCGGGCGTCGCCGCGACCGGGCAGGCCATCTACCAGCTGGACGTCACCTCGGACGGGCGGTACGTCGCCGACGGCGACGGACCGAAGGAAGTGAACGGCTACTTCCAGGTGCGGACCCCGGCCGGGGACCAACCCAACCCCCTGTGGCAGTTCGACGCGAACGTCGAGCTGCTCTCCTCCACGAAGGGATAACCCGATGCAGGTAACACGCCGCAGACGGCGTGTCGGGAAGGCACGCCTTCTCGGGCACCTCGGTGGTCACCGGTTCCGCTACGTGACAGCCGGTTCCGCCACGCTCGTGCTCGTCGCGACCGGCACCGGCGTCGGTGTCGCGTCGACGCAGCAGTTCGGCAAGGACCAGGTCGGCCAGGTCACCGAGAACGGCCAGGTCGTGTCCGCCGACCAGTACCTCAAGCCGATCGGTGACCGGCTGGTCGTCAACAACGGCAAGATCATGGCCTCCTCGGTCAGCCCCGACGGCGCCCACCTCGCCGCGCTGACCACCGACGGCGGCATCGCGCTCACGATCGTCGACCTCAAGAGCTGGAAGGTGCAGCAGCTCGTCGGCAACTCCGCGACGGCGAACCTGCGCATCCCCGGCAACGACGTCGGCCAGGAAGGGCCGTCCTACTCCCCGGACGGCAAGGCGCTGTGGCTGGCGCAGACCGACGGCTACACCCGGTTCACGGTGAACCCGGACGGCACGGTCGCCGCTCCCACGACGGTCAAGATCCCGGCCGACGGCGCCAAGCACGCCTTGGTGGCCCAGGCGGTGTTCTCGCCCGACGGGTCCACTGTGTACTCCGCCGTCAACGGCCAGAACCGCGTCGTCGCCCTCGACGCGGCGACCGGCGCGATCAAGCAGAGCTGGGCCGTCGGCAACGCGCCGCGTGACCTGGTCCGCGTCGGGACCAAGCTGTACGTCGGCAACGAAGGCGGCCGCGCGGCGCGGCCGGGCGAGCCGACGCTGAACTCCTACAACACGCAGGTGCCCGCGAGCGGGTTCACCGGCGCGACGACCAGCGGCACGGTCAGCGTCATCGATCTCGCGAACGCGGCCGCCACGCCGAAGAGCATCGACGTCGGCCTGCACCCGACCGCGGTGTACTTCGCCAAGGGCGCGCTGTTCGTCACGAACACGGCGAGCAACACCGTTTCCGTCATCGACACCGGCCGCGACAAGGTCGTCCAGACCATCGCGACCCAGCCGTGGCCGCAGGCCTCGGTCGGGTACGAGCCGGACGGCGTGACGCTGACCGACGACGGGCACCTGCTGGTGACGCTTGGCCGCGCCAACGCGGTCGCCGTCTACCGCTACCAGCGGGCGCAGGAGCCGGTGAGCTACGTCGGCCTGCTGCCGACGGACTACTTCCCGACGGCGATCACCACGGTCGGCAAGGACGTCGTCGTCTCCAACACCCGCGGCATCGACGCCCGCCGTCCCACCACGGCCGCCGGGCACGGCACCCACGACACGACGTCGAGCGTGCAGCGCTTCCGGCTACCCGACGACCGCGCGATCCGCGGCTACACCGGCCAGGTCTTCAAGCAGAACGGCTGGACGGACAACTCCGTCCAGGTGGCGCAGGACTACGGCCACCGCCGTCCGGTGCCAGTGCCCGCGCGGCTCGGCGACCCGTCGACGATCAAGCACGTCTTCCTGCTGGTCAAGGAGAACCGGACCTACGACCAGGTCTTCGGCGACGACGCGCGCGGCAACGGCGACCCGTCCGTGACGCAGTTCGGCGAGAACGTGACGCCCAACCAGCACGCGCTGGAGAAGCAGTTCGGCCTGTACGACAACACCTACGACATCGGCACGAACTCCGCGGAGGGCCACAACTGGCTGATGCAGGCCGACAACCCGGAGTACACCGAGTCGTCGGCGGGGGAGTACCTGCGCAGCTACGACACCGAGGACGACGCCCTCGGCCACCAGAGCAGCGGGTTCCTGTGGACCGGCGCGCAGGCGGCCGGGAAGTCGGTGCGGGACTTCGGTGAGTTCCAGCAGTTCCTGACCAAGCCGGCCGACGCGAGCTGGCAGAACCTCTACTGCGACAGCAAGAACATGGCGGCGACCGGGCAGCCCACCGCCTACCCGCTGGTGTCGTCGTCGCCGATCCCGTCGCTGAACAACGTTTCGGTGCCCGGGTTCCCGAAGTTCGACACCTCGGTGCCGGATCAGTACCGGTACCAGATCTGGAAGGACGACTTCGAGAAGCACGGGCCGGCCAACCTGAACATGTTCTGGCTGTCGAGCGACCACACCGGCGGCCCGCCGAACGCGGCCGCCCAGGTCGCCGACAACGACCTCGCGGTCGGCAAGATCGTCGACGAGATCTCGCACAGCCAGTACTGGAAGGACTCGGCGATCTTCGTCGTGGAGGACGACTCCCAAGCCGGTCTCGACCACGTCGACGGGCACCGGGCCCCGGTGCAGATCATCAGCCCGTACGCCCAGCACGGCGTCGTCGACAGCCACTACTACTCGCAGATCACGATGATCCGGACGATCGAGCAGATCCTCGGGGTCAAGCCGATGAACCAGAAGGACAGCGCGGCGACGCCGATGAGTGCGGCCTTCACGCAGAAGCCGGACTACACGCCGTTCACCGCGCTGCCGAACCGGACGTCGCTGACGGCCGGCCTGGCGACCCAGCCCTCCTGCGGCGCGGACACCCCGGCCCCGCCGAACCCCGCCGCGGCCCCGGTGCCGTCGTCGGCGGTGCCGGCGGACAAGGCACCGGTGGCGGCGCAGTGGCAGGAGTGGACGACGCACCAGCGGCTGACCGGCCCGAACGCGGTCGCCGACTACGCCAACCCCGCGCAGATGAACCACTACACGTGGTACCAGACGCACGGCTGGCGGCAGCCCTACCCGGGGGAGAACCAGGTGTTCGCCCCGGACCAGGTCCCGGGCGCCTACCTCCCGTCGCCGGAGTCCGACGGCTGACCTGACACGGCACGGGCACCTGGCCGGCGTTCCGGTCAGGTGCCCGTGCCGTCTTCGCGCTCAAGGTCGAGCGTGAGCTGCCGGGCGTGGAAGTCGAAGTGCTGCGTGGCGAAGTGGTAGACGTCGAGGGTGGTCATGTAGTCCGCGAAGAACGGGTCCCAGCGGGCCGGGTAGTGCATTCCGTGCCGCAGCGTCGTTTCGGTTTCGCGGTCGAGGTGCCGGTGCAGGCTCGTGACCGTCCGGCGAGCACCCGGGCGAAGCCCCGGCTGACCCGGTCGGGGAGCCGGCCGAACGGGTGGACCAGGACGAGGAGCGAGCGGACGACGAGGTAGCCGAAGAGCATGTGGTAGAGCAGCTGCTCGTTGGTCCACCGGGTGCCGTCCGACGGCCGGCGCAGGGCCGCGGCGGAGGCGCCGTCGACCAGCGCGCGGAAGGTGTCCCGCGCGCGGTCCAGCTCCTCGTGCACGGCCCGCCGGTCGATCGGCCCTCCGGTCCCGGGTTCACCCGGCCTTGGTCAACGGTCGGCGCCGCCCGGTGCCGGGGTGGAGCTGAACTGGCCCTGCCAGCTGGCCTGCGCACCGGAGTCGCCGATGCGGTAGATGTCGTAGAACGTCGCACCCGCGGCCACCACGGCCAGCACCGAGAGCACCACCGTGACCGCGGTCGACGCCGGGGCGAGGAACGTGCGGCGGCGCGTGGCGACCGCGGTCGAGCCGGTGCCGGACGCCGCCGAACCCGTGTCGGCGGCCTGCGACGTGAGGCTTTCCCGGCGGCGCCACCACACCAGCAGGGCGAGCACGGCGACGGGGACCGCGACCCAGAGGGCGGTGTCGCCGAGTTCGGTGTGGGTGCGCACCGCGGGCGTCGAGGCGACACGGCGTTCGAGCCATTCGCCGGCGTCGGTGGTGATCGGGACGAGGATCACGACCAGGACGGCCAGGATCGCGTTCGGACCGGCGAGCTTGGCGCGGGCGGCGGGCCAGAGCGCGCTCAGCACCAGCAGGAGTGCGGCCAGCGGCAGCAGCACGACGATGGCGTGCACGAGCAGGATGTGGGCGGGCAGGCCGTTGACGGTGGTCATGGTGTCCTTTGTGGAGTGCGGTTCGGGGCGTTCGTGTCCGGGCGGGGTCTTCAGGGGGCGCGGGCGACGGCCGCGACTTCGTAGTCCGGCGCGAGCGCGGTGACCCAGCGGGCCACGTTGCCGCCGCGGGCGAACGCGGCCGTGGCGAAGACGTCGGCCCACAGCAGGGTCGGGCCGATGACCGTCACCGACAGCAGGTTACTGGTGTGCAGGCCGGTGTGCGGGTCGACGATGTGGTCGCCGCGGGCGGCGGTGCCGGACGTCGCGAGACCGCCGGTGCCCAGGTCGAGGACGGCGAGGAAGGTGGCCGGGTCGGCCGGGTCTTCGACGCCGACCCGCCACGGCCGGGTGTGCGTGGCGGCGGTGATGTCGCCGCCGGCGTTGAGGTAGTGGTCGTAGCCGCACAGCCGGGCGAGGTGGGTGGCGGCGTTCTCGACGGCCCAGCCCTTCACGAGCCCGGAGGGGTCGAAGCCGCCGGGCAGGCGCCACGGGTCGAAGTAGCCGTCGGTGCGTTCACGCGCTTCTTCGCACAGGGCAACGACTTCGGCTACCCACGGGTGCCACTGGTCACGAGGGAGTTCGTCGCGGCGGAGGGCGCTGACCTGGCTGTCGGGCCGGTAGGTGCTGAACAGCTCGTCGGCGGTGCGCAGGTGCCCGAACACGGCGGCCACGGCCGGTTCGACGGCGGGGTCGGTGTCGACGCGGTGGCCGCGCAGGTGGAGGCTGACCTGCGTGCCCATGACGGCCCGGGTCCAGGACCGGCGTTGCCGGGGCGCGGTGCTCACCCGTGGGCCGCGTCGATCGCGGACTGCAGGGACTGCTGGTAACCCTCGGAGGTGTAGGTGGCGCCGCTGACGGTGTCGATCTGCGCGCTCTGGGCCTGCAGCGTCTCCTGGTTCAGCTCGGGCACGGCGGTGGAGTTGATCCGGACGTCACGACCGCTTTCCTGGGGGTATTCCACGGCCTGGGCGTCGGTGATCTTGCCGCCCGCCACGGTGATCTGCACCTGGACGGGCCCGTAGCGGGTGTCGGCCGCGCTCCCGGTGAACGTGCCGCCGCCGCTCGCACCCGGCGTGGGCGAGGGGCCGGGGCTCGTGGTGCGCGTCGGCTGGGTGCCGGTGCCGAGGGGGCGGCCCACGGCGACCGGGGTCGAATCGGTGCTGGTGCGATAGCTGAACAGCAGCACGACGACCGAGACGGTCGCGGCGAAGGTGATGGCGATCCTGCGCATCGGAAGTCCTTTCCTACCAGCCGAATCGTTCGGAGTGGACGCGGTCGGCGGGGACGCCCGCGCGGCGGGCCGTGTCGAGCACCGCTTCGGTCCAGGCGTCCGGGCCGCAGACGTAGACGTCGTGGTCGGCGATGTCGGGGACCAGGTGCCGCAGCACCTGCTCGTCGGGAACGGGGGCGTGGTTCGCCGGGAGCCACGACGCGCGGTCGCGGGAGCGGCGGCCGGGCAGGTAGTGGATCCGGAGGCCGCGGCGGGCGGCGAGCTCGTCCAGTTCGTGCCGGAACAGCAGGTCGGCGTGGCGCCCGGCCCGGTAGAACAGCACGGCTTCCCCCGGGCGGTAGGGCAGGTCCGCGAGCAGCGCGCGCAGTGGCGTGATCCCGATGCCGGACGCGAACATCGCCAGCTTGGGTCCTTTTCGGACGGTCCTGGTGAGCCGGCCGTAGGGCCCTTCGAACAGGGCCCGGGTACCCGGGCGCAGCCGGGCCAGCTTGCGGCTGCCCGGCCCGAGGTTCTTGGCCGTGATCCGGAGCCGGTTGCCGTGGCTGTCCGGGGCGGCCGACAGCGAGAAGGGCTTGCCACGCGTCCAGCCCGGTCCGGAGAGGAACCGCCAGATGAAGAAATGCCCTGCCTCGACCGGAAGCCGGTCCAGGTGGCGGCCGCGCAGGTGGATCGAGACGACACCGGGGGCCTCGCGCACGACCTGCTCGACGACGAGGTGGTGGCGCACGTTGAGCCAGACCGGCAGCCCGAGCCGGAACACCAGCACCGCGCCCGCGGCGGCCGCGTAGGCGGTCCACCAGAACGCCGTCGCGACGGGGGAGGCGGTGAAGTCGGCGCCCGTCCACAGCTGGTGCGGCAGCGCCAGGCCGGCGCCGAGGTAGGCGTAGAGGTGCAGCAGGTGCCAGGACTCGTACCGCAGCCGCCGTCGGGCCGCGCGCACCGACGTCACCGCGACCATGACCAGCGCGAGGGTCCCCGCGGTGGCCAGGAGCATGCCCGCGTAGGTGGTCACGAGCGTCCAGACCTCGCCGAGGACGCCGGAGCGGTCGGTGACGGCGTAGCCGATGCTGATCAGCACGATGTGCGCGGCCAGCAGCGTGATCGACGTGAACCCGACCAGCCGGTGGCGGCGGGCCAGCTCGTCCTGGCCGTAGCTGCGTTCCACCCACGGGATCCGGGCCATCAGGAGCAGCTGCAGCAGCAGGAGATCCGCCGACACCAGGCCGGTCAGGCGCCCGGTGGAGGTGAAGAAGTCCGAGGCGAGGTCCTGCAGGCCTCGGCCGGACACCCACAGGGCGACCACGAACAGCACGCTCAGCCAGGTGACCAGGCCCGCGGCGTCCCGCCACCACGCGCGGACCGGGCGCCGGAGCGCGCTGCCGGCGGGTGCGAGGGTGGTGGTCATCGGGGCTCCTGGGGGTGGTGATCGTTGTGGACCACCCTTCCGGAGCCCGGTTAGCCGTCGACGTGACGAGGGTGAGAATCCGGTAAGAGCCGTTCGGCGCCGACGGTGAACCCGACCACGGCCCCGCCGCCGGGGCGCGGCCCGGCGAACACGCCGCCGCCGTGGGCCAGCGCGATCTCGCGGACGATCGCCAGCCCGAGCCCGGAGCCGGGCAGGCTGCGGGCGCCGTCGGCCCGGTGGAACCGGTCGAACACCAGCGCCGCGTCCTCGTCACCGATGCCAGGGCCGCGGTCGAGCACCTGCACCCGGCCCTCGCGCACCACGACGTCGATCGCTTCTCCGGGGGCGAACTTCACGGCGTTCTCCAGCAGGTTCGACACCGCGCGTTCGAGCGCTTTCGCCTGGCCGGTGAGCGCGGTGGCGTCGGCCTCGACGGTGATGGCCCGGCTCGTCCGCCGCCGGACGCGGTCCGCTGCCCGCTCGACGATCTCACCCAGCTCGACCGGAGCGGGCTCCTCGGTCTCGTAGCGCCGGGTGGCCAGCTCGACGAGCTCGTCGATCAGATGGGTCAGCTCGCGGGCTTCGCCGTCGACGTCGTCGAGCAGCCGGGCCCGGTCGCCGGCGGCCAGCTCGGTGAACCGGCGCAGGACGCTGGCGTTGGTGCGCAGGCTGGTCAGCGGGGTCCGCAGCTCGTGCGCGGCGTCCTGGACCAAGCGTTCCTGGTCGGCGCGGGCGTCGGCGAGCCGGCCGAGCATGCGGTCGAACGACGTCGCGAGCCGCCCGACCTCGTCGCGGCCGCCGGCCGGGACCGCGACGTCGGCGAGGCGTCCGTCGCTGACCTGCTCGGTGGCCTGGGTCAGCCGGACCAGCCGCCGGGTGATCTGGCGGGCCAGCAGCCAGCCGGCCAGCGCCGCCCCGACGAGGACGAGCGCACTGACGCCGGTGATGCGGGCGGCCAGCTCGCGCAGCACGTGCCGGGACTCGTCGACGTCGATGCCGAGCTGGAGCGCCCCGCGGCCGCCGCCGAGGGCCACGGTGATGACCCGGTAGTCGTCCGGGGGGTCGGTGAAGTCCTCGTAGCGGCGGTCGCCGAAGGAGCCGGTCGCGGCCAGGGCCCGGTCCGCGCCGTCGACGTCGAGCTGGACGTGCCGGCCGCCGACGGGCCGGAGGGAGCCGTCGGGGGCGATCGCCTGGGCGACCATGGGCTGGGCTTCGTCGTGGTCGTCGTCATCGGGCCCGCGGGTGACCGGGCTGGGCGCGAGCACCTGGGTCGCCCCGGCCGCGACCTCGGCCGACGTCGTCAGCAGCGACCGGTCGAGTTCGGCGCTGATCCGCTGGGAGGCGGCTTGGTAGCTGAAGACGCCGACGAGGATGGCCGCGGCGGCGCCGACGCCGGCGAAGGCGATCGCGAGCTTGCTGCGCAGGTTCATACCGGCCGCACCGAGTAGCCGACACCGCGCACGGTGTGGATCAGCTCGGTCGCGCCGGCCTGGTCCAGCTTGCGGCGCAGGTAGCCGATGTAGACGGCGAGGTTCTTGGAGTCCGAGCCGAATTCGTAGCCCCAGATCCGCTGGTAGATCGTGGTGCGGTCGAGGACGATCCCGGCGTTGCGCACGAGCAGCTCGAGGAGGTCGAACTCGGTCTTGGACAGGCTGATCTCGGTGCCGTGCCACCAGACGCGCCGGGCGGCCGGGTCGACGGCGAGTTCGCCGAGGCGCAGCGTCCGCGGGGGAGCGGCCCCGGCGTCGGCGGAGGTGCGGCGCAGCAGCGCTCGCAGCCGGGCGAGCAGCTCGTCGAGTTCGAAGGGCTTGGGCAGGTAGTCGTCGGCCCCGGCGTCGAGCCCGGCCACCCGGTCGGCGGTTTCGACCCGCGCGGTCAGCATGAGGATCGGGGTCTGGTCCCCTTCGGCACGCAGGACGCGGCAGACGCCGAGGCCGTCGACGCCGGGCATCATGACGTCGAGGATCAGCACGTCGAAGTCGTCTTTCCGGGCCGTGGCCAGCGCGGAGACACCGTCGGTCACCTCGGTCACGTGGTAGCCCTCGAGATCGAGGGCCCGCACGAGCGATTCCCGGATGGCGCGGTCGTCGTCGGCGAGCAGGACACGGTGCGGCATGGGCGCCATCATGCCCGCGTGCCGCGGTCGTGTCCTGCCGGCGGCACCCCGGACACGCGCAGTCCGCGGAGGGGCAGGCCGGTGGCCTCGTTGTCGGCGTCGCTTGGCCCCCGCGGACCCGGCGAGCGGCAGGAACGCCTGGAAGTCCTTGGGTGGCAAGGAGATCCCGTACCGGGCGCCGGCGCAGCTCGTCCCGGGTGGCCGGCGCGGAGTCGGAACCGGCCAGGCCGGCACCGGGCTCGCTCAGCTGTCCGACATCTCGCTCGATCCGATGCGGTATCCGGGCACGAGCCGGACCAGGTCTTCGGTGAACTCGATCCACACCGAGCCGGGCCGGAGGTCGGGCGCGCGGTCCACGACGACGCCGGATCGGCCGTCGAAGCGGCCTCCGTGCACGCGGACGTTCAGCCCGGCGGGGAAGCCGCCCACCCGGGCCGGGCCCGGTTCGCGGCTGCGGTGGACGAAGGTCATGTCCAACCTGCCTTCCTGCCGGAGGACTACCTGCGGTTGCCGGCACTTCGATGCTGTCACCGCGGGCCGGCGACCTCCCAGGGGCGAAGGCCGGGTACCGGGCGGCCCATCGTCCCCACCGGTTGGGCAGTTGTGCCCCACCTCGATCGGGCATGATCAGGACAGGCGACCGGCAAGGAGGACGTGCGTGTCCCGACGTGGTGTGGTGGGCCCGGCCCGTGGGGCCGGTCGCTGATGCGGGTGCTGACGGAAGAGCGGCTGGGCGCGGTGCTGGCCGGCGTGCCAGGGCCACAGCCCCGCGTCGTGGTCAGCGGGAACTTCGCCACCCCGATGCGGGCGCTGGCGGTGCTGGACGCCGCCCTGGCGGAGTACCGGTTGTTCGCGCTGAACGCGCAGGCCGGCGTGCCGGACCGGGCCGGCGTGCTGCTGGAGACGCCGTTCGTGGGCGCGGGGATGCGTGGCCGGGCCGGGCTGCGGTACTTCCCGTCCCGCTTGTCCCTGGTGCCGCAGTTGCTCAAGGGGCCGCTGCCGCCGGACGTCGTCCTGGTGCACACCTCCGCCCCCGCGGGCAGTGTGGTGTCGCTGGGAACCGAGGTGAACATCCTGCCCGCGGCGATCGAGGCCGTGCGGGCCCGCGGTGGCCTGGTGGTCGCCCAGCTGAACCCGAACATGCCGTTCACCTTCGGTGACGGTGTGCTGCCGGTCGAGGAGATCGACTACGCCCTGGAGGCCGATGAGCCGCTGCTGTCACCGCGGCCGCGGCCGGTGAGCGACACGGCGCAGACCATCGGCACCCGGGTGGCCGGGCTGGTGGCGGACGGCGCGACCCTGCAGCTGGGCATCGGCGGGATCCCGGACGCGACGCTGGCGGCGGTCACCGGGCGGCGCGGGCTCGCGGTGTGGTCGGAGATGTTCAGCGACGGGGTGCTGGAGCTCGACCGGGCCGGGGCGCTCGATCCGGCGAAGCCGGTCACGGCGTCGTTCGTGTTCGGCAGCGACGAGCTGTACCGGTGGCTCGACCGCAATCCCCGGGTCCGCTTGCTGCGGACGGAGAAGACGAACGATCCCGCGGTGATCGCCCGGCAGCGCGGCCTGGTCTCGGTGAACAGCGCGCTCGAGGTCGACCTGTTCGCCCAGGCCAACGCCAGCCGTGTGCGCGGGGCGATCTACTCGGGGTTCGGCGGGCAGACCGACTTCGTGGTCGGAGCACTGCACTCGCCCGGTGGCCGGGCGATCATCGCGCTCCCGTCGTGGCACCCGAAGGCCGGCGTGTCGACGGTCGTGCCCCGGCTGGCCGGGCCGGTCACCTCGTTCCAGCACAGCTTCCTCGTCAGCGAGCACGGCATCGCGACCATCTGGGGCAACGACGCGGGCGAGCAGGCGCGGCAGATCGTGGACCACGTGGCCCACCCCGACGCGCGGGACGAACTCCGCGCGGAAGGCCGCGAACTGGGTTTCACCCTGCGCGGCTGACCGTCTTTGGTCCTCTCGGCGAGGGACTTCCGGTACTGGGGGAGACCGGTGCCGGGTAACAAGATCAGGACGTGCAGATCCAGATCACCACGGACAAGAACGTCCACGCGGTGACGACCTGACCCGGCGGCTCGAAGCCGAGTTCGAGACAGCGCTGGCCCGCTTCCGCGGCCGGATCACCCGCCTGGACGTCCACCTGACCGGCGAGCCCGCGGTCCCGAGGCGTGGTTGCGTGCTCGAGGCGCGTCCGGCCGGTCACCCGCCGGTCGCCGTCACCCACCACGCGGACTCGGTGGCGGACGCCTGCCACGGCGCCGTGCGCAAGCTCGAACACGTCCTGGAGACCCAGTACGGCCGGGCGTGGCACCACAAGGGCGGCGAGACGATCCGCCGGATGAGCACGCGAGCGGAGACGGACTGACCACCACGCTCCCGGCGGGAGCCGGCAGCGGAGCACGCTGACCACCCGCCACGTCGACCACCCGCCGCAGGGGCACACGCGCCTCGCGGTCTGTGCGTGGCGCGTCACCGGGGCGCACGTGTGGGTCGAAGAGGCCGGGGTTCAGCTGGTCGGTCGACGCCGAAGCGGACTGACCCCGCTGCAGCACCACCGCCGGTGTCCCGGGTCGCCGCTTCGCCGACCTGGTGGTGATCGCTGCCGGCGTAGAACGACACCCCCGGGTTGCCGGTGATGCGGCAGGGGCCGCCGGTGTCGGTGACGACGATGGGCGTGTAGCGGCGCCTTCGGTTCGCCCCAGCGCGGTTTTCGGGGTGGCGGTCGTGCACTGCCCGGCCGGTGCCGGGATCGCGGGCCGGGTGGTGTCCGCGGTCCGGGGCGGAGTCGGCGTGGCGGTGCCGCCGTCCGAGCCGCAGGCGGCCGGCGCCGGCAGTGGTCCGGTGGTCAAGACCACCGGGAGGGTGTCGGATCCGAGCTCGTGCAGGTGTCCTCCTCGTCCGTCGGCCGGTCCGCGCTCTCGATGGTGGCGCCCGGCCGCGGCGAAATGGCGGGGACAAGGTGTACGGGTTCGGGACCTTCAGGCCCTCTTCGCTTGCACCAGAACACTTTCTTCGGGTTCCCGGGCCAGCAGGCGGAGTGCCTCGGAGTCCTCCACCTTCGCGAAGTCGAGGTACCACGCGCCGACAGAGCTCATCCGGCGCAACGGCAAGGCACAGACGGTCTGCTCGACGGTCGGCGAAAGCGAACGAAGGACGTCCAGCGGCGCGACCGGCACGGCGAGGATGATCCGGGCCGCCTGGCGGGCCCGCAGCACCTGGATCGCGGCCCGCGCGGAGGCGCCGGTGGCGATGCCGTCGTCCACCAGGACGACGGTCCGGCCGGCGATCCTGAGCGGGTGCCGGCCCTGCTGGTAGCGCGACACACGCCGCGTGAGATCGGCCTTCGCCGACCGCGTCGCCCGGCCGAACTCCGCCGAGGTGACCCGGAGCGCCCGGATGGTCTTCGGGTTGCTCACGACGACTTCCCGTTCGCCGATCGCCCCGAGGACCGGTTCCGGGCGCCGGGGGATCCTGATCTTGTGCACCGGCAGCGCGTCCAAGGGGGCGTGCAGGGAGTTGGCGATCTCACGGGCGACGACCACGCCGCCGCGGGGCAGCCCCAGCACGATCGGCTCGTGCCCGCGCAGGTAGCGCAGCCGCGCCGCCAGGATTCGGCCGGCTTCCCGCCGGTCCCGGAACCGCATGGTGTGCCTCCCGCAGTAGCTCCTCACCGCCACCCTGCCGGGTGGGGCCGCCGGGCGGGAGGGCTGGAGGTCACGGACCCGGATGGCACAAAGTCCCGGTACGGGGACGAGGCGCCGCCGCCGCCCGACTCGGCGTGGTGGCCGGTGGGGTCCCGCGACCGGCTTCGCCGACGGCCGGGTCGCGCCGGCGGTCGCGCTGCCACGTCCTCGCGCACGGCTGCGCCGGGCCCGAGCAGCGAGCCGGGCCGTCCTCGAGCCGGGCATCACCGGCGCGTGAGCGTCGAACTGCGGCGAAGCCTCCGATGCCACGGCCGGCGGGAACCGGGCTCAACGCGAGCCGGTTCCGCGCTGCACGGCGCGGACGCTCAGCGGCCGTTGCTCCGGCATGTGCTTGGCGCAGGCGTGAGCATCGGGTTCGGGCAGCAGCACGGGGACGGTGTTGCCTGGCGGGTACACCCGGAGGCCGGTCACGGGGGTCGGGCCGCACGGTTCGGGGTCGTAGTGGCTGACGTTGATCTGGTCGACCGTCGCCGAGGCGGTCTGCCCCCGGTGCAGCACCACCACCGGTTCCGGGCCGGGATCCCGGCCCGCGGCGTCGCCCACCTGGTGGTGGTCGCCGCCGGCGTAGTAGGAGACCCCGGGGTACCCGGTGATCCGGCAGGGGGCGCCGGTGTTGGTGAAGAGGACGGCCACGTAGTAGTTCCCGGCGCCCATGTCGCCCGGTTCCAGCTTGATGGTCAACGCCGCTGTCGTGCATTGCCTGACCGGGACCACGGTCGCCGTCGTGGGTACCGGCGTCCGGGTGGGCACCGGGGGCACCGTGGGCGCTGTGCTCGCCGGAGCCGATGACCTTGCCGGGGGTGGCGTCGGCACGGGATCCGTGGTGGCGCTCGGACTGGCGGTGCCGGCGCCCGAGCCGCACGCGGCGGCGGCCAGGAGCGCCCCGGCGGTCAGGAGCACCAGGCGGATGTCGAACCCGAGTCTGCTCACCGTGTTCCCCTTCGTCCGTCGGTTCGTGTTCAGCGTCTTGCTGTTCCTCGATTTCGACCCCGGCTACCGGCGAGCGTGCCCGCTCGGCCGAGCCCTCCGGTTCTCAGGCGCCGCGAAGACTGCGAGCAAGTCGTGCAGTTCGGCTGCCGACAGCAGGTCGTGCGGGTGGTGTTTTTGCGGCGGAGCCGGCTCGTCCTGGTCCAGCCCGAGCATCGCGATCAGTTCGGCCTCGTCGCGGGTGTCGAGGGCGTGCCGCTTCACCACCTGCTCCACGCGACGTCTTTGCTCTCCTGCCGGGAGTGCGAAGAGTGTGTCGTCGAGCATGGCCGCTCCTCGGTTGTGTTGGGATGACGCCGGACGACCCACCCCGCCGCTCAGTCGTCGTCCCGCAGGGTGATCGTCGCCAGCGAGTACTCGCGGATCGCTGCCTCGAGCTCGGCGGGGCCGGGATCCCGGTCGTCGGGCAGCGCCAGGCCGAAGCGGCGTTGTGCGTTCTTCCGCCCGAGCCGCGTGATCGCCTCGCCCAGCCGGACGGCGACCGCGGCCGGGTCCTCTGTGAGCTGTGCGTGCATCCGCCGGGTGTGTCCCCGGTGGGTGACGGACACCGCGGTGGTGCCGCGCAGGTTGACCCGCCATCGGTGCCGGGTGACGACCAGCAGGGTGTCCCCGAGGTCGGCGAAACCGACCGGGATGTCGTAGTGGCGCCCGGTGCGCCGGCCCGTGACGTGCAGGACCAGCACGCTCGTGCCGAGCAGGCGGTGCAGGGGCGAGCCCGCGATCGCCCGCACCAAGGGGTTCATGGCGGTGATCAGTCGTTGCGGCGGAATCCGCCGGCTGATGGTGTCGCTCATGGTCGTGCTCCTCCGTTTCGTCGGGACGTCAGCGGTGGTGGAGACCGAACGGGGTCAGCTCGGTTGTTCCGCCGGGACCGGGGCACCCAGCCCCGGTTGCCGGCCGGCGCGGCGAACCCGGCCCACATCCTCCGTCGGTCGCGGAACATTTCGACCCTCCTGGTCGATCGTCGGCTTCGGCTGGTGGGTGAACGGCCGCGCCGGCCCCGCTCCGGGTCAGGCGGTCAGCGTCAGCCCGCGGTCCCGGATCCGGTCCCAGGCCGACACCGGCACGGTGACCATGACCAGCAGTTCGTCGACGCTGGAGAACCCGGAGTCCTGGCGGGCGCGGACGATGTCCTCGGCCGCGGGCAGGGGTATCTCGCACAGCTGGGCGATGGTCGTGGCCGGGGCGCTGTTGAGGTCGACGAGACCGCCGTCGTCGTAGTCGCGGGTGAGGTCGGGGCGGCCGATCCGCAGGTCCCGCGCCAGCAGGGGATCGGACTCGGCGAGCCGGCGCGCGGTGGTGCGCCGGCCCCGGGCGGCGAGGGCCCGGCTGATCCCGGGTTCCGGATCACCGGTGCGGCCGCGGGCGACGCGGCGCTGCACCACCCACTGGTGCGCGCAGGCGACGGGGAGCAGCACGAGCCAGCCCGTACCGGCGATGGTCGGCAGGACGGCTCCGGCGGTCCCGATCGCGTTGCCCTGCGCGTCGACCGGTGCGGCGGACGCGCACCCGAAGAGCCCCACGAGCACCGCGCCGTAAGCCGCCGCGACCCACCGCAGGCGGACACTGCCGAGCACCACGGCCGCGTGGAGGAACGGCACCCACGCGGCCAGCCCGGCGGTGAGGATCGTCAGGGGCAGGTACCACCAGCCCGCGAACGAGGACCGGGTCGTTCCCGGTACCGGCCCGGAGTCCCGGGTGCCGCCCGGGGAACCGCTGACCGTCATGTCGATCACCCTTTCCCACTCGTCAGGACCAGGCTCTCGCGCGGTACCGCGGGCGGGTAGGGAAGAAGGTCATCGCGGCAGGGGCGCTCCGGACCTCGTTCCCGCGCCACGGCAGGGTATTTCGGCACCCGAGCCTGCCGCCGGCGCGTCCAGTCGGGCAAGCGGAAGGCAAATCGCTCGGCCGCCGAAATTCTTCCGGATCGCTCGGCAGCGACCATTTTCGGTTTCCGAAACTCTCCGGAGAATTCTGCTCCGTTCGGCGGATCCGGTCGCGTTCGCCGGGATGTCAGCCTGGATGCGTCGTCCCGGGGGTCATCCGCCCCCTGATCACCCGGGGTGACGCACCCAGGAAGCTGCTGCCGGCGGCCCTGGCCCCCCGAGGGCCGCCGGCGGCACGGTGATCCGACCGGGACGGTGCCCACCATGGACGCACACGACGTCATGCTCTGCGAACGCTGCTGGCACCCGATCAGCGAGAACAGCGACCACGTCGTGCGGCAGTACCGCGACGACGCGCATCCCTTGCTCGCCAGCCTTTTCAGCTACTCCCACCTCGAAGACGACCCGGCCTGCCACGCAGCGCGGTCTTCGCGGGTGGAGGTCGTGCACGACGTCCGGGCGGTACCGGTCGTCGTCGAACAGCCGCGGCCCGAGACCGAGGGGGACGGGAAAACCGAGCCGGACGGTCGTTGAGGGCGTTTCGCCCGGTGGGGAATTCGCCCGCGGAATTCCGGTGTGTCGGTCCGTCGCGGAATATCTCGGAAAAGAAGTGTTTCGGCTCGGTGCGGGCTGTTGCTCCGCGGGGCCACGGTCCACCAGAGTGGGCCGGGCGCGCCGTGCGGCGCGCAGGGGAGTGGCGGTGGTGCGGGAAAAGCGGACGCTGCGGCGGCTGGGGCGGCCGGTCCTGTGGTGCGCGGTGGCCGGCGGTGGGTACGCGGCCGGCTCCCAGCTGGCGTTCACCGTGCTCGACGCGACCGGCGCGGGACCGACCTTCTTCCCGTCGGCGGGGCTCAGCGTCGCGCTCCTGTGCCTGCTGCCCCGCCGGGCCTGGCCGTTCGTCGCCGCGAGCATCGCGGCGATCGAGCTCGTGGTGGACCTCGTCGAAGGGCTCGGCCCGCTCGCCGCGACCGGATTCGCCGTCGGGAACACCATCGAGCCGGTGCTGGGCGCGGTCCTGCTCGGCGCGACGCGCCGGAGCCTCGAAATCGGCACCTGGCGTGGTCTCACGCGGTTCGTGGCCGCGGCCGTGCTCACCGCCCCGGCCGTGGGCGCGCTGATCGGGGCGACGACCGCGGTCACGGCCGGTGACACGGGCAGCTGGTGGGCCGTGGCCGGCCGGTGGTGGCTCGGGGACGGGCTGGGTGTCCTGGTGATCGGCACCGCGCTGCTGGTGTGGGGTGGCCGCGGGCCACGGCTCAGGCAGGCCGCGGCGGCGGTCGCGCTGGGTGGCGTCGCCGTCCTCGTTTTCTGGGCGGACGTCGTCGAGGCCGGGTACGCCGGGGTGTTCGCGCTCGTCTGGGTGGCCCTGCGGTGGGGCCTGCGGGCGGTGACGGCCAGCGGCGTGGTGATCGCCGTCGTGGCCACCACCGCCACGGCCGCGGGACGGGGGCCGTGGGCCGGGACCGCCCCGGCCTCGGGCCTGGTCCACCTGCAGCTGGTCCTGGCCCTGGTCCTGCTGACGACGCTGGTGCTCGCGGTGACGGTCACGGAGCGGGACGCCGCCGTGCGCGGCGCGGCACTGGCGGAGGAGCGGCGGCGGCGCGCGCAGTCGGTGGCCGAGGCCGAACAAGCGGCGCACGGACGAGCCAAGCTGCTGCGGGCCGTGGCGGACGCGCTGGGCGCCACGACCGACGTCAGCCAGATCGTGTCCGCCGTCGTGGACGTCCACGACGGCGGGCTGGCCGCGGTGGCGGTCGGCGTCCTCGGCGACGGCGAGGTGCTGCGGGTGCGGACCGGCACCGGCGCCGGGACGGGCACCGAGACGACGACGCCGGTCGCCTCCGACACCCCCGAGGCCGCCGTGGCGCGGGACGGCGAGCCGCGCTACCCGGCCACCGCCGCGATCCTGCCGCTGCGCACGTCCGGGGACGTCTTCGGGTTCCTGGGCCTGTACCACCGCGAACCCCGCGGATTCTCCCCGGCGCAGCGCACCGTCCTGCTGACGATGGCCGCGCAGGTCGCCCAGGCCGTCCACCGCGCTCAGCTGTACGAAGCCGAGCAGCGCCTGCGCCTGCGGGCGGAGGACGGGGAATGGCGGCAGCGGCTGATCGGCGACCTGATGGCGGCGATCAGCAAGCCGGGCAGCATGGCCGAGCGCGCGCAAGGGCTCGTCGACACGCTCGTGCCCGCGCTCGCGGACTTCGCCGTCGTCGAGTTCGGCGGGGACGACAGCGAAACCCCGGTCGCCGTGTCGGCCCACCGCGACCAGGACGGCCGGGCGGCCTTCGCGGCGTGGAGAACGGGCGGTGCGGGCGTTCCCGCGTTGACGACCGTCCTGGCGACCGGGCAGGACCTGTTCGTCCCGCACCTGAGCGGGAACCCGCCCGGCCCCGGTTCCCTGGTCGGGGTGCCGCTGACGGTGGAAGGCGCGGTGCAGGGAGCGCTCCTGCTCGGGCACGCGGCCTCCGGCCGCTCGTTCGCCGCGGGGGACCTCGAGCTGGCCCGCGACATCGCCGCGCGCGCCGTCCTGGTGCTGCACGCCGCGCACAGCGCCGACCGGGAACGGTCGATCGCGCTGACGCTGCAGACCAGCCAGCTGCCGCGGGACGTCCCCACGTCCCGCCGGGTGGCGGCCGCCGCCCGGTACCGGCCCAGCCAGCGGAACCTGTCGATCGGGGGCGACTGGTACGACGTGGTCGCCCACCCCGACGGGCGGATCGCGATCACCATCGGCGATGTCGTGGGGCACGGCCTGGCGGCCGCCGCGGCGATGGGGCAGATGCGCAGCGCGGCGACCGCGCTCATCCTCGCGGAGCTCGGCCCGGCGGCGGTCCTGGACCGGCTGGATCTCGTGGCCGCCCGCACGGCCGGCGCGGAGCACGCCTCCGCGCTGGTGGCCGAGCTCGACCCGGCGGCCGGGCGGTTCCGCTACGCCGTCGCCGGGCACCCGCCGCCGCTGCTCATCGCCCCGGACGGCACGGTCGCCCTGCTCGACCAGGCCCGGTCACCGCTGCTGTGCCTGCCGCCGCGCCACGGGCGTCCGGAAGCCGAACGGACGGTGCTGCCCGGCTCGGCGCTGGTCTGCTACACCGACGGGCTGATCGAGCAGAACCGGTTGCCCGCGGAGGAGGCGTTCGCCGAGCTGGTCGCGGCGGCGGCCGAACACGCCCGCCGGAGCCCCGGCGAACTCTGCGACGGCCTTCTCGACGCCCTCGTCGGCCACCTGCCCGCGCGTGACGACATCGCCGTCGTGTGCCTGCGTTTCCTGCCGGCGCCCTCGGCCCAGGTTGAGCGGGCTGTGGTGCCGCGGCGGGACCTCAGCCCTGGCCGCAGCGTTGCCGGGTGAGGTCCTGGAACGAGCCGACGACCGCCGGCCGCTGCTCGATGACCGCGAGGGCGTACGTGAGCACGAGATGCGCGGTCCGGGCCTCCCGCGCCGCGGCCTCGTCCGCGCCGCCTCGGCCGCGGCCGAGGATCAGGTTCGCCTCCCGGCGCAGCCAGCGGTTCCGCTCGCGGCGAAGGGCTGCAACCTCCGGTGGCGGCGTGACGGGTTCGGAAAACAGTCTGTCCGGCATTGGTGAATCCCCTCGGAAACGGCCTCTTCTGCCAAGGGTAACCGCGCCTTCGGGCAATTGTCAGATCGGTCCCGGAGTAGCGGGTCCGAGATTCTCGGAATGCAAGGATCTCGACGTCGAATTGCGGCACGGTTATGGTTTTTGTCGGAAATTTTTCGACTTGAGGCCGGGGGTTCGCCGGTGCCGGGCCGGCCGGCGGTGGCGGTGCGGCGTCGGCTCGCTTCTCGGATCCGGTCTTTCTCGGAAACCGAGAATCTCCGCGGCGCCTGGCCGCCTGGTGGTCTCGGCCCGCGGAAGCCGGTCGCCCGCTGCCCGGCCGGTTCCCGGTTCGCGTCAACCGGTCGCGCCGGTGCGGAGCTGGGAAGACGTGCTCGCGGTCCCGGGGTGGAAATTTTCGGCACCCGGTTCGAGGGTGTGCGATCTATTTCGTCGTCGGCGTGGCGGGGTCGGAATTCGGTATTGCTGCTTTATCTTTGCGCGGCGTGAGGTGAATCGGTTCTCGTTCGCGGGAGGTCCGGCGGAAGGGTGGCCGGGATGCCGGGTGGTGGCCGGTCGCTGCGCGGACGACTCTAGCTGGTCTAGTATCTAGTTTATCTAGGTACTCGGCGTCTGATCTTTGTGGTGAGCGTGGATGGAACGACTGGCTGAGCAGCTGCGAGCGGTGATCGTGGCCACCGACGAGTACCGGCGGGCGATGGCGGCCGCGCTCGGCGTGGGGGTGCACGAGGCCGCCGCACTGGGCGAACTGCTGCACCAGGGGCCGTTGCCGCCCTCGGCGCTGGTGAAGCGCCTGGGCATCGCCTCGGCGAGCGTCACCGCGCTGCTGGACCGGCTCGAGCTGGCCGGCTTGGCCCGGCGCGAGCGGCACCCGACCGACCGGCGCAGTGTCCTGGTGATGCTCACCCCCGCCGGGCACGCCGCCATCGACGCCATGTTCGCCATCTTCGGCGACGACGTCTACTCGGCCGTCGAGCGGTCGGAGCCGATGCACATCCGCGAGTTCACGGTCGTGCTGGCCAAGATCGCGGAGTCGCTGCGGGCCCGGGCCACGCAGTCGGCCGGGATCGCGGCCACGCTCAACGAACGGGTGCGGGACGCGAGCCCGGCCCGCAACGAGGAGCCGGGCGCCGGACCGCGCGGTTAGCGCACTCAGGACTCGCCGGCCGGTTCCCCGGCTCGGTACTTGAGCTTCGCCAGGCGCGTCGCCACGAAGAGCGCGGCGACGGCGATCGCGCCCAGGGTGGCCAGCAGGCGGTTGACGTCCACCGCCGGTTCCCAGCGCAGCTTGCCGTCCTTGATGACGTACGCGCCGACCGGCTTGGCGGACAGGCCGAACCCGCCGCCTTCGCCGGAGCGGCCGTTCTCGTCGCGGCCGTCGCCGCCACCACCGCCGCTGCTGACGGTCGAGGCCACGATCACGGTGACCCCGTCGCTCTCGTACGGCTCGCCGTAGACCAGCTTGGTCTCGAGCCCGTCCTTGGCCTTGGCGAGCAGTTCATCGATCTTCACGACGACCTCCCGGATGAGTTCCCCCTGGGCAGAGTCTCGCCGCCGGGGGGCCGGGAGCCGCAAGGGTCCAAGGTCCCCGGAGTTCCGGACCGCCGCCTCGGGTGCCGGGGGCGTTCGGCTGCTGCGGGCGGTGGCCTTCGCGCGATGTGCTGGGCACACCACGAAATCCGCGAACCCGGAGGCCGCCATGGCACACCGTCCCGCACTGGCCGCACTCGGGCTGAACACGGGCAAGAAGACGCGCCTGCACCGCATCCTGCACGAACACGGCCTGCGCAACGGGACCGCGTTCTTCCTGCCCTACGACCAGGGGCTGGAGCACGGGCCGCGGGACTTCTTCGCCAACCCGGCCGCAGGTGACGCGAAGTACGTCATCAAGCTCGCGCTCGAAGGTGGCTTCAACGGCATCGCGATCCAGATCGGCCTGGCCGAGAAGTTCTACTGGGAGTACGCGGGCGAACTCCCGCTGGTGCTGAAGCTCAACGGCAAGACCGAGATCCCGTCGGACGCCGAGGCGCTGTCCCCGCTGCACGGCAGCGTCGAGGACGCGGTCCGGCTCGGCGCGGACGCCGTCGGCTACACCCTCTACGTCGGAACTCCCGCGCAGGAACAGGACTTCGCCCAGCTGCGGCAGGTCCGCGCCGACGCGCACCGGTTCGGCATGCCGCTCATCGTCTGGGCCTACCCGCGTGGTTCGGCCATCGAGGGCAAGGGCGGGAAGGACTCCTTCTACGCGGTCGACTACGCCGCGCGCACCGCGTCCGAACTGGGCGCCGACGTCGTGAAGGTCAACTTCCCGCACCCGGCGAAGATCGACAACGTTCCCGCGCCGTACGCGAAGGAAACGACCAGCCAGCAGGCGATCGACGCCGTCGTCCGGTCGGCCGGGCGCACGCTGCTGCTCGTGTCCGGCGGCGGCAAGGCCGGCGACGACGCGATGCTCGAGAAGGCGCGCGAGTCGATGGAGGCCGGCGCGACCGGGCTGATCTTCGGCCGCAACGTCTGGCAGCGCGAGCACGACGAGTCCCTGCGGTTCGTCTCGGCCCTGCGCGACATCCTCGCGAAGTACCCGAGCTCATGACCATGACCATGACCGAGGTGCGCATCCACGGCCGCGGCGGCCAGGGCGTGGTGACCGCGGCCGAGCTGCTGTCGGTCGCCGCGTTCACCGAAGGGCGGCACGCGCAGGCGTTCCCGAGCTTCGGTTCGGAACGCACCGGCGCGCCGGTGGTGTCCTTCTGCCGGATCGCCGACCGGGCGATCCGCACGCGGGAACCGATCGTGGCGCCGGACGCGCTGATCATCCAGGACGCCACCTTGCTGCACCAGGTGAACATCTTCGAAGGTTTCAAGCCCGACGGCTACTTGCTGGTGAACTCCGCCCACAGCTTCGAGGAGCTGGGGCTGGGGGAGTTCGTCCGCGGCTTCCGGCGCGAGCGGCTGCTCGTCGTACCGGCGAGCGAACTGGCCCGGAAGCACCTCGGCCGGCCGATGCCGAACGCCGCGCTGCTCGGCGGGTTCGCCGCCCTGACCGGCGTCGTCGAGCTGCGCTCGGTGATCACCGCGATCTCCGGCCGGTTCAGCGGCGCGAAGGCCGACGGCAACATCGCCGCGGCCACCGCGGCCTACGGGTTCGTGCGTGCGGAACGAGAGGAACTGGCTCGTGCTCAGACAGATTGAGGGGTCCAAGGCCGTCGCCGACGCCGTCGCGCTGTGCCGCCCGGAGGTGGTCTGCGCGTACCCGATCTCGCCGCAGACGCACATCGTCGAGGGCCTGGCGGAGCTGGTGAAGTCCGGCGCGCTCGCGCCGTGCGAGTTCGTCAACGTGGAGTCGGAGTTCGCGGCGATGTCGGTGGCCATCGGCGCGTCCGCGGCCGGCGCGCGGGCCTACACGGCGACCGCGAGCCAGGGCCTGTTGTACATGACCGAGGCCGTGTTCAACGCCTCCGGGCTCGGCCTGCCGATCGTGATGACGGTGGCCAACCGGGCGATCGGCGCGCCGATCAACATCTGGAACGACCACAGCGACAGCATGGCGCTGCGGGACGCGGGCTGGATCCAGCTCTACGCCGAGACCAACCAGGAGGCCGCGGACCTGCACGTCCAGGCGTTCCGGATCGCCGAAGAGCTGTCCACGCCGGTGATGGTCTGCATGGACGGGTTCATCCTGACCCACTCGTGGGAACAAGTCGACACGCCGGACCAGGCGCAGGTCGATGCGTTCCTGCCGCCGTACGAACCCCGGCAGGTCCTCGACCCGGCGGAGCCGTCCTCGATCGGGGCGATGGTCGGCCCCGAGGCGTTCACCGAGGTCCGTTACCTCGCCCACGCCCGCCTGATGGAGGCCCTCGACGTCGTCCCCGACGTCTCGGACCGGTTCGCGGAGGCGTTCGGCCGCAACTCCGGCGGGCTGACCCGCGCGTACCGCACCGAGGACGCCGAGACGATCGTCCTCGCGCTCGGCTCGGTGCTGGGCACGCTCAAGGACACCGTCGACGAGCTGCGCGAGGACGGCCTGCGCGTCGGCGTGCTCGGCCTGACCTGCTTCCGGCCGTTCCCCACCGACGCCGTCCGCGCGGCGATCGGGCACGCCGCCCACGTCGTCGTCCTGGAGCGCGCCTTCGAGCCCGGTGTCGGCGGGATCGTCACGCAGAACGTCGTCACGGCGGCGCCCGCGACGAAGGTGCACACGGTCGTCGCGGGCCTCGGCGGCCGCGCGGTCACCAAGACCTCTCTGGACCGGGTGCTGCGAGCGGCGGACCGGTTGCCGCCGTTGACGTTCCTCGACCTCGACCGCTCGCTGATCGACCGGGAGCTGGGACGGTTCGCCGCTGCCCGGCGCTCGGGCCCCACGGCCGAAAACCTCCTGCGCGACCTCGGTGCGGTCGCCTCACGGATCGGGTAATGACATGGTGGTGACGCCGATCAAGTTCTACCAGACCGGCAGCTTCGCGGTCGGGGGCCGATTGCTCGGCGACGACCAGCGCAGCGTGCAGTCCGACCGGGAGCGGATCAACTCGATCGACTGCGGGCACCGCGCGTGCCAGGGGTGCGGTGAGGCACTGGGCGCGCGGTACGCGCTCGACGCGGCCATGCGGGCGACCGGGAACCAGCTGGTCGCCGTCAACGCGACCGGCTGCCTCGAGGTCTTCTCGACGCCGTATCCCGAGACGTCGTGGCGGATCCCGTGGCTGCACTCGCTGTTCGGCAACGCGCCCGCGGTCGCCACCGGCGTCGCCGCGGCGATGAAGGCCAAGGGCCGCACCGACGTCCGCGTGGTCGGGCAGGGCGGTGACGGCGGCACGGTCGACATCGGCTTCGCCTGCCTGTCCGGGATGTTCGAGCGCAACGACGACGTGCTCTACCTCTGCTACGACAACGAGGCCTACATGAACACCGGCGTCCAGCGGTCCGGCGCGACGCCGGCCGCGGCCCGCACGGCGACGACGCCGGCGGTCGGGCCGGAGCCCGGCGCGGTGTTCGGGCAGGGCAAGAACGTGCCGATGATCGCGCTGGCGCACGAGATCCCGTACGTGGCGACGGCGACCGTCGCGGACCTGCGCGACCTCGAAGCGAAGGTGACGCGGGCGATGGAGTTCCGCGGCGCCCGCTACCTGCACGTGCTGGTGCCGTGCCCGCTCGGCTGGGGCAGCGCGTCCCACGACACGATCCGGATCGCCCGCCTGGCCAAGGAAAGCGGGCTGTTCCCGGTGTTCGAGGCCGAGCACGGGGAGATCGTCGCGACGTCGAAGATCCGCCGGCAGGTGCCCGTCGAGGACTACCTGCGGCGCCAGACGCGGTACGCGCACCTGTTCGGCGAGCACCCCCGCCCGGACGTGGTCGCGCGGATCCAGGCGCAGGCCGACCGGAACATCCGCCGCTACGACCTGCTCGGAGAGGACTGACATGGAGCACGAGAAGCCGTTCGCGATCACGCTCGACGTCGGGTCCAGCCGGGCCAACAAGACCGGCGCGTGGCGCAGCGAACGGCCGGTCTACGTCGACCTGCTGCCGCCGTGCAACCAGGCCTGCCCGGCCGGGCAGGACATCCAGAAGTGGCTCTACCACGCCGAATCCGGGGACTACCAGGACGCGTGGCGCGGGATCATGGCCGACAACCCGCTGCCGGCCGTGCTCGGCCGGATCTGCTACCGGCCGTGCGAGAGCGCGTGCAACCGCGGCCAGCTCGACGAGGCCGTCGGGATCAACTCCGTCGAACGCTTCCTCGGCGACGAGGGCATCAAGCAGGGCTGGACGATGCCGGTCACGGCCGCACCGTCCGGCAAGCGGGTGCTCGTCGTGGGCGCCGGCCCGGCGGGATTGTCCGCGGCGTACCACCTGGCGCGGTTCGGGCACGCCGTCACGATCCGCGACGCGGAGGCCGCGCCCGGCGGCATGCTGCGCTACGGCATCCCGCGCTACCGCCTGCCGCGCGAGGTGCTGGACGCGGAAGTGGCGCGGATCCGGGCCATGGGCGTCGCGTTCGAGCAGGGCGCCCGGGTCACCGACGCCGCGAAGGCGATGGCCGACGGTGGTTTCGACGCGGTCTTCCTCGCCGTCGGCGCCCAGGTCGGCAAGCGGGCCTACATCCCCGCGGGCGACTCGGCGCGCGTGCTCGACGCCGTTTCGCTGTTGCACGACATGGAGAACGAGGAGCGTCCGCTGCTCGGCCGCCGGGTCGCCGTCTACGGCGGTGGCAACACCGCGATGGACGCCGCCCGCACCGCGAAACGGCTCGGCGCGACCGACGCCGTGGTCGTCTACCGCCGCACCCGCGACCGGATGCCCGCGCACGAGTCCGAAGTCGCCGAGGCCGTC
Source organism: Amycolatopsis sp. NPDC049252 (assembly GCF_043197175.1). NCBI lineage: Bacteria > Bacillati > Actinomycetota > Actinomycetes > Pseudonocardiales > Pseudonocardiaceae > Amycolatopsis > Amycolatopsis sp. NPDC049252. The sequence goes on from NZ_JBICSQ010000024.1 coordinate 63,235, forward strand.
GAAGAGGGCGTGTCCATGCGCTGGCTCTCGACGATCAGCGAGGTTGACGGCGACGGCATCACGGTCGAGAAGATGCAGCTCGACGAGTCCGGCTTCCCGCAGCCGACCGGCGAGTTCGAGCGCCTGGCCGCCGACAGTGTCGTGCTGGCCCTCGGCCAGGACTCCGACCTGTCCCTGGTGGACAACCTGCCGGACGTCGAGCACACCGGCGGCGTGGTGCGGGTCGGCGCGGGCCTGATGACCGGGCACCCGGGGATCTTCGCCGGCGGGGACATGGTGCCCTCGGGCCGGACCGCGACGGTCGCGGTGGGCCACGGCGCGAAGGCGGCGCGCGAGATCGACGGGTGGCTGCGCGGGATGCCCGTCGCCGAGCCGCCGGCTCCGCGTCCGGCGACGTTCGAGAACCTCAACACCTGGTACTACAGCGACGCCGACAAGACCGTCCGCCCGCACCTGGACCTGTCCCGGCGGGTGTCCACCTTCGACGAGGTGACCGGCGGGCTGGACCCGTCGACGGCGTTGTTCGAGGCCCGCCGCTGCCTGTCCTGCGGCAACTGCTTCGAGTGCGACAACTGCTACGGCGTCTGCCCGGACAACGCGGTCATCAAGCTCGAGCCGGGGGACAAGTACGCGATCGACCTGGACTACTGCAAGGGGTGCGGGATCTGCGTCGCCGAATGTCCTTGTGGCGCCATCGAAATGGTGCCCGAAGAAACCTGACCCCGAGGAGGTCGGCATGAACGAGAAGCGCTGGCACGTCGAACTGATCATCGACGAGGACGGTGAGCGCACCCGGGCCACGGCCCGGTTGCACACCGCCGACGACACCCGGATCTCCGGGACCGGCGCCGCCCGGCTCAACCCGGCCGACCGGGACGTGCCGGAGATCGGCGACGAGCTCGCCGCGTCACGGGCCTTGAGCGACCTGGCGCACAACCTGCTCGAATGCGCCGCCGGGGACATCGAGGAGCTGACCCGCAAGCGGGTCCGGCTCGAACACTGAGGAGCGGAACCATGCGCATCGTCATCGTCTTCGAGTCCATGTACGGCGCCACCGAGCAGGTGGCGCGCGCCGTCGCCGACGGGATCGACGGAGCGGAGGTCGTGAACGTCGACCACGCCCCGGCGGACCTGACCGGTGTCGAGCTGCTCGTCGTCGGCGGGCCCACCCACGCGCACGGCATGAGCCGCGCCGCGACGCGGGAGTCGGCCGCTCAGCGGGTGGAGCGCCCGATGCTGTCCCGGACCGGGGTGCGCGAATGGCTCGACTCCGTCGGGCCCGTGCCGCGGGGGCTCGCGACCGCCGCGTTCGACACCCGGCTGGAGAAGGCGCGGGTGCTGACGGGCGCCGCGTCACTAGGCGTCGCCAAGCGCCTCCGCCGGCTTGGGTGCCGCCTGGTGGTGCCCGCCGAAAGCTTCTTCGTCGGTACCGATCCGGCCGACGCCGGCCCGAAGGCCGGCGAGCTGGACCGCGCCCGGGCCTGGGGTGCGGCACTCGGCGCGGCCGTGCGCCGCACCGTCTCCTGAGCCCGGCCGTGGACCACGGGGGTGTGACGGTCGGGGTCGAAGAGGAGTTCGTGCTCGTGGACCCGCGGTCGGGGGTCACGGCCGCGGAGGCACCGCGAGTCCTCGAACTCTTGAAGGACGAACGGGGGGTGGTGGCGGAGTTCCTGCGGTACCAGGTGGAGTCCGTGACCGGGATCTGCCGCTCGCTGTCCGAGGTGCGCGCGGACCTGACGCGGCTGCGGGGCCGGGTGGCCGAGGCCGCGCAGGACGCGGGCTGTGTCGCCCTGGCCACTGGCGTCGCCCCGTTCGCGAGGGTGTCGCCGGTCACCGACGATCCGCGCTACCGCCGGCTGGCGGACCGGTTTCCGCGGCTCATCGGCGAAGCGGGTACGTGCGGCTGCCACGTCCACGTCGGCGTCCCGTCGCGCGCGGTCGGCGTGCGGGTGCTGGCCCGGCTGCGGCCGTGGCTCGCCACGGTGCTGGCGATCAGCGCGAACTCGCCGTACGTCGACGGCCTGGACTCCGGCTGGGCCAGCGCGCGGTACCCGCTGTGGTCGCGCTGGCCGACGGTCCGCCCGCCCAGTGCGTGGCACGGCACCGCGGGCTACGACGCGGCGGTCGACGGCGCCATCCGGGGTGGGAAGGCGATCGACGCCCGCAGCGTCCATTTCCACGCCCGCCTGTCCCCGCTGCACCCGACGGTCGAGGTGCGGATCGCCGACGTCTGCCTCGACGTGGACGACGCGGTGCTCCTCGCCGGCCTCGTGCGCGGCCTGGTGGGCACCGCGCTGGCCGAAGAACGCCGCGGCGTGCCGCTGCCACACGTGCCGGACGTGCTGGTCGAGCGGTCGCTGCGGGCGGCGGCCCGGCACGGCTTGGGTGGCCCGGGCGTCGACGTCCTGACCGGCGTACCCGTGGCGCACGAACGCTTGGCCGAGGACCTTCTGGTCCACGTCCGGCCCGCCCTGCGGGCGACGGGCGATCTCGAGGACGTCCGGTCCGGCCTGTGGGCGCTCACGGCCCGGGGCGGCGGCTCGGAGCGGCAGCGTGCCCTGCGCGCCGGGGCGGGCACACCGGCGGACTTCGTCGCCCGGCTGGCCGCCACGACCCGTGGCGGAGACCTGGAACGGAAGGCAGCACAGTGAAGACCACCGTCCACCCCGAGGCGTTCCACGCCCGGCCCGCGACCGCCGTCGCCGAGCAGCTCGGCGTCGACCCGCAAGCGGGTCTCGCCACCGCGGAAGCCGGGGCGCGGCTCGAGCGGTTCGGTCCCAACGAGGTGACCGCGCCGTCCGGGCCGGGGCCGGTGGTCCGGCTGCTGCGGCAGTTCCACGACCCGCTCATCTACGTCCTCCTGCTCGCCGGAGTGGTGACCGGGCTGTTCGGCGGCTACGTCGACGCCGGGGTCATCGGGGGAGTCGTGGCGCTCAACGCGATCGTCGGGTTCGTGCAGGAGTCGCGGGCGCAGCGGGCTCTCGACGCGCTGTCCAAGATGCTGCCGGCCGACGCGACCGTGCTCCGCGACGGCGTCACCCGGCGGATCCCGGCGGCCCGGCTCGTCCCGGGCGACGTCGTCGAGCTCGCGGCGGGCGACCGCGTGCCCGCCGACGTCCGGCTCGTCGAAGTCCGGCTGACGGAGGTCGACGAATCGGCCCTGACCGGCGAGTCCGTGCCGGTGCGGAAGTCCGCCGACGCGGTGGCCGAAGAGGCCGTGGTCGCCGACCGCACCGGCTGCGCCTACTCCGGGACGCTGGTGACGCGCGGCTGGGCCCGGGCGGTGGTCACCGCGACCGGCGGGCGGACCGAGCTGGGCGGCATCCAGCACCTGGTGGCCACCGCCGAGGTGGTCGTCACCCCGCTCACCCGCAAGCTCGCCCGGTTCTCCCGGCAGCTGAGCGTCGCCATCGTCGCGGTCGCCGCCGGGGCGTTCACGCTCGGCGTCGTCCGCGGCACGCCGGTGCCCGAGATGTTCACGGCGGTGGTCGCGCTGGCCGTCGGGGCGATCCCCGAGGGGCTGCCGGCGGCGGTGGCGATCGTGCTGGCGATCGGCGTGGTCCGGATGTCCCGGCGCGGCGCGATCGTGCGGAACCTGCCCGCGGCCGAGACCCTCGGCGGGACCACGGTGATCTGCACCGACAAGACCGGCACGCTCACGCAGAACCGGATGAACGTGACGACGCTCGCGGTGGCCGGGCGGCTGGTCCCGCCGGCCGAGGCCGGTGCGCTGCAACGGGAGTGCCTGGTCGCGGGGGTCCTCTGCAACGACGCGCAGCCCGGGGAAGGCGACCCGACGGAGATCGCCCTGCTCGAAGCGGCCGTCGAGGCCGGGCTGGATCCCGAGGCGATCCGCGCCGCCGCGCCGCGCACGGAAACGGTGCCGTTCGAGTCCGAGACCCGCACGATGACCACGGTGCACGGCGACGTCGGCTACCTCAAGGGCGCCGTCGAAGAGGTGGCGGCCCGGTGCGCGGACGAGGTCACCGCCGACGGCGTCCGCCCGCTCGACACGGCCGCGCTGGAGGCGCTGCAGGACACGCTGACCGCACAGGGGCTGCGGGTGCTGGCGTTCGCCCGGTTCATCCCCGGTTCGGCACCGACGTTGCTGGGCCTGCAGGCGATGCACGACCCGCCGCGGCCGGAGGCGGTCACCGCGGTCGCGGCGTGCCGGGAAGCGGGCATCGACGTCAAGATGATCACCGGCGACCACGCCGGGACGGCGCGCGCGATCGCCGCCGCGGTCGGGCTGGTGGACAGCGCGTCCTCGGCGCGGGTGCTCACCGGCGCCGAGCTGACGGCGCTGCCCGAGGCACGGTTCGACGACGTGGTGGCGGGCACGCAGGTCTTCGCCCGGGTGTCGCCGGGGCAGAAGCTCCAGCTGGTGCACGCGTTGCAGCGCGGCGGGCAGGTGGTCGCGATGACCGGCGACGGTGTCAACGACGCACCCGCGCTGCGCCGCGCGGACATCGGTGTCGCGATGGGCTCGGGTGGCACGGACGCCGCCCGGCAGGCCGCGGACATGGTGCTGACCGACGACGACTTCGCCTCGATCCAGGCGGCGGTGCAGGAAGGCCGGAGCGTCTTCGACAACCTGCGGAAGTTCATCGCCTGGACGTTGCCGGCCAACATCGGCGAGGGCATGGTCGTGCTGGTGGCGATCCTGCTCGGCTCGACGCTGCCGATCGTGCCGGTGCAGATCCTGTGGATCAACATGACGACGGCGGTGTTCCTCGGGCTGACGATGGCGTTCGAGCCGACCGAGCGGGACGTCATGCGGCGCCCGCCGCGGCCACCCGACCGCCCGTTGTTCACGGCCGCCCTGCTGCGCCGGGTCCTGCTCGTTTCGCTGCTGCTCGTCGTGGCGGCGTTCTTCGCCTACCGGGCGGAGCTGGCTTCGGGGGTGTCGATCGCCCAGGCGCGCACGACCGCGATCAACATGTTCGTCGGCGTCCAGGCCGCGTACCTGCTCAGCTGCCGGTCACTGGACCGGCCGGTGCTGGCGGCCTGGCCGGGCCACAGCCGGATGTTCGCGCTGGGCCTCGGGCTCACGGCCGCGCTCCAGCTCATGCTGACCTACGTCCCGGTGCTGAACACGGCGTTCCACACCGCGCCCGTCGGCGTCGTTTCCTGGCTGTGGGTGCTGGCCGCCGCGGCGGTCGCGTTCGTGGTGGTGGAGGCGGACAAGCTGCTCTGGCACCGGCTCGCGGCCCGGCGGTCGCTCAGCGCAGCCCGGGCAGACGGCGAAGCGCGACCGCGGTGACGGCCGAGGTGGTGGCGGCCATCAGCAGGCCGCCGAGGACACCGATCGCGATCGTGGTGAACGCGTGCTGGCCGGGCCGCCACAGCGGTGTGGTCACGCCCAGGAAGACCGCGAGACCGAGCCGCGTGCCGAACGGGAAAGGCGGCGGCGCAGGACCAGCCACGCAGCCGGCCGGCCGCGGCACGGGCAGCACGACGGCGGCGGAAGCGTCCGCGGTGAGCACCCACGCCCGAGCGGGCTTCACAGCCAGTCCCGCCGTTTGAACAGCACGAACAGCGTCGCCGAGATGACCAGGATGGCCACCGTCGAAACCCACACCCCGGACGCCTGCGCGAAGCCGGGGTAGGGGACGTTCTGGCCGTAGAACCCGGTGATCGCGGTGGGTACGGCGATGATCGCCGCCCAGCTGGTCACCTTCTTCATGATCGTGTTGAGCCGGTTGCCCTGGATGCTCAGCTGGGTCTCGCGGACCGTCGCGATCAGGTCGCGCAACGACTCCGTCCACTCGGTCACGCGCAGGACGTGGTCGTAGACGTCCTGGAAGTAGGGCAGCAGCGTGTCGTCGACCGTGCGGACCTCGCGGCGCATCAGCGAGCTGACGATCTCGCGCATCGGCAGGGCGAGGTGGCGCAGCCGGCTGAGGCTCTTGCGCAGCCGCAGGGAGCGGCGCTGCAGGTCCGTCGCGTCGGCTTCGTCGGCGAAGACCAGGTCCTCGAGCTCCTCGACCTGTTCGTCGAGGGTCTGCAGGGCGTCGAAGTGCCCGTCGACGAGCAGGTCGAGCAGGCCGTGCAGCAGGAACCCGGTGCCGGTCTTGGCCAGTTCCGGCGTGCTGTCCCAGCGCTCGGTGAGGGCGTCGATGTCCGCGGTGTTGTTGCGGTGCAAGGTGACCAGCACGCGGTCGGTGACGAACGCGTCGAGTTCCGACGCCGCGAGCACGCCGGTTCCCGGGTCGAACCGGACGGCGTACGCGGCCAGGAACGAGTGGTGGTCGTAGTGGACCAGCTTCGGCCGCTGGTGGTCCTCGTCGAGGACGGACGCGACGGCGAGCGGGTGCAGGCCGAGTTCGGTGGTGAGTGTGGCCAGGTCGGCCGCGGTGGGGGCGTCGATGTCCAGCCAGAGCGTGACGGCGGGGTCGGTGAGGTGCCGCGTGGCTTCGGCGACGGAGAGGTTCTCCCGCTCCAGGACACCACTGCGGTACAGGCGGCTCCGGCTCGCGGACATCAGCGGTCGGCCGCGGTGGCCAGGCTGGCGCGGCAGGCGCGGACCAGCTGGCGGGTGGCGCGGGTGGCCGGGGCCTCGCCGCAGGAGGGGCAGCGCACCGCGACGTCGCCGGCCAGCTGGTCGATCGCGACGTTCAGCGCGCACTCACACTTCCGGCACCAGCGGGTGCCGGTGACGATGACGACGTGCAGCGGCGAGGCCACGCAGTCGTGCAGCCAGCGCCGGTGCGTGCGGCACGTGACGCGCTCCAGCGGGTCCAGACCGTCCTCTTCGGACTGGTCTTCCGCGGTCAGGGTGCGGGCCAGGCGCTGATCGGCGACGCCGGTGTAGCGCGGCCCGGTGGTCTCGGACGACGGCTCGGCGGTGGTCGCCGGAGCGAAGGTGGTTTCCATGGTGTGCCTCACTTTCGTCGGTTCCCAGCCTCCGCCGGGCGGGACCGGGCGGGGAGGGCCGGACCGGCCCGGTCCGGGAGGTCCGGTGCCCCGGATCCGGCGGGCCCAAGGCCCGTCGAGGTGAGGACTTCCGTCCGCTCAGCCGACGCGGACGAGGTAGACCGGGCAGGCCGCGTTGTGCAGCAGGGCCTGGCCGGTGGACCCCAGCAGCAGGCCGGGGAAGCCGCCGCGGCCGCGGTTGCCGAGCACGACGAGCTGGGCGGTGGCGCTGCGCTCGATCAGCTCGCGCCGCGGGTGGGTCGCGACCACGGCTTCGTCGACCGCGACGCCTTCGGTGTCCTGGGCGCGGAGCCGGTCGGCCGGCAGCCGCTGCCCGGCGCCGACCGGGGATTCGCCGTGCCGGCTGTCATCCGCGGCCGCGTGCACCACGACCAGCGGGGCCTTGCGGACCCGGGCCTCGGTGAGCGCGGCCGCGAGGATCCGTTCGGTGGCCTCGCCGCCGTCCACCCCGGCGACGACCGGCCGGTCCGCCGCGCCGGGTTCGTCCCAGGTGTCACCGCGGACGACGACGGTGTCGCAGGAGGCGTGCGCGCTCACGGCCGAGGCGACCGAGCCGGCCAGGAGGCCGGTGAGCTTGCCGTGCCCGGACGAGCCGACCACGAGCAGCGAAGCCGTGCGGGAGGCGTCGATGAGCGCCAGGGCGGCGCGGTCGGGATCGAGCCGGGTCGTCGCGTCGGGCAAGCCCTGTGCGGTGGCGAGTTCCGCGGCGGCGCGCAGGTACCGGCGGCCCCGGGCGCGCACCACGTCCTTCATCTCTTCGGGCGGCGGCACGACTCCGCCGGCCAGCAGCGCGGAGAAGTCGAGGGCGTACACGATCTCGAGGGGCGCATCACGCAGTCGCGCGGCGCGGGCGGCCCAGCGGACGGCGTCGAGCGATTCGACGGATCCGTCCACCCCGGTGACGATCGGCGGTGCGGCTGCGGTGGTCATCGGCGGCTCCTGACGTGGTTGTCGTGTCCCGACCGTAGGCTTGCCGGTTGCGCGTCGGCTGCGGCCGGAAGTCCTTGCGGGGGAGGACTTCCGGCCGCAGCGATGGCTCCGCTGGGCGCGGGAGGAAGGGGCGAACGTCCCCGGCCGTGAGGACCACGGGACGTCGCGGCGCGCCGGCGGGGGCGGCCATGCTGACCGGGAACGCCGTGCTCGAGGAGGCCGACCGTGACGCAGCTGCCGACGACGATGACCGCGTGGCGGGTCACCCGGCCCGGGCCGATGGCTTCGGGGCCCCTGAACCGCTCCCGGGTTCCGGTGCCCCGCCCGGCGGCCGGGGAACTGCTGGTGCGGGTGCTGGTGTGCGGGGTGTGCCGGACCGACCTGCACGTCGCCGAGGGAGACCTGCCGGTGCACCGGCCGGGCGTGACGCCGGGACACGAGGTCGTCGGCGAGGTGGTCGCCACCGGAAACGCGGTCACCGGGTTCGCGACCGGCGACCGCGTCGGCATCGCCTGGCTGCGCGGGACCTGCGGCCGGTGCCGGTTCTGCCGGCGCGGCCGGGAGAACCTGTGCCCGGAGTCGCGCTACACCGGCTGGGACGCCGACGGCGGGTACGCGGAGTTCGCCGTCGTCCCGGCGGCCTACGCGCTGCCGCTGCCCGGCGGCTACGCCGACGACGAACTCGCGCCGCTGTTGTGCGCCGGGCTGATCGGGTACCACGCCCTGGCGCGGGCCGAGGTGCCCGAGGGCGGCCGGCTGGGGATCTACGGCTTCGGCGGCAGCGCGCACCTGACCGCGCAGGTCGCGCTCGCCCGCGGCGCCACCGTCCACGTGCTGACCCGCAGTCCCGAGGCCCGCGAGCTCGCGCTGGAGCTGGGCGCGGCGTCAGCCGGGGACGCCGCCGAGCCACCCCCGGAGCCGCTCGACTCGGCGATCCTGTTCGCCCCCGCCGGCGAGCTGGTCCTCCCGGCGCTGGAAGCGCTGGACCGCGGCGGAACGCTCGCGATCGCGGGCATCCACCTCTCGGACGTCCCGCGGCTGAACTACCAGCAGCACCTGTTCCAGGAGCGTCAGGTGCGCAGTGTCACGGCGAACACCCGCGAGGACGCGCGGGAGTTCCTGGCCTTCGCCGGGCAGCACCACCTGTCCGTCAGCACGGTGCCGTACGCCCTGGAGGCGGCCGACCAGGCGCTCGCGGACCTGGCCGCCGACCGGGTGAACGGGGCGGCCGTACTGCGCGCCGGCTGAGACGCCGGTGACCCGGACGGTCACGGCCGCCCGGCCGGCGTGCGCACGTGGCGGACGGTCGAAACCAGCCACAGCACCACGATCACCCCGACCAGCGCGGCGAGAGTGCCGTCGTCACCGGTGACGAGCGTGAAGACCGCGAACAGCAGCGCGGCCGTGCCGAGCGGGGCGCTGAGCCATACGGTCGCCGCCGCGTCTCGCCATTCCCGTTGCATCGGATCACGATGCGCTCGCGTGCCCGGCGGCCGGGAGCGGCCAAGGACTCCGTGCCGGGGGCCGAAAGTCCTTTCCGCCGGGCGCTGACCTTGGTCCTCGCGGGCGGGGACGAACGGCCGCATCAGCCGGGCACCGGCGCGGCCTACCTTTCGGTTCAGAAGCTCGCAACCGGAGGAAACGTCATGAGCGCAACCGGAAACCCGCCGATCGTCGTGGCCGTGGACGGCTCGGAAACCGCCGCCGCGGCGGCGCTGTGGGCGGCCGGGGAAGCAGCCCGCCGGCATGCCGCCCTGCTCGTCTTCACCGCCTACGGCCTCGAAGACGCCTCCTTCGGCGGCAAGGTCTACCCGCCGTCGGACTGGCTCGCGGTCAGGGAAGCGGCGGCGGACCAGCTGCTGCGCCAGACCCGGACCACGCTCGAAGCCGCCGTGCCCGGCCTGGAGATCACGACCGAAGCCGGCGACCGCGCGCCGGTCCCGGCCCTGCTGGCGGTCTCGGAGCGGGCGCGGATCCTGGTGACCGGCGAGCCGGTCGGCGCGATCGCCGGGCTGTTCAGCGGCTCCCCGGACGTCGACCTGGCCGCGAAGGCGCACTGCCCGGTCGTGGTCGTGCGTGGTTCGGAGAGCGTGGACGGCCCGGTGGTCGTCGGCACCGACGGCAGCCCGCTGAGCGAGGCGGCGATCGGGTGGGCCTTCGAGGAGGCCTCGATTCGCAACGCCCGGCTCGTCGCGCTCTACACCTGGCACGACGGCGACAGCGCCGGCCTGTTCCAGGACGGCAACGTCGCCTTCCAGGGTGAGTCCCTGCAGGACTCCTGCCGCCGCCTGCTCGCGCAGCGCCTGGCCGGCTGGCCGGAAAAGTACCCGGACGTCCAGGTCGAGCGTCGCGTCGACCACGACAAGCCGCGCGACCGCCTGCTGGAGGTCAGCCGGACCGCGCAGCTCGTCGTGGTCGGCAGCCGGGGCCGCGGCGGCTTCACCGGCCTGGTGCTCGGCTCGACCAGCCAGGCCCTGCTGCACCACGCCGCCTGCCCCGTGATGGTCGTCCGCACCGAGAAGGAGAACTGACCATGAACGCCGTGTCCTCGGTGATGACCACCGACCCGATCACCGTCCCCCTGCAGACACCGTTCAAGGACATCGCCGAGCTGCTCACCGGAAACGGGATCAGCGCGGTCGGCGTCCTGGACAAGACCGGCGCCCTCGTCGGCGTCGTCTCGGAGGCGGACCTGCTCCCGCACCTGTGGGAGGACGTGAAGCCCCGCCGGCGCGACCGCCGGCTGGCCCGCAAGGCCACCGCGTGTGTCGCGAAGGACCTGATGACGAGCCCGGCCGTCACGATCGAGGCCGACGCGACCCTGGCCGCGGCCGCCGCGCGGTTCGCGCACTCCGGCGTCCGCCGGCTGTTCGTCCTCTCCGGCCGCCGGGTCGTCGGGGTGCTGTCCCGCCGCGACCTGGTCGCGGTGTTCTGCCGCGGCGACGCCGACCTCGAGCGGGAGGTCACCCAGGGAGTCCTGCGCGAGAAGCTGGACCTCGGGCCGGACCGCGTCCGGGTGGAGGTGCGGGCGGGCGTCGTGACGATCGTCGGGCGCGTGGAGCGCCGCAGCGACATCGACCCGGTGACGCGGCTGGTCGCCGAGCTGTCGGGAGTGGTCGAGGTCCGCAACCGCCTGGACTACGTCTGGAACGACGGGTCCTGATCGCCGGTACGCAAATCTGTGGCCACCGCGAGGAACAACTTCGCGGTGGCCACAGATTTGTGAGCCTGCATTCTGCGATCAGTGTTTGTCGCGTGGCGGATTCGGGTCGTGCCCTTTCGGTGAAGTGTCCTTGCTTCGGATCTGGCCGTCTCGGCCGTGGACAACGGTTTCGCCGCCGGTGGTCGCGCTGATCCCGCGAGCGCGCGTTGTCGCCTCCGCTTGAGTCTGTGTGTGGGCGCTCGATCGGCTCGCCCCCGGCTTTCTTGACGTTCGTCGTGGACGACCTACAGGCGCAGAGAGCTTGCGCGGCAAAGCGAAAAAGTCCTCCGGCGCACCGGAGGACCTTTCGCGGTCGGTTCAGTGCCTGCGCAGCTGAGCCGGGATCGGCAGCCCGGCGCCGTACCCGTGCCCGAGCGGCCGCACGACCTCGCCGATCGGCCGGCGCGGGGTCGCCGGGAGCGGGGCCGCGCCCTCCGGGAGGTAACCGACCCGCACGACCAGCTGGGGCGCCAGCGCACCGCCGAGGACGCAGTCGCGGACGAGGGCGCGCGTGCTCGTCAGCTCCAGGGGCTCGGTGACCAGGCAGGACGCGAGGTTCAGCCGGGTCGCGGTCAGCACCACCGCGCTGGCCGCCTCGCCCGCGCGAAGCCGGTCGGCCGGTTCGTCGCCTCTGGTGGCCAGCACGGTCAGGGCCGCGCCGTCCGGGTCGGTGGTGTCGGCGAGTTGCGCGTCGGTGAAGTCACGGACCCGCGGGGCCTCGGTCGTGTGGACCGCGTTCTGCGCGGGGACGCCGTCGGGGGCGTAACGGCGTCCGCTCCAAGCCGCGAGTTCGATGCCGTAGTCCGTGTCGGCGCGGTGGAGTTCCTGAGCCGCCACGGACGCGCCGGTCAGCGCCGAGAGCTGCGGGGCATCGTCCAGGAAACGCAGCAGCGCGCCGTGGTCGCTCGCGCTCTTCGCGAGGAACACCTCGTCGCGCACCAGCAGGGGCCGCTCGGCGAACCGGCGGCGGTCGGACCGGCGCCGGGGGATGGCCGCGGCCAGGGCGATGTCGCCGTCGCGGGTGTCGTGGGGGACCAGCGTGATCCGGGCGAGCAGGCCGGGCTCCGGCGTCCGCTCGATCTGCGCGGCCCAGCCGAGCGCGGCGGCCGCGACGGTGAAGTGGTGCAGCACGCACCCGCAGCTGACGAGCAGGTCGCGCCCGTCGGGGTCGGCGTGCCGCAGGTGGCGGCCGGGGTCGGCGCGCAGTTCGACCGTGCGGCCGCTGAACCGCCAGTCCCAGGGCTGGGTGTTGTGCACCGACGGTGCGCGCACGGCGAGCGCGATGGCCGCCCTCACCGTGTACGCGTCAGGCAGGTACTGGTCCATCGCTTCCTCCTCGGGTCGGTCTGCTTCCATGCTTGTCGTGGCGGCCGCGGCGCCCCAGGGGCGAAGTGCTTCCACCACGGGACCGGGTTGAGGCCCTTGGACCCTTTCCCGGCGACGGCGAACGGCCGACCCTGGACTTCCGATCCGTCCGCCGGGAGGAAGCCGTGCCGCACTCGACCCACGGGGACAACCGGCCGTCACGGGTGCGGGAGATCGGGCTGCTCATCGGCGTCCTGGTACTCGTGGCCGCCGGGGGAGCGGCCTGGTGGGCGGGCGCGAGCGTCGCCGCGAACGTCGTGTGGGCGGCCGCCGACGTCGTCACCCTGGTGCCGGCCGTCGTCTGGGTCGCCGCCGACCTCCGGGCCCGGCGGTGGGGTGCCGACCTGCTCGCCGTGCTCGCCCTGGCCGCCACCGTGGCCGTCGGGGAGTACCTGGCCGGCGCGATCGTCGCGGCCATGGTCGCCACCGGGCGGGTGCTCGAAGCCGGCGCCCAGCGGCGCGCGAGCCGGAACCTCACCGCGCTGCTGGACCGCGCGCCCCGGGTGGCGCACCTGCGCACCCAGTCCGGCCACGAGACCGTCCCGGTCGACGCCGTGCGCGCCGGGCAGCTGGTCGTCGTGCTGCCGGGCGAGGTGGTGCCGGTGGACGGTGACCTGCCCGACGGTGGCCTCTTCGACGAGTCCGCCCTCACCGGCGAACCGCTGCCCGTCGCGCGGCAGGCGGGCGAGACCGTCCACAGTGGAGTCGTCAACGCCGGTGCGGCCGTCGACGTCCGGGCCCGCGCGACCGCCGCGGACAGCGCCTACGCCGGCGTCGTCCGGCTCGCCGAACAGGCCGCGGCTCGCACCGCGCGGCTGGCGCGGCTCGCCGACCGGATCGCGATCTGGTTCCTGCCGGCCTCCCTGTTGATCGCGGGCTTGGCCTGGGCGCTCACCGGCGACGCCGGGCGGGCGGTGGCGGTGCTGGTCACCGCGACGCCGTGCCCGCTGCTGCTGGCCGTCCCGATCGCGATCACCGGCGGCATGTCGCGGGCGTCGAAGGCCGGTGTCGTGGTCAAGGACGGCGCGGCGCTCGAAGCCCTCGGCCGGGCCACGGTGCTGCTGATGGACAAGACCGGCACGGTGACCCGGGGCCGTCCCGAGATCACCGACGTCGTCTGCGCGCCCGGCCACGACGCGGCGGAGGTCCTCGGACTCGCCGCCGGGGTCGAGCGGTACTCGCCGCACGTGCTGGCCGCGGCCGTGGTCCGCGCGGCGGCGTCGGCCGGTGTCGAACCGGCCGACGCCGAGGACGTCACCGAGCAGCCCGGTTCGGGTGTCGCGGGGCGGGTGCGCGGCCGCGAGATCCGCGTCGGACGGCCGCCCGGCGGGAGCGAACTGCCGGACTGGGCGCGCGGCGCCGCCCGCCGGAGCCGGTTGGACCTCGCGTCGGTGCTGTGGGTCGAGGCCGACGGCGAGCCCGTCGCCGCGTTGCTCGCGAAGGACCCCGTCCGGCCGGACGCGGCTCGCACGATGCGCCGGCTGCGCGCGGCCGGGATCACCCACGTCCAGCTGCTCACCGGCGACCGGGTCGGCAACGCCCGCGAAGTCGCCGCCATGCTGGGGCTCGACGAGGTCCGTGCCGAAGTGACCCCCGCGGAGAAGGTTCACGCGGTCGAAGCCGCGAGGGCGCGCGGGGTGACGGTGATGACCGGCGACGGCGTCAACGACGCGCCCGCGCTGGCCGCCGCGGACGTCGGTGTCGCGCTCGGCTCCCGCGGGGCGACCGCGGCCGCCCAGGCCGCCGACGCGGTGATCCTCGACGACCGGCTCGACCGCCTCGCCGACGCCGCCGAGATCGCCCGCCGCTCGCACCGGCTGGCGGTGCAGAGCGCCGTCGCGGGGACCCTGCTGTCGGTCGTGGCGATGCTCGCGGCCGCCGCGGGGTACCTGGTGCCGGTCGCCGGGGCCGTGGTGCAGGAGGCCATCGACGTCGTCGTCATCCTCAACGCGCTGCGCGCGCTGGGCGGCCCGAAGCCCGGCGGCCCGGCGCCCGCCGGGCTGGTGCGGCGGTTTGAGTCCGAGCACGAGCACCTGCTGCCCGCGCGAGCGGCGGTGCGGCAGGCCGCCGACGCGCTCGCCGAGGGGGCGACCGCCCAAGCCGACGCCGCCGCCCGCACCGCCGCGCGGTTGCTGGCCGAGCAGCTGCTGCCGCACGAGCACGCCGAGGAGACCGAGCTGTACCCGGCGCTGGCCCCCGCACTGGGCGGACCCGAGGGCACGGTCACGATGAGCCGCGAGCACGCCGAGATCGGCCGGCTCGCACGGCGGTTGGAGCGGCACCTGGCCGAGGCCCCGGACGGCATCCAGCCCGACCAGGTCAACGACCTGCGCGCCACACTCTACGGCTTGGACGCGGTGCTGACCCTGCACTTCGCGCAGGAGGAGGAAGCGTATTTCACGCTCCCGTCGCGGTGACGCGCCCCGGCGGGGCTCCGGGGAAAGGACCAAAGACCCACGCCGCGCCGACGTCCGGCCACAGACCGCCGGTAGGTGCGTTTCGTAGCGTCGAGGGCATGGCGGGAAAGAAGAAGGCGCGCGTACCGCGCGAGCTCTACGAGCGGGAACTGCTGCGGCTGCAGGCCGAACTGGTCAAGCTCCAGGAATGGGTGCGCCACGAAGGCGCCCGCCTGGTCGTGGTGTTCGAAGGCCGCGACGCCGCGGGCAAGGGCAGCACGATCAAGCGCGTCACCGAGCACCTCAACCCGCGCGTGGTGCGGATCGCGGCGCTGCCGAGCCCGACCGAACGCGAGCGCACCCAGTGGTACTTCCAGCGCTACATCGAGCACCTGCCCGCCGCCGGTGAAATCGTGCTGTTCGACCGGAGCTGGTACAACCGCGCCGGGGTCGAGCGGGTGATGGGGTTCTGCACCCCCGAAGAGCACCGCCGGTTCCTGCAGCAAACGCCCATTTTCGAACGGCTGCTGGCCGACGACGGCATCCTGCTGCGCAAGTACTGGTTTTCGGTCAGCCTCGACGAGCAGGAGCGCCGGTTCTCCGCGCGCATCGACGACCCGATGCGCCGCTGGAAGCTCTCGACCATCGACCTGCAGTCCGTGACGCACTGGGAGGACTACTCGCGCGCGAAGGACGACATGTTCGTGCACACCGACACCGCCGAATCCCCTTGGCACGTGGTGGAAAGCGAGGAGAAGCGGCGCGGGCGGCTGAACATGATCGCGCACCTGCTCGCGAGCGTGCCCTACCACGAGGTGTCCCGGCAGGCGGTGTCGCTGCCGCCTCGGCCGGAGCCGACCGGTTACTTCCGGCCGGACCGCCGGCTGCAGACCTACGTTCCCGACCACGCGGCGACCCTGCTGCGCCCAACCGGAGGAGGAGACCATGGATGACAAGGAAAAGGCCGCCATCGAGGCCGAAGCGCGCCGGGACGTCGCCGAACGCGGGCGCCACGGCCTGAAGCTGGTGCCGTACCTGCACGCGGTGGAGCACCACGCGATCAAGGAGAACGAGGAGGACGTCGTCCCGGCCGCCGCGGACGACGAGCCGCGGCGGCCGGCGGGGGAAGGTCAGGCCTGATCGGCCCGCGCGTAGGCCGTGAGCGCCCGCCTCCGGGCGTTCGCGGCCATCGTGCGCACCAGGGCCGTGTGCACCGAACTGATGGCGGGGTAAGCGATCCGCCAGTAGCGGCGGAACTTCAGCCAGCTTTCCGGATCGGTCAGCGCCACCCGCGTGTGCACGGTGAGCAGGGTGCGGTGCGGGCCGTAGGGGAGCGTGGACACGGCCACGACGAGCTTCCCGTAGCCGGGCTCCTCGAACGCCGCGAAGTCCTCCGCCGCCACCCGGCGCCACTGGATCACCGGCCGCCAGAACCTCCCGGCCACGCCCAACGCGAACTCGGTGGGCGGCCGGTCGCCGAGCAGGGTCCACGCCGTGCCGGCGTCCAGGTCGTCGGCGGTGAGCCGGGTCGGTTGCCGGGGCGGGCCGTGGCGGCGGTTGTGCCAGCGCTCGGGCAGCATCCGCAGCCACCCCGCGACGGACACCGCCCCGCCGCGGACGTCGGTGAAGTCGAGTTCGCGCGCCGCGGCGTAGGTCTCCTTCACCGGCGCGTCGACGATGGTGGTGCGCACCAGCGAGAAGTGCGGGTGCGGCAGGTAGTGGTCGATCAAGAGGTCGTGTTCGGTCATCACCCCAGCGTCGGTGACGGGACCGCCCGGGACAGGAAGCGGAAGTCCGGTGCCCGGCGGATTTGGTCCCCGCCGGAAGGGACTTCGTGCTCTGACCGGCGAGTACGCGACGCGCCATGCTGGGCGCGAGAACCGTGACCACAGGAGGAAACCGATGACCGCAACCGTGAACCGGCCGGTGGTCGCCGGAGTGGACGCCTCCGTGGCGTCCGTCGCCGCGATCCGCTGGGCGGCCCAGGAAGCCCGCCGCCAGGGCACGACGCTGCGGCTGGTGCACGCCTGCGTCTTCGAAGGCCGGGCCCCGCTGGCCGGTGCCGATTCGGATCTGCTCCTCGAGCACGCCGGCCGCTGGCTCCGGCGCGGTGCCGGGATCGCCCGCGAAGCGGCGCCTGGTGTCCAGGTCGAGGTCGCGCTGGAGACCGGGCTCGCCGTCGACCTGCTGCTCGCCGAGTCGGCCGACGCGGCCGTCGTCGTCCTCGGCTCCCACGGTCTCGGCGGCCTGCGTGGCGCCTTGATCGGGTCGGTGGCCCTGCGGGTGGCGGCCGAAGCCTCGTGCCCGGTCGTGGTCGTGCGGGGGCACGCCG
Source organism: Amycolatopsis sp. NPDC049252 (assembly GCF_043197175.1). Taxonomy (NCBI): domain Bacteria; kingdom Bacillati; phylum Actinomycetota; class Actinomycetes; order Pseudonocardiales; family Pseudonocardiaceae; genus Amycolatopsis; species Amycolatopsis sp. NPDC049252. Next base: position 80,396 of record NZ_JBICSQ010000024.1, read on the forward strand.
ACCCGGCCGGTCCCGTGGTCGTCGGCCTGGACGCGACCGAGTCGAGCGAGCACGCGCTGCGGTTCGCCCTCGACGAGGCGTCGGTGCGCCACGCGCCCGTGCTCGTCGTGCACGTCTTCGGTGACGGCACCGAGCCCACCGAACAGCGGGGCCAGGAAGCGCGGGTGGCGACCTGGGCCCGGAAGTACCCGGCGCTGACGATCTCCTCGCGCGCCGTGCGGGACCGCACTCCCTCGCACGCGCTGCTGCACGCGGCACCCGCGGCCCAGCTGATCGTCGTCGGCACCCGTGGCCGCGGCCCGGTCGCCGGCGGGCTGCTCGGCTCGACCGGCAACGCCCTGCTCTCGCACGCGGCCTGCCCGGTCGCGGTGGTGCACTGAACGAGAGGAACGCCGTGAAGGCACAGGACATCATGACGCGGCCGGTCGTGCGGGTCGGCCCGGGAACGCCGGTGCGCGAGGCCATCGTGCTGCTCACCGAGCACTGCGTCGCGGCCCTGCCGGTGGTGGGCACCGACGACGCGGTGCTCGGCATGTTCACCGAGGCGGACGCGCTCCGCAGCGGGGTCGCCGGCAAGGGCCCCGAGCCCGACCTCCTGGTGTGCTCGGCGATGACCGTGCCCGCCGAGACCGTCGGCCTCGACACCGACGTCAGCGAGATCGCCCGGCGCATGCTGGGCGACCGGCTGCGCAGCATCCCGGTGGTGGACGACGGGGTGCTCGTCGGGATCGTCAGCCGCCGCGACATGCTCACCCCGCTGGTGCGCCAGGACGACTCGATCGCCTCGCACCTCAACGCGCTGCTCACCGACTACTCGGGTCACCGCGACCGCTGGACGATCTCGGTCACCGGCGGCATGGTGACCATCCGCGGCGCCTTCTCCGACGAGGCCGAGCGCCGGGTGGTGACCGCTCTCGCGAAGACGGTGCACGGCGTGCTCGACGTCGAGCTGTGGGAAGAGACCTCGGTGACTTTCGGCGGGCCTCACGGGGTCGTTGGCCCCTAAGCCGGGGGCGCCGCCCGCGTGAGGCTGGAAGCATGAGAATCCTCGTGACGGTGGCCACCCGGCATGGCGCCACCAGGGAAATCGCCGAGACCATCGCCGCCACGGCCGGCTCCGCGCTGACCGACGCCGGGGTGGCGTCCCAGATCGAAGTCCGTGACGCGAGCCTGGTGACCTCGGTCGACGGCTTCGACGCCGTGGTACTCGGCTCGGCCGTCTACATGGGACACTGGCTGGACGCCGCCACCGAGTTCGCCGTCAAGTTCGCCGACGAGCTGCGTGCGCTGCCGGTCTGGGTGTTCTCCAGCGGCCCCGTCGGCGAACGCGACCACCCGGCCGACGAACCGGGCAACGCCGCCGACACGGTGCTGCGGCTCGGGGCCCGCGGGCACCGGCTCTTCGGCGGCAAGATCGACCGCCACACGCTGCACCTGCCGGAGCGGGCGATGGTCGCCGCGCTGCGGGTCAAGGACGGCGACTACCGCGACTGGCCATCGATCCGGGCCTGGGGCCGGGAAATCGGCGCGACCCTCGCGGTGACCGAAGTCGCCGGGAGCGCGTCGTGACCGCCCCGCGCGCCTACCCGGTCCGGGTCGAAGCGACCTTGGACGAGCCGCTGTCGCGCGGCCTGTGGCTGGTCAAGTGGCTGCTGGCGATCCCGCACTACGTCGTGCTGGCGTTCCTGTGGTTCGCCTACCCGTTCGTCACCATCGCGGCGTTCTTCGCGATCCTGGTGACCGGCCGCTACCCGCGCTCGCTGTTCGCGTACACGTCGGGTGTGCTGCGCTGGAGCTGGCGGGTGCAGTTCTACTCCTACGCCGCCCTGGGGACCGACCGGTACCCGCCGTTCACCTTCGCCGACGTCCCGGACTACCCGGCCCGGCTCGAAATCGCCTACCCCGAAAAGCTTTCGCGCGGCCTGGTGCTCGTGAAGTGGTGGCTGCTGGCCCTCCCGCACCTCGTGATCGTCGGCGTGTTCGCCGGCGGCGGCAGCTGGCTGGCCGCCCGCTCCGGCAGCGACGACGGCTTCACCTGGGCGGCCGGCGGTCTCGTCGGCGTGCTGGTCCTGGTCGCCGGGGTGGTGCTGCTGTTCACCGGCCGTTACCCGCGGCCGATCTTCGACTTCGTGCTCGGCATGGACCGCTGGGTGCTGCGCGTCGCGGCCTACGTGTCGCTGATGACCGACGAGTACCCGCCGTTCCGCCTCGACATGGGCGGCACCGAGGCCGGTGGCGAGCCGCCGCACCCGGAACCGCACCCGGTCCGGGTGGGGAGCTGGACCGCCGGGCGGATCGTCGCCGTGGTCGCCGGTGCGGTGCTGGTGCTCGGCGCGGCGGGCCTGCTGACCGGCGGCGGCACGCTGCTGTGGGCCGATCGCACCCAGCGCGACGCCGACGGCTACCTCACCGCGTCGGCCACCGTAGTAGCGAGCGGCTACGCGGTCTCGACCGACCCGGTGCAGGTGACCGGCGCACCGAACGTCTTCGCGGCCGTCGGCGACGTCCGGCTCCGCGCGACCACCACCGACGGCCGCCCGGTCTTCGTGGGCATCGGCCGTTCCGCCGACGTCGCCGGCTACCTGGCCTCCACCGAGTACACGACGCTGGGTGGCGTGTCCGGCGACCGCTCCGGCGACCGGGTGCACCCCGGTGGTGCCCCCGCGACGTCACCGGGTGACGCCGGGGTGTGGGCCGCGAAGGCCGCCGGCGACGGCACGCAAAGCGTCGCCTGGCCGGCGAACGACGGGCAGTGGACCGCCGTGGTGATGAACGCCGACGGCTCGCGCGGGATCTCCGTGCGCGCCGAGGCCGGCGCCACCGTGCCCGCCCTCGGCTGGGTCGCCCTCGGCCTGCTGATCGCCGGAGCCGTGTTCCTGGCCGGTGGTGCCCTGCTCATCGGCTTCGGCGCGCACCGCGCGTCGCGGCGCCCGGAAGCCCCTCGTACCCCCGAACCGTCCACTGTGGACATCTGAGGAAGGAAGACCGATGCACGCACAGCCGGGCGACTGGCTCGTCGTCAAGGGCCCGCGGACCGGCGCACCCGAGCAGCGCGGCCGGATCCTGGAGGTCCCTTCGGCCGACGGCACCCCGCCGTACGTCGTCCGCTGGACGGCCGACGACCACGTGTCGACGGTCTTCCCCGGCCCGGACGCGATCGTGCTGACCGCCGCCGAGGAACAGGCCGCCGAGGAACACGCCCGCACCCGGTACGACCGCGTGCAGCGGTTCATCCACGAGGAGGACGGTCATGCACGGGTTTACTGACGGCGCGGTCGTCGCCGGTATCGACGGCTCCGCCTCGGCGGTGCAGGCGGCCGTGTGGGCCGGGGCCGAGGCGCGCCGCCGCGGCCGCCCGCTGCGGCTGGTGCAGATCTACACCTTGCCGCAGGTGAGCGCCCCGGTGGCCTTCGGCTCTGCGGACCAGGTCCGCGAGGGCCTGGCGCAGCGGGCCGGAGAATGGCTGGCCGGCGCGCGGACCGCCGTGCTCGCCGAGCACCCGGACCTCGAGATCACCACGGCTGCCCGGGAATGGAGCCCGGTCACCGCGTTGACGCAGGAGACGCAGCACGCCGAGCTGGTCGTGCTCGGCTCGCGCGGGCTCGGCGGCTTCACCGGCCTGCTCGTCGGCTCCACGGCCGTCTCGGTGGTGGCGCACGCGCACTGCCCGATCGTCGTGGTCCGCGGCCGGACGCCGCACGATCCGCCGCCGGCCACCGGGCCGGTGCTCGTCGGCGCCGACGGTTCGCCCGACAGCGACGCCGCGCTGGCGTTCGCCTGTGAGGAGGCGCGGCTGCGCGGCACCGGGCTCATCGCCGTGCACACCTGGAGCGACGTCCTCGCCGACGGCGTGCTGCGGCCGCACCCACTGCAGGAGAACCCGGTGGACATCGCGGCGGCGGAGCGCGCCAAGCTCGCCGAGCAGGTCGTGGGCTGGCAGCGGAAGTACGCGGACCTGTCGATCGAGTTCGAGGTCACCCGCGGCCGTCCGGTCCGCACGTTGCTCGAACGAGGGGAAGACGCCCAGCTGATCGTGGTCGGCTGCCGCGGCCGCGGCGGGTTCACCGGAATGCTGCTCGGTTCGACGAGCCAGGCCCTCATCGCGCACTCGCCGTGCCCGGTGGCCGTCGTCCGGCCCCAGCAAGCCGGGAGCGGGTCATGACCACCTTGCGGACCCGGGCGACGATGCGCCTGCTGGGCACGTTCGAGGCGCTGTTCGCCGCGAGCGCGGTGTACGGCGGGATCTCGCTGATCGCCGGCGCGCCGGGGTTCACGATGCCCGTCGAGTGGCTGGCGCCGCTCGGGCTCACCAGCTGGATGCTGCCGGGAATCGCGCTGGCGCTCGGCATCGGCGGGACACTGGCCTGGGCGTCGGTGTTCGCCTGGCGGGCCGACTTCCGCGCGCCGACGGCGGCTTTGGCCGCGTGCGGGGTCCTGACCGGCTGGCTGGCGATCCAGTTCGGCGTGATCGGCGTCCGCGCGCCCGTCCAGTGGGTGACCGTCGGGCTGCTGGCCGTCCTGCTCGGGCTCGCGCTGCTGGCCCGGCGCCGGCTGGCGACGTCGTGAACCCGCCAGGGTCCCCGGGATCCCGCCGCAGGACGCGGTCCGGGACTTGATGACCCGTCACCGGATCGGGTACCTCCCGGTGATGGAGGCCCGGCACCGGCTGGAAGGAGAAAAGCCATGAGCGCGACCGTCACCCCGCTGCGCGAAGCGGAGTACTTCGACACGGATTCGCTGCGCCTGCTCCGGAACGGCTTGGCGCTGAGCTGCCACGACGGTCACTGGCGGCTCGACACCCCGGCCGGTCCGGTCCGGTTCGCCGGTTCCGCGGACTACGTCCCGCCGACGCTGTCCCGGCTGGTGCGGGCCTACACCCGCGACGACGAGCTCGTGCGCGTCGCGCGCCTTCACGACGGCGGTCTGGCGGAGCTGCGTGAGGAACTGGGCAGCCGGATCGTGGTGCCGCGGCGGCCGCCCGACGATTCGGCCCGCGGTGTGGTCCTGCGGTACGTGCGCACCCAGCTGGCCGCGCTGGCCGCGGCGGATCTGGACGTCCGGCAGGACCGGCCCGATTCCGTGCACCGGATGCGGGTGGCCGCACGGCGGCTGCGCGGTGTCTTCTCCGCCTACGCTCCGGTGCTGGGCGGGCGGAAGTTGCTGCGGGAACTCAGCTCCGCTCTGCGCTGGCTCGGCGGCGAGCTCGCTCCCGCCCGGGACGTCGAGGTCCAGTGGGCCCGCGCCCGGACCTGGGCGGGGGACCGGATGGACGCCTACTTCGCGGTGCTCACCGAGGAAGCGGCCACACGCGTACGGCGGGCGCTGGACAGCCGCCGGTACGTCCAGCTGCTCAACGCGCTCGACGTGCTCGAAGTGGTGCTGAGCGAACAGCCCCGGCGCCACTGGCGGAAGCCGGCCCGCCGGCCCGCCACGAAGGTGCTGCCCGGCCTGGCTCGCGCGGTGGCCGGGCACGTGGACCGGCGGGTGGCCCGGGTGGCGGCCCGGCCCGCCGGGCCCGAGCGGGACCACGCGGTGCACGACGTCCGGAAGGCCGCCAAGCGGCTGCGCTACGCACTGGAGGCCGGTGCCGAGGCCCTGCCGGTCGACGCCAAGCCCGCGTTGCGCGCGTTCCAGGACCTGCTCGGCGAATTCCAGGACGCCGTGGTCGCGGGGGAACTCCTGAGCGCGATGGACGGCCCGGACGAGGCGTTCGCGGCGGCCCGGGCCGCCGAGGCGGTCGCCGCCGCCCGGTCCGTCGAGGCGTTGCCCGCCGCGTGGCACGACCTCCGCGAGGACCTTGGTCCTTTGTGGACGTGACCGGCCGAAGGGACGTAAGTCCTCACGACCGGTGACCGACGCCAGCGGTGCCCCGGGTGCCGCCTTCCTAGGTTGGGAAGTGACACGAAAGGCAGGAACACCCGATGCGAGCACGCGACCTGATGACCTCCCCGGTGATCGCCGTGCAGCCGTGGACGTCCGCCAAGGAGGCGGCCGAGCTGCTGTCCACGCACGGCTTCACCGCCCTCCCCGTGGTCGACGACGACGAGCGCCTGATCGGCATCGTCACCGAGGCGGACCTGATCCGCGACCGGATCCCCGTCGACCCCCGGTACACCCACGAGCACCATGAGACCACCGCGGCGGGCAAGACGGTCGGCGACCTGATGACCTCCCCGGTGACCGCCATGAGCACCGGCACCGACGTCGCCGACCTCTGCCAGGCCCTGGTCGACGACCGTATCCGGGCGATGCCGATCGTCGACGGCTCGGCCGTCGTGGGCATCGTGACCCGCGGTGACATCGTCCGCGTGCTCGCGCGCGAAGACACCGAAATCGCCAAGGACGTCAAGCACCGGCTGGAGATCTACGGCGGCAGCGGCCGCTGGAAGATCAACGTCCGCGACGGCTACGTCCACATCACCGACCAGTTCGACGACGACTCCGACCGCCACGTCGCCCAGCTGCTGGCGCTGGCCGTGCCCGGCGTCGTCTCCGCCGACACCGCCTACGCGGGTGAGGAGCAGAGCCGATGAGCACCACCGACCCGAGGATCACCGTGGGGGTGGACGGCTCCGCCGGTTCCACGGCCGCCCTCGTCTGGGCCGCCAAGACCGCCTCGGCGCGCCACCTGCAGCTCCGGATCGTCCACGGGCTGCAGCTCACCGGCCTGTACTACGGCGGCGGCCTGCCCGGCGCCGGCGCCGAAGCGCTGTTCGACGCGATCCAGGCCGACGGTGTACGGATCATCGCCGAGGCCCGCACGCTGGTGGCGTCCATCGACAAGGACCTGGTCATCACCACCGAACTGCCGAACGACCCGCCCGTGCCGATGCTGATCGACGAGTCCCGGCACGCCCGGATGCTCGTCGTCGGCCGGTCCGGTACCGGCGGGTTCGCCGACATGCTCGTCGGCGGGACCGCGGCGACGGTCGCGAGCCACGCGCACGGCCCGGTCGCCGTCATCCGCGGCCGCCAGGACACCACGATGGTCCCGGATTCGGGTCCCGTCGTGGTCGGCGTCGACGGCAGCGCGAACAGCGAACTGGCGATCGGCGTCGCGTTCGAGGAGGCTTCGCTGCGCGGTGTGCCGCTCGTCGCGGTGCACGCCTGGAACGACGTCACCTACGAGGACACCCGCGGCACCGCCCGGATCCTGACCCAGGCCGGCACCCTGGAAGAGGGGGAGCAGCGGCTGCTCGCCGAGCGGCTCGCGGGCTGGCACGAGAAGTACCCCGACGTCACGATCCGGCCCCGGCTCGTGCACGACCGCCCCCGCCACGTGCTGCTCGAAGAGAGCGAGACCGCGCAGCTGGTCGTCGTCGGCAGCCGCGGCCGTGGCGGCTTCACCGGGATGCTCCTCGGCTCGACCAGCCAGGCGCTGCTCCAGCACGCCCGGTGCCCGGTGCTCGTCGTCCGCCCGGAGCGAAAGGGATGACCGCCCTCGACGCCCGTCCCGCGGTACTCGGCCGCACCGAGCTGGCCCAGGTGGATGCCCTCTGGCGGGCCGCGAACTACCTCGCGGCCGGCCAGATCTACCTGATGGCCAACCCGCTGCTGCGCGAACCGCTGCGCCCCGAGCACATCAAGCCGAGACTGCTCGGGCACTGGGGGACCTCACCCGGCCTCAACTTCGTCTACGCCCACCTCAACCGCGCCATCCTGACCCACGACCTGAACGCCATGTTCGTCACCGGCCCGGGCCACGGCGGCCCGGCGCTGCTGGCCAACACCTGGCTCGAAGGCAGCTACACCGAGGCGTGGCCCGAGGTCACTCGCGACGCCGAGGGCATGGGAGGGCTGTTCAAGCAGTTCTCCTTCCCCGGCGGCGTGCCCAGCCACGTCGCCCCGCAGGTCCCCGGCTCGATCCACGAAGGCGGGGAACTGGGCTACTCGCTCGCGCACGCCTTCGGCGCGGCGTTCGACAACCCGGGCCTGATCGTCGCCTGCGTGGTCGGCGACGGGGAAGCCGAGACGGGTCCGCTCGCGACGTCGTGGCACGCCAACAAGTTCCTCGACCCGGTCCGCGACGGCGCGGTCCTGCCGATCCTGCACCTCAACGGCTACAAGATCGCCAACCCGACCGTGCTGTCCCGGATCGCCCCGGCCGAACTCGACGCGCTGCTGCGCGGCTACGGCTACGAGCCGATCTACGTCGAAGGCAGCGACCCGGAGACGATGCACCAGGCGATGGCCGCCGCGCTCGACTCGGCCGTCGCCGACCTCGCGGTGATCCGCCGGAGCACCGGCCGGCCGGCGTGGCCGATGATCGTGCTGCGCAGTCCCAAGGGCTGGACCGGTCCGTCCGTTGTGGACGGTCTGCCGGTCGAGGGCACGTGGCGCGCCCACCAGGTGCCGCTGTCGCAGGTCCGGCAGAACCCGGAGCACCTGCGCCAGCTGGAGGAGTGGATGCGCTCCTACCGCCCGGAGGAGCTGTTCGACTCCCACGGCCGCCCGGTCGCCGACGTCACGGCGATGATCCCGGCGGGGGAGCGCCGGATGGGCGCCAGCCCGCACGCCAACGGCGGCGTGCTCCTGCAGCCGCTGACGCTGCCGGACATCGCGGCCCACGCCGTCGAGGTGCCCGCGCCCGGGGCGACGCAGGCCGAACCGACCCGCGCGCTGGGCCGGTTCCTGCGGGACGTCTTCGCGCTCAACGCCGACCGGGCGAACTTCCGGCTCTTCGGCCCGGACGAGACGGCGTCCAACCGGCTCGACGCGGTCTACGACGTCACCGGCAAGCAGTGGCAGGCCGCGCTCGAACCGGTCGACGAGCACCTGTCCCACGACGGCCGCGTGCTGGAGGTGCTGTCCGAGCACCTGTGCCAGGGCTGGCTCGAGGGTTACCTGCTGTCCGGCCGGCACGGGCTGTTCAACTGCTACGAGGCCTTCGTGCACATCGTCGACTCGATGGTGAACCAGCACATCAAGTGGCTGCGGGTGCACCGCCAGATCCCGTGGCGGCGCCCGGTCGCGTCGCTGAACTACCTGCTGACCTCCCACGTGTGGCGGCAGGACCACAACGGCTTCTCCCACCAGGACCCGGGTTTCGTCGACCACATCGCCAACAAGAGCTCGGAGGTCGTCCGGATCTACTTCCCGCCGGACACCAACACGCTGCTCGAAGTCGCGGCGCACTGCCTGCGCAGCCGGGACTACGTGAACGTCGTGGTGGCGGGCAAGAACGACAGCCCGAACTGGCTCGACACCGAGCAGGCCGCGCTGCACTGCGCCCGCGGCGTGAGCATCTGGGAGTGGGCGAGCACGCACACCGACCGGGAGCCCGACGTCGTCCTCGGCTGCGCGGGTGACGCCCCGACCCTGGAAGTGCTGGCGGCCGCGCAGATCCTGCGCGCGGAACTGCCGGACCTCGCGGTGCGCGTGGTCAACGTCGTCGACCTGATGCGCCTGCAGCCGGAGGCCGAGCACCCGCACGGCCTCGGCGACCGTGAGTTCGACGCGCTGTTCACCCCGGACCGGCCGGTGATCTTCGCCTACCACGGGTACCCGTGGCTCATCCACCGCCTGGCCTACCGCCGCACCAACCACCACGACATGCACGTGCGCGGCTACACCGAGCACGGCACGACGACCACGCCGTTCGACATGCTGGTGCTCAACCACATGGACCGCTTCCAGCTGGTGATCGACGTGATCGACCGCGTGCCGGGCCTGGTCGCGACGGCGGGCGTGCTGCGGCAGCGGATGACCGAGGCCCAGGGCCGCCACCGGCGCTGGATCCTGGCGCACGGTGAGGACATGCCGGAGATCCTGAACTGGGCCTGGGAAGGCTGAGCCGTGACCGCCGCGGGTGCGCCCGCGGCGGTCACGTCGTCCCGGGCCGTCGCCGTCAGGAGCAGCAGCCTTCGGGCTGAGCCTGGGTGGCGTCGGCTGTGCAGCACGTGGCCGGAGTGGCGAGCGCGGCGCTGTCGGCTCCGTAGGTCCGGGAGTCGGCCTTGACGGTGTAGACCTCCCACGGCTCCTGGCCGGGACCGTGCACCCAGACCTTGTCCTGCACGGCGTAGCAGCAGGTGGTGTCGTCCTCGGTCAGCGTCTCCAGGCCTTCGCCGGTGAGCCGCTTGCTGGCCTCATTCACCGCGTTCGTGGTCTCGACCTCGACGCCGAGGTGGTCCATGACGGTCGCCTGGCCGGGCTCGCCCTCGAGGAGCACGAGCTTGAGCGCGGGCTCGGCGATGGCGAAGTTGGCGTAGCCGGGCCGGAGCTTGGCGGGCTCGGTACCGAACAGCTTCGAGTAGAAGTCGATCGAGCCTTCGAGGTCCCCGACCCGCAGCGCGAGCTGTACGCGTGACATCCGGTTCTCCTTGGATAGACGTTCATCAAAACAACGACGAGGCTTAGATTGCTCTCTAGATAGACGTGTGTCAACATAGACGCATGCCGAAACAGCTGCCGCTCGTCGCGATGGACGCCTGCTGCTCACCGCTCGCCCGCGAGCCGCTGACGGAACCGCAGGCCGTCGAGCTGTCGAAGCTGTTCAAGGCGATGGCCGACCCGGTGCGCCTGCGGCTGCTGTCGCTCATCGCCTCCCACGCCGGGGGCGAGGCGTGCGTGTGCGACCTGACCGACGCGTTCGACCTGACCGGCCCGACCATCTCCCACCACCTGAAGGTGCTGCGGGAATCCGGCCTGATCACCGGCGAGCGCCGCGGCACGTGGGTGTACTACCGCGTGCACCCCGAGGTGCTGGCCCGGCTCTCGGCCGTGCTGGTCCCCGGCGACGCGGTCGTCCCGGCGTGACGACGCCCGGCCGGCTGTCCACACTGGACCGTTTCCTGCCGGTGTGGATCGCGGCCGCGATGGCCGCCGGGCTGCTCGCCGGCCGCGGGATCCCCGGCCTGAACACCGCGCTGTCCGCGGTCGAGGTGGACGGGATCTCGCTGCCGATCGCGCTCGGGCTGCTGGTGATGATGTACCCAGTGCTGGCGAAGGTCCGCTACGACCGGCTCGGCGCGGTGACCCGCGATCGACGGCTGCTGTGGCCGTCGCTGGTGCTGAACTGGCTGATCGGCCCGGCGCTGATGTTCGCGCTGGCCTGGCTGCTGCTGCCGGACCTGCCGGAGTACCGGACCGGGCTGATCATCGTCGGCCTCGCCCGCTGCATCGCCATGGTGATCATCTGGAACGACCTCGCCTGCGGCGACCGGGAAGCCGCCGCCGTGCTGGTCGCGCTGAACTCGGTGTTCCAGGTGCTCGCGTTCGGCCTGCTCGGCTGGTTCTACCTCTCGGTCCTGCCCGGCTGGCTGGGGTTGCCGCAAGCCGACCTCGCGGTGTCGGGATGGCAGATCGCCAAAAGTGTCCTCATCTTCCTGGGCATCCCGCTCGTCGCGGGCTACCTGACCCGCCGGCTCGGCGAACGCGCGAAGGGCCGGGACTGGTACGAAACGCGGTTCCTGCCGAAGATCGGGCCCGCCGCGCTCTGCGGGCTGCTGTTCACCATCGTGATTCTCTTCGCCCTGCAAGGCGAACAGATCACCGCGAGGCCGCTCGACGTCGTCCGGATCGCGGTGCCGCTGCTGGTCTACTTCGGCCTGATGTGGGCCGGGTCGTACGCGTTCGGCACCGCCGTCGGCCTGTCGTACGAACGCACCACGACGCTTGCCTTCACCGCCGCGGGCAACAACTTCGAACTCGCCATCGCGGTCGCGGTCGCGACGTTCGGGGCCACGAGCGGGCAGGCGCTGGCCGGGGTCGTCGGACCGCTGATCGAAGTCCCCGTGCTCGTCGCCCTCGTCTACGTCTCCCTCGCTCTGCGCCGCCGCCGTCGCCTGGAGGTCACCGCGTGAACACCCCGGAAGTCCTGTTCGTGTGCGTCCACAACGCCGGCCGCTCCCAGATGGCCGCCGCCCTGCTGCACCACCACGCCGCCGGTCGTGTCACCGTCCGGTCCGCGGGCTCGGCCCCGGCGAACGAGGTCAACCCGGCCGTCGTGGCGGTCATGGCCGAGCTCGGCATCGACGTCTCCCGCGAGTTCCCGAAGCGCCTGACGACCGACGCGGTCGAGGCCGCCGACGTCGTGATCACCATGGGCTGCGGCGACGCCTGCCCGATCTTCCCCGGCCAGCGCTACCTCGACTGGCAGCTCGACGACCCCGCCGGCCTTCCCGTCGAGCAGGTCCGTCCGATCCGGGACGAGATCGACCGCCGCGTCCGAGCCTTGCTCGCCGAGCTGGTGCCCGCTTCCGCCTGAGCCCTTCATCGTCTATCGTCGATGGACGATGAAAGGGGCCGCCGTGCTGGACCGTGCCACCGCCGAGACCTACGCCGGGTGGTTCCGCGCGCTCGCGGATCCGACCCGGGTGCAGATCCTCAACCTGATCGCGGCCGCCGGCGGCCCGGTGACGGTCGGCGAGATCGTCGAGCGGGTGAGCGTGGGCCAGTCCACCGTCTCGGCGCACCTGAAGATCCTCACCGACACCCGCTTCGTGCTCGTCGAACCACGGGGGACCGCCCGGCTCTACCGGGTCAACCAGGCGTGCGTGTCCTGCTTCCCCAGCGCGGCGGACGTCGTCATGGGCCGTGACGCCGTCGCGTTCCCCTCGTGCGAGGCCGGCCGATGAGCCCGGACCGCGACGCCGTCCACGACCGGTACGCCGCCGCGGCCCGCCAAGCCCTGGCCGGCGAGGGAACCGGCCTGCTCACCGGCGAGGGCGACGCCGGCCGGCTGGGCGCCGTCCACTACGCGGGGGAGGAGATCCCGGCGGAGGTGGCCGCGACCAGCCTCGGCTGCGGCAACCCGCTGGCCGTCGCCGATCTGCACCCCGGCGAAACCGTGCTCGACCTCGGCTCCGGTGGCGGCCTCGACGTCCTGCTCTCCGCCCGCCGCGTCGGCCCGGCCGGCCGCGCCATCGGTCTCGACATGACCGACGAGATGCTCACCCTCGCCCGCCGGCACGCCGAGCGGGCCGGCGTGGCCAACGCCGAGTTCGTCCGAGGCACGATCGAACGGATCCCGCTGCCGGACGCCTCGGTCGACGTCGTCATCTCCAACTGCGTCATCGCGCTCTCGCCGGACAAGCCGGCCGTCTTCGCCGAGATCGCCCGGGTCCTGCGTCCCGGCGGCCGGCTCGGCATCACCGACATCCTGGCCGGCGACACGCTCACCGACGCCGAACGCGCGTCGCGCACGGGCGCGGTCGAGTGCGTCGGCGGCGCGCTCACCGCCGGGCGGTACCGGGACCTGCTGCGGGACGCGGGGTTCGTCGGCGTCGACGTCCGGGTCACGCACGAGGTCGGCGACCGGCTGCACTCCGCGATCATCCGTGCCACCACACCGATTCCGGTCGACGTCGCCGCGATGACGGCCGGGCACGGGGACCAGGTGCTGGCGATCTACCAGGCCGGGCTCGACACCGGGGACGCGAGTTTCGAGACGACCGCCCCGGACTGGGCCGGCTGGGACGCCGCCCACCTCCCGGCGCACCGGCTGGTGGCCCTCGCCCCGGCCGGCCGGGTGCTCGGCTGGGCCGCGGTCACGGCGGTGTCTTCGCGCTGCGTCTACGCCGGGGTCGTCGAGCACAGCGTGTACGTCCACCCGGAGGCGCGCGGCCGCCGGGTCGGCGACGCCCTCCTGACCGCGTTGATCGCGTCGACCGAGGACGCCGGGATCTGGACGATCCAGAGCGGCGTTTTTCCCGAAAACCACGCCAGCCGGCAGCTGCACGCCCGAAACGGGTTCCGCGAAGTCGGCGTCCGGCAGGCGATCGGCCGGCATCGAGGCCGCTGGCGCGATGTCTTGATGATCGAGCGTCGCAGCCCGGTCGTGGGGGGGGTGCAGCTTTTTAAAACACTGTAGCCCCCCCCCCCCGCAAA
>NZ_JBICSQ010000024.1:94232-112325 GCF_043197175.1 Amycolatopsis sp. NPDC049252
GCCGATTGACCGAGATGTTTTTTAGGGCGGGGCGCCCCCGGGGGTTGTGTGCTTAATTTTTTTCTAACACTGTTACGCACTCACGACCGTCAAGCCGCGTCGGCCGGACGAGCCGGGGTCAGGTCGAGGGTGGGCAGGGCCGGGAAGTCCGCCGGGCGGTGCGTCGCCACCAGCGTCGAGCGGCCTTCCGTCGCGGCCAGGACGTCCGAGGCCAGGGCGGCGGCTGTCGGGGCGTCCAGGTGGGCCGTCGGCTCGTCCAGCAGCAGGATCGGGCGGTCCGAGAGCAGCGCCCTGGCCACGCCGATGCGCTGGCGCTCGCCGCCGGACAGCGGCGTGCCGTGGGTGCCCAGCGCCGTGTCCAAGCCGTCCGGCAGCCGGTCCAGCCATGAGCCCAAGCGGGCCAGCGCCAGGGCCGACCGGAGGTCGTCGTCGGACGCGGCCGGGCGGGCCAGGCGCAGGTTTTCCCGCAGGGTGCTGTCGAACAGGTGGGCTTCCGGGCCGCACCACGCGATCCGGTCCCGCACCGCGCCGCCGGGGTAGCGCCGGGTGTCGACGCCGTCGAGCGTCACGCGCCCGGCCGACGGGTCGAGGTAGCGCATCAGCGCCGCGATCACCGTGCTCTTGCCCGCTCCGGACCGGCCGGTGAGCGTGAGCCGCCGGCCGTGGCCGATGCGCAGGTCCACGTGCTGCACGGCGTCGCGGCGGGCGGCCGGCCAGCGGACCGACAACCCCTCGGCCGCCAGCTCGGAGACCGCGGGCACGGGCTCGGCGGAAGCGGGCTCGGTCTGCGGGGCCGGGAGGGTGTCCAGGTCCGCGAGCCGGCCCGCCGCGTGCCCGGCGCCGAGCAGCCGCTGGGCCGCCTCCGGCAGGCCGGCCACCAGTTCGGCGGTCGCGAGCGGCAGGAGGGCCAGCACGGCCAGCGCGGGACCGGGGATCGTGCCCGCGCGGACCGCCATGATGCCGAGGGCGAGGCAGGCCAAGGAAGTCAGGCCGACCCCGAGTGTCGCGATCCCGGAGCCGAGCCCGCGCCGCACCGCGGACCGGCGGGCCGACGACGTCAGCGCGGCGTCCAGCGCGCGCAGGCGGGCGTGCCGGCGGCCCGCCGCGTCGTGCGCGATCAGGTCGGCCGAGGCCTGCAGCAGCTCGACCGTGCTCGCGACCAGATCCGTGCGCAGCCGCGCGGTTTCGCGCTGGGCCCGGCGGGCCGTCAGGGCGGCGACGACCGGGGCGAGCACCCCGGCGGCGAACAGGCCGATGGCGGCCGCGAAGCCGGCGCCGGGCAGGATCACGCCGAGGGTGACCGCCGTCCCGGCGAGGACCGCGAACGTCGCGATCCCCGGCACCAGGCCACGGACCAGGACGTCCTGCTGGCTGTCCACATCGGACACCAGCCGGTTCAGCAGATCGCCGCGGCGCAGCCGGGCGGTGCGGGCCGGGCCGATCCGGACCAGCTGGGCCCACACCCGGACGCGCAGTTCGGTCAGCGCCCGCAGGGCGACGTCGTGGGACAGCAGCCGTTCGAGGTACCGCAGGATGCCCTTGGCCAGGCCGAACGTGCGCACGGCGACGATCGCCACCATCAGGCTCAGCACCGGCGGGTGCAGCGCGGCCGTGGCGATCAGCCACGACGACGTCGCGGTCAGCGCGACCCCGCAGCCGAGCGCGGCGGTCGCGGCCAGGCAGGCGAGGGCGAGGCGCCACCGGTGCGGGCGCACGGCGTCCAGCAGCGGCCGCCACTTCGACCGCGAACCCTCCACAGTGGACATGTCGACGACCGGTGCGAGGGCGACCGGGCGGGCCGGCGCGGACGACGCCGGGGCCGCGTCCAGCGAAGGAGCCACCGCCGAAGCCGGGCCGTCGAGGGTGACGACCCGGTCGCACCGGGCCAGCACCGCGGGGTGGTGGCTGACGATCACCGCGGTCCGTCCGGCGAAGACCTTGGGCAGCCGGTCCAGGATGACGGCCTCGGTCTCGGCGTCGACGCCTTCGGTGGGCTCGTCGAGCAGGATCAGCGGCCGGTCGAGCAGGACCGCGCGGGCCAGCGCGACCCGTCGGCGCTGCCCGGTCGACAGCCCGGCGCCCAGCTCGCCGACCGGGGTGTCCAGGGCGACGTCGAGCGCGGCGACGTCGGCCGCCGCGAGGACGTCGTCGTCGGTCGCGGCTGGGGACCCCAGCCGGATGTTCTCCGCCACGGTCCCGGCGACCAGGTGCGGCTGCTGCGGCACCCAGGCGAGGTGCCGGTGCCAGGTCGCGCGGCCGACGTCGGCGAGGTCGACGTCCCCGAGCACGACCCGGCCGGAGCCGGGCCGCCGCCAGCCGAGCAGGACGTCGAGCAGGGTCGACTTGCCCGCGCCGCTCGGGCCGGTCACCCCGACCACCTCACCGGGCGGGATTCGCAGGCTGAAGGCGTCGAGGATCGGCCCGGACCGGCCCTGCACCGTCACGTCCTCGCAGCGCAGGGCCACCCGGGTAAGGTCGGGAACGGTGCCGGTGCCGGTGTCGCCGGCGGGCGTGTCGGCGAGTGCGATGATCTCCTCGGCCGCGGCGAGGCCTTCGGCGCTGTCGTGGAACCGGGCGCCGACCGCGCGCAGCGGCAGGTAGACCTCGGGCGCCAGGATCAGGACGACGAGCGCGGTGTGCAGGTCTAGGTCGCCGGCCAGCAGCCGCAGGCCGATCGAGACGGCGACAACCGCGACCGACAGCGTCGCCAGCAGTTCGAGGGCGAGCGCGGACAGGAACGCGACGCGCAGCGTCTTCAAGGTCTGCGTGCGGTACTTCTCGGTGATCTCCCGCAGCGAGCGCAGCTGGGCGCGGGCCCGGCCGAACGCGGTCAGCTCGGCCAGCCCGGCGACGAGGTCGAGGAAGTGGTTGCCCAGCAACGAAAGCGTCTTCCACTGCCGCCGGACGTCACGCTGGGTGTAGCGCCCGATGAGGATCATGAAGAGCGGGATCAGCGGCACGGTGAGGCCCACGATCACCGCGGCCACCCAGTCGGCGACCAGGATCCGCACCCCGACCACCAGCGGCACGACCGAGGCGATCAGCAGCTGCGGCAGGTACCGCGCGAAGTAGCCCTCCAGCCGGTCGACGCCGTGCGTCGCCAAGGACGCGACCTCGGCGGGGGAGCGGTCCGCCTGCCGAGGCCCGATCCGCAGCGCCGACCCGATGACGGTCTCCCTCAGCTGGGAGAGCGCCCGGGCGGCGGCGCGGTGCGCGGTCGTCTCCGACAGCCAGGCGATGCCGGACCGGGCGAGCACCACCAGCAGCAGCATCCCGACCGGGACGAGCAGGTTCCGCAGCGCGGCGCCGCCGAGGAAGGCCCACGTGATCGTCTTCGCCAGCAGCTCCGCCTGGGCGAGCACCAGCATCGCCGTCAGCCCGCCCAGGGCGGCGCAGGCGAGGACGAACGGCCGGACCGCGCTCGCGTGGCGGAGCAGCCGCGGGTCGAGGGGCCTCACCGACGGCCCGCGGGGAGCCCGCCGCCGGCCGGGATCGAGTCCCGGCCGAGGCGCTTGCGGAACACCCAGTACGTCCAGGCCTGGTAGGCCAGCACGATCGGGGTGAACGCGACGGCGACCCAGGTCATGATCTGCAGCGTGTAGTGCGTCGAGGACGCGTTGGTCGTGGTCAGTCCGAACGCCGGGTCGCTCGTCGAGGGCAGCACGTTCGGGTACAGCGACCAGAACAGCGTCACGGTGACGGCGACGATCGCCCCGGCGGTGCTCGCGAACGCGAGGCCGTCGCGCTCACCGGCGGCGAACAGCACGCCCGCGACCAGCAGCGCCGCGGCGATCAGCGCCGTCAGCCAGGACCAGCCGCCGTGCTCGATCGCGGTGTAACCGAGGAAGACGCCGCCGAACACGATCGCCGCGCCGCCCAGCGCTCGGCTCAGCGACTGGGCCCGGCCGCGGATCTCGCCGGTCGTCTTCAGCGTCAGGAACACCGCGCCGTGGAAGGCGAACAGCGTCAGCGTGGCCAGCCCGCCGAGCAGCGCGTACGGGTTGAGCAGGGTGAAGAACGTGCCCGTGAAGTGGTGCTTCGCGTCGAGCGGGACGCCGTGCACGATGTTGCCGAAGGCGACACCCCACAGCAGCGCCGGGCCGGCCGAGGCGAACACGATGATCCAGTCCCAGACATTGCGCCAGCGCGGGCTGTCGATCTTGCCGCGGAACTCGAACGCCACCCCGCGCAGGATGAGGGCGACCAGCACCAGCAGCAGGGCCAGGTAGAACCCGGAGAACAGGCTCGAGTACCAGAGCGGGAACGCGGCGAAGGTGGCGCCGCCGGCGACGAGCAGCCAGACCTCGTTGCCGTCCCAGACCGGTCCGATCGTGTTGATCAGCACGCGGCGGTCGGTGTCGTCGCGGCCGAGGATCCGCAGCAGCATGCCGACGCCGAAGTCGAACCCTTCGAGGACGAAGTAGCCGGTCCAGAGGACCGCGATGAGCAGGAACCAGATGTCGGTGAGGGCCATGACGGGTCTCCGGCGCTTAGTAGGCGAAGGCCGCGGGCCGCGGCTCGTCGGAATCGGTTTCGTCGCGGGGTGCCTCGGGCGGCGGGGGACCAGCCTTGGCGTAGCGGACCATCAGGACGCCGTCGACGACCGCGAGTGCGCCGTAGAGGACGGTGAAGACGATCAGCGAGGTCAGCACGCTGCTCGCGGGCACCGTGGGCGACACCGAGTCGGCGGTCTTGAGCACGCCGAACACCGACCACGGCTGGCGGCCCATCTCGGTGAAGATCCAGCCGACGCTGTTGGCCAGGTAAGGCAGGGCGATCGCCGCGGTGGCGGCCGGGAAGAACCACTTGGCGCGCGGGGTGCGGCCGCGGCGGAACAGCCACAGGCCGGCCGCCGACAGCAGCAGGCAGAGGAAGCCGAAGCCGATCATCAGGCGGAACGTCCAGTAGGTGACGGGAACCTCCGGCCGGTACTCGCCGGGGCCGTAGGCCTGCTGTTCGGCGGCCTGGAGGTTGTTGATGCCCTCGACCTGGCCGTCGAAGGTGCCGGTGGCCATGAACGAGAGCACGCCGGGGACGCGGATGGAGAACTTCTCCTGCGAGCCGTCGAGCGAGCCGATCGTGAACAGCGAGAACGACGCGGGCGCGACGGTGTCGTAGAGCGCTTCGGCCGCGGCCATCTTCATCGGCTGCTGCTCGGTCATCAGGCGGGCCTGCAGGTCACCGGTGACGATGACACCGAGGCTGGCGATCAGGACGGTGACCAGCGCGAGCTTCATCGACGGCCGGAAGACGTCGGCGTTGCGGTTCTTGCGAAGCTGCCAGGCGCTGATCCCGACGACGAACATGCCGCCGGTCAGGAAGCACGCGGTGATGGTGTGGGCGAAGGCGCCGATGGCGGTCGAGTTGGTGAGCACGGCGCCGAAGTCCTTGAGCTCCGCGCGGCCGGTGGCGGGGTTGACCGCCGAGCCGACCGGGTGCTGCATCCAGGAGTTGGCGGCGAGGATGAAGTACGCCGAGAGCAGGGTGCCGGTCGCGGCGATCCAGATCGTCGCGAGGTGGAGCTTCTTCGGGAGCTTGTCCCAGCCGAAGATCCACAGGCCGAGGAACGTCGATTCGAGGAAGAACGCGAGCAGTCCTTCGATGGCCAGCGGCGCGCCGAAGATGTCGCCGACGAACGTGCTGTAGTCCGACCAGTTCATCCCGAACTGGAACTCCTGCACGATCCCGGTCGCCACGCCCAGGGCGAAGTTGATGAGGAACAGCTTCCCCCAGAACTTCGTCATCCGGCGGTACCTGTCGTTGCCGGTGCGCACCCAGGCCGTCTGCATCCCGGCGACCAGGAAGGACAGCCCGATGGTCAACGGGACGAAGATGAAGTGGTACACGGTGGTGATCCCGAACTGCCACCGCGCCAGGTCCAGGGTGCTCATCCGGTTCTCCTGCTCGCCGTTCTTGCTGACCACGGCAGCATCCGCGCCGGCAGGCCCGCGGCGAGAGGGTCCTTGGTCACTTTCGCGACGGTCACGGGTCCCTGCCGTCGGAGGCCCTGTGGTCGTAGGCTGAGCTCGTCAACCGTTCCCAGGAGGCCGGAATGCTCCGCGTGTTTCTCGTCGACGACCACGAGGTCGTCCGTCGTGGTGTCGCCGATCTGCTGGACGAGGACGAGGAACTGACGGTGATCGGCCAGGCCGGCAGCGTCTCGCAGGCCCTTGCCCGGATCCCCGCGCTCAATCCCGACGTCGCCGTGCTCGACGTCCGGCTGCCCGACGGCAACGGCATCGAGCTGGCCCGCGAGCTGCGCTCGAAGCTGCCGGAGCTGAAGGTCCTGATGCTCACCTCCTACACTGACGAGCAGGCGATGCTCGACGCGGTGATGGCCGGGGCCAGCGGATTCGTCATCAAGGACATCAAGGGCATGGACCTGGTCTCGGCCGTGCGCGACGTCGGCGCGGGCAAGTCCCTGCTCGACGCCCACGCGGCGGCCGCGCTGATGGCCAAGCTGCGCGACAGCCAGACCAAGAAGGGCCCGCTGTCGGACCTGTCCGACCAGGAGCGCAAGCTGCTGGAGCTGATCGGCGAGGGCCTGACCAACCGGCAGATCTCGGAGCGGATGTTCCTGGCCGAGAAGACCGTCAAGAACTACGTCTCGCGCCTGCTGACGAAGCTGGGGATGGAACGGCGGACCCAGGCCGCCGTCCTCGCCACCGAGCTGCGCCAGCAGGGGAACTAAGCGCTCAGCCGATCCGGCTCCAGCAGGACGTCTTCCAGAGAACGGCGCGGTGTCCACGGCACCGGCGTGCCCTGGCCCAGGCGCAGCACGATCTGCGGCCACAACCCACCGCCGAGCAGGGTGCGCAGCTCCGCCCGCACCGTGGGGACCTCCACCGGCTGCGAGATGAACGACGCGTCGAAGCCCGCGGCCGTCGCGGTGAGCAGGACGCGTTGCATCGCCTGGCCCGCGCGGATCCGGTCGGCCTTCTTGTCGTCGAACGAGCCGATGACGACGACCACGGGTTCGGATTCGTCGACCTGGCCGCGCCGCCGTGAGCCGAAGTCGCGCAGGATCCAGCCGTCCTCCGACGGCATCGCGCCCGCCGCGTACTCCGGCACGCCATCGCGGCTCTCCCGGCTGCGAGCGGTCCAGTGCCGCCACTCGGCGAGGAAGGCGGGATCGGTGATCTGGGCCTGGTGTCCCTTGCGCACCAGCTCCCGCAGCCGGTCCAGCTGGTGCGCGTCGAGCCGCGGCAGCCAGGCCTGCTCGACCTCGGCCGCGTGGCGCAGCCCGGCGACGACCGGCTCGGGGATCACGGCCGACTCGAACGGGGTGCGGTTCGTGTGGCGGCGCGGGATGGCGTCGGCCAGCCGGACGAGCCGCTGGTCGGGTTGGCGAGCCGCGAACGGGCGGACGACGGCCAGCAGCGTCGGGTCGTCCCGCCGGGGCAGCAGCGTCGTGGCCGGGTGCGCGCCCAGCGCGTGGATCGCCGTGCGCAGGTTGAACAGCGCGGCCCCGCACGAGAGCAGCAGCTCCCGCCGGTCGGCGTCGGCCACCGGCAGGGCCCGGTCCGGATCGGTGTGCAGCTCCAGGCCGGCCGGGGTGCAGCGGAACCGCCACGGCTGGGTGTTGTGCGTCGACGGTGCCAGCACGGCCGCGCCGATCACGGACTTCACCTGATCGGGGTCGAGCAGGCCGATCGAGGTGACGGGTGGTGTCATGGTTTCCCCTTGGTGCCGGCGCGCGGCACACTGTGGTGCCTGAACTTCTCCCCGACGGTCTCTTGCCGGAGCGGCCTGCGAAAAGGGGACAAAGTCACCAGCGGCATTGCGGAGGTCGTGGACACGGTGTCGGTGAACGAACCGGGACAGCAGCCGGAGTACGGGTCGCGCCGGATGGCGGGGACGCTCTCCGGCCTGCGGTTGCGTGAGGTCCTGCGTGATCTGCAGGACCGCATCGAGCTGCTGATCGGCACCCGCGACAAGATGGACGGCCTGCTCGACGCGGTGCTGGCCGTCGCGTCCGGGCTGGAGCTGGACGCCACGCTGCGGCGCATCGTGCAGGCCGCGATCGAGCTCGGCGAGGCCAAGTACGGCGCGCTGGGCGTGCTCGCCGAGGACGGCTCGCTGTCCGAGTTCATCTACCTCGGCATCGACGACGAAACGCGGCGGCTGATCGGCGACCTGCCCCAGGGGCACGGCGTCCTCGGCGTGGTCATCGACGAGGCGAAACCGTTGCGGCTGGAGGAGATCTCGGCCCATCCGGCGTCGGTCGGGTTCCCGGCGGACCACCCGCCGATGCACTCGTTCCTCGGGGTGCCGGTCCGGGTGCGCGACGAGGTGTTCGGGCGGCTGTACCTCACCGAAAAGAAGAACGGGGAACCGTTCACCGACGACGACGAGGTCGTCGTGCAGGCACTGGCCGCCGCGGCGGGCATCGCGATCGAGAACGCACACCTCTACGAGCAGGCGCGGGTGCGGCAGCAGTGGCTGGCCGCGACCAGTGAGGTGACCACCGAGCTGCTGGGCGGCACCGACCCGGCCGAAGCGCTCAACATCATCGCGAGCCGCGCGCTCGAGCTGACCGGCTCCGACGTCACCATGCTCGCGCTGCCGAACTCCGGGCGCCTCGACGTCGACGAGGACTGGGGCGACGACGTCGACGACCTGACGGTCACCGTCTGCGCCGGGGCCCGGGCGGCCGAGCTGTCGGGTCTGCACATCGCCCTCGAGGGAAGTGTGCCCGGCGCGGTCTACCGGGACCGGACGCCGCGCAGCGTCCCCGAGCTGGAACTGCGGGAGTTCGGCTTCGGGCCGGCCCTGGTGGTGCCGCTGCGCGCGGGTGACCGCACGACCGGCGTGCTCATCACCGTCCGGGAGCCGAGCGCGGCGCCCTTCGAGTCGGCCCAGCTGTCGGTCGTCGCGTCCTTTGCCGACCAGGCCGCGCTGGCCCTGCAGCTGGCGGCGCAGCAGCGGGCCGCCCGCGAGCTGGACGTGCTGGGCGATCGCGACCGGATCGCCCGCGACCTGCACGACCACGTCATCCAGCGGCTGTTCGCGGTCGGCCTGTCCATGCAGAGCACCCAGCGGCGGACGAAGTCGCCGGAGCTGCAGAAACGGCTCGGGGACAGCATCCAGCAGATGCACGAGATCGTGCAGGAGATCCGCACGGCCATCTTCGACCTGCACGGCGGCGCGGCGGGGGAGACCCGGCTGCGGCACCGCCTGCACGACGCGATCGCCGAGCTCACCGACGACGCGCCGGTGCACCCGACGATCAGCATGTCCGGCCCGATCGACACCGTGCCCGCCCAGCTGGCCGAGCACGTCGAGGCGGTGGTGCGCGAGGCGGTCAGCAACGCGGTGCGGCACGCGGAAGCCTCGACGTTGTGGGTGTCGGTCGCGGTGAAGGACGACGTACTGCGGATCGTCGTGGTCGACGACGGCAAGGGTATCCCCGCCGACGTCTCGCCGAGCGGCCTCGGCAACCTGCGTGAACGCGCGGAAGCCGTGGGCGGCCGGTTCGCCCTCGAGCCCGGTCCCGAGGGCGGTCTGAAGGTGGAGTGGTCCGCACCGCTGCGCTGAGCGGCTCAGGCGCGCCACACACCACCGGTCTCGGCTTCCAGTTCGGCGGTCGCCGCCTCGACCAGCTCCTCCGTGAGGTCGGACATGGCGCGGCCCAGCGCGAGGTAGCCCGCGATCCGCGCGGGTCCGCTCCGGTGGGCGAGGCCGACGCCGGAGAACTCCTGCCCCTCCGGGGTGCGCAGCACGAGCTGCGCGCGGGTCCGGTTCGGCCCGTGCTCGACCGCGACGTCGAAACTCCAGGTTTCCGCAGGCTGGTCCATGGCTCCTCCGTTCCGCCCCGGTCCGCCGACGGTGACAGCGCGCCAGGGCGGAGCACAGGGGCTTAGGTCCCCGGATGGGGTTCGGTGACGAAGGTCCTCGCGGTTCGGGTAGTCCGGCCGCGTCGCCGGGCCCCCTCCCCGCGGTCTCCTTGTGGTGCGGCGCCCGTCGCCGCGGGAAGGAGAAACACGATGACTGCCTTGGTGCCGGGTTCACGCCTGGCGTTGCCGAGCATCGCGGCGTGGCTGGACAACCCCTGGCCGTTCGCCGAGCACAACCCCATGCGGATCGAGGAGTCCACGGAGGACGGAAAGTACCTCGTCCGCGCGGAGCTGCCCGGCTTCGACCCGGAGAAGCACATCTCCGTGACCACGCACAACGGGTTGCTCACCATCGCCGCCAAGCGGGAGGCGAAGGAGACCACGGAGGGCCGCAGCGAGTTCTACTACGGCACCTTCAGCCGGACGGTCAGCCTGCCGGCCGGGGCCGACCCCGCGAAGGTCAAGGCGACCTACACCGACGGCATCCTCGAGATCTCGATGCCGGTTTCGGAGCACCCGCGTGACAAGCACGTGAAGATCCAGGTCACCAAGGACTAGGTGACCATCCCGCGGTGGGCGCGACCCCTTGGCCGGTCGCGCCCACCCTCAGGTGTTCGAGGAGAAACGATGAGCGTGGACGCGGGCTCCCGGGCCCTGCTCGCCGGCGGTGACGTGGTGCTCGTGCGCCCGTTGCACCCGGCCGACACCGCCGAGGTGCTGAGCCTGCACACCCGGCTCACCCAGCAGGACACCTACTTCCGGTTCTTCGGCGCCCGTCCGTCCATGTTGGACAAACTCGCCGCGGACATGACCGCCGAAACCGGCCCTGGCCACTACGCCGTGGGCTGTTACCGGTGTGGCGAGCTCGTCGGCGTGGCGAACTACGAACAGCTGAAGGACACCGCGGAGGCCGAAGTCGCACTGGTCGTCGACGCCTCGTTGCGTACTCAAGGCGTCGCGACCCTGCTGATGGAACACCTCGTCTCCCACGCCCGGAAAACCGGCTTGAAGCGCTTCGTCGCCGAGGTGCTCGCCGAGAACTCCAAGGTGCTCCACGTCTTCGCCGACCTCGGCCTGCGGTTCGAGGCGAGCGTCGGCGGCCCCGAGCGCGACGTCGTGATGGTCCTCGAGGAGGACGCCGCCTACCTGGACGCCGTCCTGAAGCGTGACTCCGTCGCCGACGCGGCCAGCCTGGCCCACATCCTCAAGCCCGCCTCGATCGCCGTGATCGGCGCGGGACGGCGGCCCGGCTCGGTCGGGCACGCGGTCCTGGCCAACCTGGTCGCGTCCGGCTACCCGGGCCCGGTCGAGGTGGTGAACCCTCACACGAGCGAGATCCTCGGCGTGCCGTCCGCGGCGAGCGTCGCGGACCTGAGCCGCACGCCCGAACTCGCTGTGGTCTGCCTGCCCGCCCCGGCCGCCGCGGACGCGGTCGAAGAATGCGGGAAACGCGGCGTCCGGGCGATCGTCATCATCTCCTCGGGATTGACCGGCACCGAAGCCGGGACCCGGGTGCACGCGGCGGTGAGCGACTACGGCATGCGGCTGGTCGGCCCGAACTGCCTCGGCGTCGTCTCCACCGACCCCGCCTCCCCGCTGAACCTGACGTTCCTGGGCACGCCCGTCCGCCCCGGCAACATCGGCGTGGTCACCCAGTCCGGCGGTGTCGGGATCGCGCTCGCGGAGTCGCTCGACGACCTGGGTCTCGGCATGTCGAACCTGGTTTCGACCGGCGACAAGTACGACGTCAGCGGCAACGACCTGCTGATGTGGTGGACCGCCGACCGCCGGACCGAGATCGCCGTGCTCTACCTCGAATCCTTCGGCAACCCGCGCAAGTTCAGCCGCCTGGCGCGGCAGCTGGCCCGCACCCGCCCGGTGCTGGCCGTCCGGTCGGGCAGCGGCGACACCGCGCAGCGCGCCGCCGCTTCGCACACCGCCGCCGCGGCGACCCCCGCCGTCACCCGGGACGCGCTGTTCGAGCAGGCCGGGGTCATCGCCGTCGACACGGTCGCCGAGCTGGTCGACGTCATCGCCGGGCTGTCCTGGCAGCTGCTGCCGGGCGGGCCGCGCGTGGCTGTCGTCAGCAACGCCGGCGGCGCCGGGGTGCTGGCCGCGGACGCCTGCGAACGCGAAGGCTTGGTGATGGCGGAGCTGTCCGACGACACCAAAGAGCGCCTCGCGAAACTGCTGCCGCACGAAGCCGCCGTGCGGAACCCGGTCGACACGACCGCGGCCGTCCCCGCCGAGGTGTTCGCCGACGCGCTGCGCGCCGTGCTCGCCGACGACGGCGTCGACGCGGTGATCGCGGCGACCGTGCCGACCGCGGTCGGCGACCCCGGGACCGCGCTCGCCGACGTGCTCCCGCCCGAGTACAAAACCGTCTTCGCGGTACGCCCCGGGCAGCGCGCCCGCGTCGCCCCGCTGGTGCCCGGCACCGGCGTGACCGCGTGCTACGACGACCCCGCCGCGGCCGCTGCCGTGCTCGCCCGGCTCGTCCGCTACGAGCGGTGGTTGAACCGGCCCGAGACCGACGATTCCCTTGCCCCACTGGAAGATCCGGACGCGCTTCGGGCGTTCGCCACCGGGCGCGAGGGCTGGTTGCCACCGGCTGACGCCGTCGAACTGCTGCGCCTGGCCGGCATCCCGATGGTGGAGACCACCTACGTCGAAGCCGGCGATTCGATGGACGCCGCGGCCGCCGACCCGGGCACGCCGGTCGTGCTGAAGGCCGACGCCGAGGGGCTGCTGCACAAGTCCGCCGGGGGCGGCGTGCTGCTCAACGTGCGCGGTGCCGACCGCATCCTCGACGCGTTCCGCACCTTCCGGTCCCGCTTCGGCTCCGCGCTGCGCGGGGTCACCGTCCAGCCGATGGCCGAACCCGGCCGGGAGGTGCTGGTCGGCGTGCGCTCGGACCCGGTGTTCGGGCCGCTGGTCGTCTTCGGCCTCGGCGGCGTCGACACCGACCTGATCGCCGACCACGCCGCCCGCCTCGCGCCGCTGACCGGGGCGGACGCCGACCAGCTGCTCGACGGCCTGCGCGCGTCGAAGGCGCTCTGGTCGGGCCAGCTCGACCGGGCGGCCGTGCGGCAGCTGCTGCTGAAGGTCGGCAGGCTCGCCGAACTCGTGCCCGAGCTGACCGAGCTGGACCTCAACCCGGTGCGGGTCCGAACCGACGGCTGCGTGGCGCTCGACGTCCGCGCCCGGTTCGCACGGCCCGTCGCCACCGACCCGTTCCTGCGCCACTTGCGGGACTGAAGGACCGGAGGAAAGCCGTGCGTGTGCTGACCCTGAACCCGGGTTCGTCGAGCATGAAGGTCTCGCTGGTCGCCGACGGCACCGCCGTCGGCTGGACCGCGTGGGACCTGGGCGACCCCGGCGCGGTGGCCCAGGTGATCCGCCGCTGGCCCGACGTGGACGCCGTCGCGGTCCGCTTCGTCCACGGCGGGGCGCAGAAGGTGCCGGCGCTGGTCGACGACGCGCTCCTCGCGAACCTCGAACGCCTGACCTCCCTCGCACCCAACCACCAGCCCCTGTCGCTCGAGGTGACCCGGGAGGTGCGCCGGCGCTTCCCCGAGGTCCCGGTGGTGGCCTGCTTCGACACCGCGTTCCACGCCGACATGCCCGAAGCGGCCTCGCGGTACCCCCTGCCGCGGGCGTGGACGGCCCAGAACCGGTTGCGCCGCTACGGTTTCCACGGCCTGTCGTGCCGGCACGCGCTGGGCCGGACCGCCGAGCTGCTCGGCCGCGCGCCCGAGGACCTGCACCTGGTCTGCGCGCACGTCGGCGCCGGCGTGTCGGTGACCGCGATCCGCGACGGCCACGGCGTCGACACCAGCATGGGCTTCACCCCGCTGGAAGGCGCCATGATGGCGACCCGGTCCGGCTCGATCGACCCGGGACTGCTGCTGCACGTGATGCAGACCGCGCCGATGAGCCCGGCCGAGATGGCCGACGCGCTCTTCCACCGCTCCGGGCTCGCCGGGATGACCGGCACCAACGGCGACCTGCGCCGGGTGCGGGCCGCGGCGGAGCACGGCGAGCGGGACGCCGAGGTCGCCCTCGACGTCTACCGCCACCGGCTCGGCCGGGAGATCGGCGCGGCCGCGACCAACCTGCCGCGACTGGACGCGGTCGTGTTCACCGGCGGCGTCGCCGAGCACGAACCGGAGGTGATCCGGTCGGTCATCGACGGACTGGGCGTGCTCGGCCTGCGCGCCGGCGACGTCCCCTACAGCCACGCCGACCGGATCGTCACCGCGGCGGACTCGCCGGTGCCCGCCCTGATCGTCTTCGCCCGGGAAGACCTCGAACTCGCGCGCGGCGCCGAAGAAGCGCTCGCCCGACTGGCCGTGAGGTGAGCCATGCACGTCCTCCTGACCGAAGCGTCCTTCGGAGACGCCGATTTCCTTGTCCAGCCCCTGTGGGACACCGGTTGCCTGGTGAGCCGGTGCCACAGTCGCGCCGGGCTTTGCCGGGCCCTCGCGCCGGGGGCCATGTGCCCGCTCGACGAGCCCTTCGCCCAGCCCGACCTCGTCGTCGACGTCCGCGGCCAGGGCCCCGACCTGACCGCCCGCGAGTACGGGGTCGTCTGCGCGATCCGCGACCACGTGCCGATCGCGCTGGTCTCGCCCGATCCCGATGTGCGGGCCGAGATCCCGGCCGGGCTGGAGAACCGGGTCACCGTGATCGACGTCGACGGCCTGCTGGCCACCGGCAAGGCCGCCTCGAGACACGTCGGTCGATGACCTCCCTCGAGTTCCGCTGGGAACGATCGTCGAAGGCCGTGCTCGCCGACGCTCTGCTCCGGCAGGGTCCGAACCGCTGCGTCGCGCAGGTCCGGCCTGACGAGATCCTGCTGACCGAACCTCCGTCGCGGCGCGAGCGGGCGGGGACGGCCGCCCTCCTCGAGTGCGGGGCGGCCCTGTCGACGATCTGGACCGTGGTGCGGGTGCTGTGCCACGAACCGGAGGTCGCGTTTCCCCGCGACCCGGACCGTCCCGACATCGCGGCGGTCGTCCGGGTCGGCGGCGCGCGCACCGCGTCCGACGGGGAATGGGCGCGGTACGACGCGCTGCGCAAACTCGGTCACGGCGGTGACTTGCTGCCGGTCGGCCTCGCCGTCCTGGGCGCGCTGGCCGCGGAGGACTTCTGGCCGGACACGGCCGTGCGGATCGTCCGCCCGGACTGGGTGGCGACGCTCAGGCGCCTCGGCGCCGACGTCACCGGGCACTCGTCGCTGCTGATCACCACACCCGGCGACAGCCGTCGGCACCACCTCCTGGCCGGCGCGGCACTGCACTCGACCCGGCTCGCCGCGGCCGTTCGCGGCCTCTCCTCCCAGGTGCTGCCCCTCCGGGCAGCCGGCGAGTCGTCGCTGCCCGGCGTCCCGCAGGCCGTGCTCCTGGTCGGCCTTGCCACCCCGAAGCGAAGGAACTCCTGACGATGACCATGCACCTGAGGTCCAAGCCGGTCGCCGAGGAGGCGCCTGAGGTCGATGCGCGCGAGCCCGTCGCCCTGCTGCTGCGGGACCTGCGCACGGGAGTCACCGGCCTGAGCGCCCGTGAAGCCACTCGCCGTCTCCAGGTGAGCGGTCCCAACGCGCTGCCGTCGCACCGCGGGGCGACCTGGCCGCTGGCCATCCTGCGGCAGCTGATCCACCCGCTCGCGCTGCTGCTGTGGGTCGCGGCCGGGCTCGCCTGGTTCGCCGGGACGAGCAACCTCGCGATCGCCATCGTCGGCGTCATCCTGCTCAACGGCCTGCTGGCGTTCGTGCAGGAACAGCAGGCGGAGAAGGCCGTCGAAGCGCTCGGCCGCTACCTGCCCGACCGCGCCTCGGTGCTGCGCGACGGCAGCGTCTGGCACGTGCCCGCGACCGAGATCGTGCCCGGGGACGTGCTGGTGCTCGCCGAGGGCGACCGCGTCCCCGCCGACGCCCGGCTGGTGGAGGGCACCCTCGACGTCGACGCCTCGATGCTGACGGGGGAGTCGGCGCCGGTGACGCGGATGGCCGACGTCCCCGACGACGCTTCCCGGCCGCTGGAGTCACCGGTGCTCGTGTTCAGCGGCACGGTGTGCGTCGCCGGCGCCGCGCACGCGGTCGTGCACGCCACCGGCCGGCACACCGAGATCGGCCGGATCGCGTCGTTGTCGGCCCGGGTGGGCCGGGAGGAAAGCCCGCTGGAACGGCAGGTGCGGCGCGTCGCGTGGCTGATCGCCGGCGTTGCCGTCGTCGTCGGCATCGGGTTCCTGCCGCTGGGCTGGCTGGCCGGGCTGTCGTGGTCGGCCGCGTTCGTGTTCGCCATCGGCCTGCTCGTGGCGAACGTCCCCGAGGGCCTGCTGCCGACGATCACCCTCGCCCTGGCCGCCGGGGTGCGGTCGATGGCCAAGGAAGGCGCGCTCGTCAAACGGCTGTCGGCGGTCGAGACGCTGGGCTCGACGACGGTGATCTGCACCGACAAGACCGGGACCCTGACCCGCAACACGATGCACGTCGAAGAGGCCCGGGACGGGCTGGGCGCTCCGGTGGACGACGCGGCCGTGCTGGCCGCGTCGCTCGCCCGGTGCAGCACCGCCGACCTCGCTTCGGAGAGCGGCGACCCGACCGAGCTGGCCCTGCTGGGGTACGCGGCCGGCCACGGGACCGCGCTCGAACCTGCCGCCCGGGAGACCGCGCGGAGAACTCTGTACTCGTTCGACCCCCGGCTCAAGCGGATGTCCACTGTGGACTCCGTCGGCGGATCCCTGTTAGTGGCCACCAAGGGCGCGCCCGAACAGGTGATACCGCGGTGCACGTCGGTTTTCGACGGCTCTGGCGCCGAAGTCCCGTTGACGCCCGCGCTGCGGGAGCGGCTCGTCGAGCGTGTCGACGAGATGGCGGGCCGGGCCCTGCGCGTGCTGGCCGTCGCCCGCCGCGGCGTACCCGAGGTGCCGGGGAGCCGCGAAGAAGCCGAGTCGGAGCTGTGCCTGCTGGGTCTGGTGGGGCTCGTCGACCCGCCGCGTCCCGAGGTCGCCGCCGCGGTCGCGAACTGCCATTCGGCGGGGATCACCGTCCACGTCGTGACCGGCGACAACGGCCGGACCGCGGCGGAGATCGCCCGCCGCGTCGGGATCGGCGCGGACCGCGTGATCAGCGGCGACGAACTCGCGACAATGCCCGAGTCCTCTCTGGACGAAGCGCTCAAAGCCGGCGGCGAGATCGTGTTCGCCCGCGCGGCACCGGAGGACAAGCTGCGCATCGCCGACGCCCTGCGCGACTGCGGCGAGGTCGTGGCGATGACCGGCGACGGCGTCAACGACGCGCCGGCCCTGCGCCGGGCCGACATCGGCGTGGCGATGGGCGTCGGCGGCACGGACGTCGCGAAGGAAGCGGCGACGGTGGTGCTCACCGACGACAACTTCGCGACGATCGTCGCCGGCGTGCGCGAGGGGCGGCGGGTCTTCGACAACGTCCGCAAGTTCGTGCTCTACATCTTCGCGCACGCGGTCCCGGAAGTCCTGCCGTTCCTGCTGTTCGCCGTGTCCGGCGGGTTGATCCCGCTGCCTCTCACGGTGCTGCAGATCCTGGCGATCGACCTGGGCACGGAGACTCTCCCCGCGCTGGCCCTCGGCCGCGAACCCGCGGAGCCGGGCTTGATGGCCCGCGGCCCGCGGCGGCGCTCGGAAGGTGTGGTCACCGGCCGGATGCTGTTGCGGGCCTGGGGAATCATGGGCCTGCTGTCGGGGATCCTGGTGCTGGGCGCGTACTTCGCGGTGCTGTACGCGGCGGGCTGGCACCCGGGCGCGGACGTCTCGGCCGGAGCGCCGCTGCACCACGCGTACCTCCAGGCGACAACGGCAAGCTTCGCGGCGATCGTGTTCTGCCAGATCGGCACGGCGTTCGCGTCCCGCACCGAGCGGGTCTCGTTGCGGAAGATCGGCTTGACGACGAACCGGTTGCTGCTCGGGGGAATCGCGTTCGAGCTGGTCTTCGCGGCGGCGTTGATCTACCTGCCACCACTGCAAAGCTTGTTCGGCACGGCGGCGCTGCCGGCCTGGGTGATCGCGCTGATGCTGCCGATGCCGGTCCTGGTGTGGGGCGCGGACGAACTCTTCCGCCGAGCCACCCGCCGGGCCTGAACCTGAACGCCGCAAAGCCGTGAATGTCGCATTGAGGGACTCTAAGGGGTCAGTTCAGAATGAGTTTGCGTAGGCAGATCATGGAGCAGGCCAGGCTGAGGATGGCTCGATGCACGTCGGCTCGGCGTTCGGTGCGGAT
>NZ_JBICSQ010000025.1:0-107636 GCF_043197175.1 Amycolatopsis sp. NPDC049252
TTCGTGTGGGGCGCGCGGCCGCGGCCGGGGGGGGGGGGGGGGGGGGGGGGGGGGGGGGGGGGGGGGGGGGGGGGGGGGGGGGCCCCCCCCCCCCCCCCCCCCCCCCCACGACCCGTAGGTCAGGAGAGGCGCTCGATGATCAGCGCCATGCCCTGGCCGCCGCCCACGCACATCGTCTCCAGGCCGAACTGCTTGTCGTGGTGCTGCAGGGAGTTGATCAGCGTGGACGTGATGCGCGCGCCCGTCATGCCGAACGGGTGGCCGACCGCGATCGCGCCGCCGTTGACGTTCAGGCGGTCGACGTCGATGCCCAGGTCGCGGTACGACGGGATGACCTGCGCCGCGAACGCCTCGTTGATCTCCACCAGGTCGATGTCGCCGATCGACAGGCCGGCGCGGGACAGCGCCTGCTTGGACGCTTCGACCGGGCCGTAACCCATGATCTCCGGCGAAAGGCCCGTGACACCCGTCGAGACGATGCGCGCCAGCGGCGTCAGGCCCAGCTCGCGCGCCTTCGTGTCGGACATCACGACCAGCGCCGCCGCGCCGTCGTTCAGCGCGCAGCAGTTGCCCGCCGTGACGCGGCCGTCCGGGCGGAACACCGGCTTCAGGCCCGAGACGCCTTCCAGCGTCACGCCCGCGCGGGGGCCGTCGTCCTTCGAGACGACCGTGCCGTCCGGGAGGGTCACCGGGGTGATGTCCTTGGCCCAGAAGCCGTCCGCGATGGCCTTCTCGGCCAGGTTCTGCGAGCGGACGCCGAACTCGTCCATGTCCTCGCGCGTGACGCCCTTCAGCCGCGCCAGGTTCTCGGCGGTCTGGCCCATCGCGATGTAGACGTCCGGGACGTCGCCGGCGGAACGCGGGTCGGTCCAGGAGTCGGTGCCGGACTCGGCGGTCGCCACCGTCCGCTGCTCGGCCTCGGCGAACAGCGGGTTGTGGGTGTCCGGCCAGGAGTCCGAGCTGCCCTTCGAGAACCGCGACACGGTCTCGACGCCGGCCGAGATGAAGACGTCACCCTCGCCGGCCTTGATCGCGTGGAACGCCATCCGGGTGGTCTGCAGGCTCGACGAGCAGTAGCGCGTGACGGTGCAGCCGGGCAGGTGGTCGTAGCCGAGCTCGACCGCGACCGCGCGGCCCATGTTGAACCCGGATTCGCCGCCCGGCAGGCCGCAGCCCAGCATCAGGTCGTCGATGTCGGTGGGGTCGAGCTGCGGCACCTTGGCCAGTGCCGCCTGGATCATCTGCACGGTCAGGTCGTCGGGACGCATGCTGACCAGCGAGCCCTTGTTGGCCCGCCCGATCGGCGAGCGCGCGGTGGAGACGATGACGGCTTCAGGCATGACGTGACACATCCTCGTATCGCGAGCTAAGCGTGCTAAGCGGTTGCTCACCATAGTGCCGCCTGTGGCCCCGGTCGCAAAGCCGAACGCGACCAAGGCAACACGACGACTGGCAGGATCACCCCGTGGGGACCGAGACGCGGGTGCTGGGCACGAGGACGATCCTGCTCTGGGGAGCCGGGCTGCTGGTCGTGGCGGGCGTCGCCGCGACGCTGCTGCTCACCCTGCTCGGCGGCGGGCGCCCGGAGGACACCGCGCGGCTGGAGGCGCTGAAGACCGCCGCCAACATCGTCGTCGGGACCGGGGGCGCAGCCGCTCTTCTGCTCGCCGCGCGGCGGCAGCGGTCGGCCGAGCTGGACCTGGTGCAGAAGGACCACGACGCCACCGAACGCCGGGTCACCGAGATCTACAGCAAGGCCGCCGACCAGCTCGGGAGCGACAAGGCGCCGGTCCGGCTCGCCGGGCTGTACTCGCTCGAACGGCTCGCCGGCGGGTACGCGCCGCACCGGCAGACCATCGTCAACGTCCTCTGCGCGTACCTGCGGATGCCCTACGACGTGGGGGCGAAGGACCTCGAGGAGCTGCAGGTCCGCAAGACCGCACAGCGCATCCTGATGCTGCACCTGCGGGCCGGATCCGTCGAACAACCGAACGAGGGCTTCTGGTCGGACGTCGACCTGGACTTCTCCGGGGCGACGCTCGTCGGGCTGAACCTCACGCACTGTTCGATCCGGTCGATCGTGTGCTTCGGCACGGAGTTTCACGAGCTCACGTCCTTCCGCGGCACCGAATTCCGCACCAAGGCCGACTTCAACCAGGCGGAGTTCAAGAACCGCGTCGATTTCCGCGGCACGGTTTTCGGTGGCAGCCGTGACTCGTTCAACGGTGCCCTTTTTGCTGGTCCGGTCGATTTCGGCACGAAGACCGTGGCACGGCTGGCCGGGGCCGAGGCGGTGCCCGGGCCCGCCAGGACCTGGCCCGAGGACTGGGAAGAACGCCCGGACGACGACGATCCGGGCCGGACACGGTTGACTCGAAAGGGTGAACCGCGTGCTCCCGGCGCCCGATAGAATCGGGCGCGGAAAGAGCTTCGTCATTCCGGAACGGGGGAGGTGAACCGGTGAACGCCGAACATCGAGGCACTCGCTGGGCCCTTCTGACTTCTCGGACGGATTGCCCCCTACGCGCACAGCGCCGGGCGGGATCTCCGGGACGGGATGACGGCTCAGCGTGCGGCGACCCTCGGGTCCGGATCGGCACCGGTAGCGGCTTGGTGGCTTAGCGACACGCCGGCGCCGGAAGAGGCCCGACCTCGCGCACAACGCCCCGTCACTACCCGACGCGCACCCGGAGTCCGCCCGGGTCTGCTTCGTGCTGGGTGGACAACGCCACCGGTGGGCCGTTTAGGCTGGCGGTCGTGGAGTACGCAGAGCACATCGCAGACCTCGTGGGCAACACCCCGCTGGTCAAGCTGAACTCGTTGACCAAGGGACTCAAGCCGCTCGTGCTGGCCAAGGTCGAGTACCTGAACCCGGGTGGCTCGGTCAAGGACCGGATCGCGCTGCGGATGATCGAAGCGGCGGAGAAGTCCGGCGCGCTGCGCCCCGGCGGCACGATCGTGGAGCCGACGTCCGGCAACACCGGCGTCGGGCTGGCCATGGTCGCCCAGCGCAAGGGCTACCAGTGCGTGTTCGTCTGCCCGGACAAGGTCAGCGAAGACAAGCGCAACGTGCTCAAGGCGTACGGCGCCCGGGTCGTGGTGTGCCCGACCGCGGTCGCGCCCGAGCACCCGGACTCCTACTACAACGTCTCCGACCGCCTGGTCCGCGAGATCGACGGCGCCTGGAAGCCCAACCAGTACGCCAACCCGCAGAACCCGGAGAGCCACTACCTCTCGACCGGCCCGGAGCTGTGGAAGCAGACCGACGGGAGGATCACCCACTTCGTCGCGGGGGTCGGCACCGGCGGCACGATCTCCGGTACCGGCAAGTACCTCAAGGAGGTCAGCGACGGCGCCGTCCAGGTCGTCGGCGCCGACCCGGAGGGGTCGGTCTACTCCGGCGGCAGCGGCCGTCCCTACCTGGTCGAAGGCGTCGGCGAGGACTTCTGGCCGGAGACTTACGACCGCAACGTCGCCGACGAGATCATCCCGGTCTCCGACGCCGACTCGTTCCAGGTCACCCGCCGGCTCGCGCTCGAAGAGGGCCTGCTGGTCGGCGGCTCCTGCGGGATGGCCGTCGCGGCCGCGCTGAAGCTCGCCGAGCGCCTCACCGAGGACGACGTCGTGGTCGTGCTGCTGCCCGACGGCGGCCGCGGCTACCTGACCAAGGTCTTCAACGACACCTGGATGTCCTCCTACGGCTTCCTGCCCCCGGACTCCTCGGGCGCGACGGTCGCGGACGTCCTGACGAAGAAGAGCGGGCAGCTGCCGGCCCTGGTGCACTCGCACCCGAACGAGACGGTCGCCGAGGCCATCGCGATCCTGGCCGAGTTCGGCGTCAGCCAGATGCCCGTGGTCAGCGCGGAGCCGCCGGTGATGGCGGCCGAGGTCGTCGGCGCGGTCAACGAGCGCGACCTGCTCGAAGCGCTGTTCACCGGCAAGGCGCAGCTGGCCGACCGGCTCGACCGGCACATGTCGCCGCCGCTGCCGACGATCGGTGGTGGCGAGCAGGTGGGCGCCGCGATGACCGCGCTCGAGGGGGCCGACGGCGCGCTCGTGCTGGTCGACGGCAAGCCGGCCGGTGTCGTCACGCGGCACGACCTGCTGGGCTTCCTGGCCGGCCGGTGAACCGGAGCTGAGAAAGATATAGATCGGCGGACCCGGCCGGGGCGTTACGAGCGCCCCGCCGGGTGATCCGATAGCGTGGACGCAAATAGAACACTTTCGCGTCCTCGTCAAGGGGGTTCAAGACCCACATGAGTGCACCGCAGCCACCGAACCAGCCGTGGGGTGGCGGCCAGCCACCTCAAGGCCCGCCGAGTGGCCCCCAGCCGCAGCAGGACAACCCGTTCGGTAGTCCGGAGCCGACCCAGGTCGTGCAGCCCGGCCAGCCACAGGGCGCTTCTCCGTTCGGGGAGACCCCGGAGCCGACGCAGGTCGTCCAGCCCACCCGGCCGGGTGAGGGCGGGGCGGGCGCCACTCAGGCGCTGCCCCCGGTCGACGCGAACGCGACGCAGATGGTGAACCCGGGCGGTGACGCCCCGATCGCGGAGTCCACGCAGCTGGTCCCGCCGGGTTCCCAGCCGCCGCCGTCGATCCCGTACACCCCGCCGCCGAGCGCGGCCGACAACCCGGCCGCGGCGTTCGGTCAGCAGCAGGGTGGTTACGGCCAGCCGGGCGGCTTCGGGCAGCAGCAGCCGGGCGGCTTCGGCCAGCCGGGGCAGCCCGGCCAGCCGCCGCAGGGCTTCGGTGGCCCGCCCGGGTTCGGCGGTCCCCAGCAGCAGTTCGGCGGCCCGCCGCAGCAGCAGTTCGGCGCGCCCTCGGCCGCCGGTGGCGCCGGGATGTTCGGCTACATCGCCGGTGGCGTCGTGGCCTTGCTGGGCCTCCTCTCGCTGATCTTCGCCTTCGTGTACTTCGGCGACGCCAGTGACTACTCGAAGGCACTGAGCGGCGCGCCGAGCGGCGACGTCCTCGACAAATTCCTGAACGACGCGGGCGTCGTGGGATCGGGCACGCTCTGGTTCTACGTGATCATGCTGCTTATCTTCAGTCTGGTCGCACTGGCGGCAGGTGTGGGGCTCGCGCTCGCCGGGAAGCTGCCGGCGTCGCTGAAGAAGCTCCTGCCGATCGCGGTGGTGGCCAGTGGTGCGCTCATCACGCTCTTCGGGGTCCTGATGATGCTGGGCACGACGCCGAACGCGGACTACCTGAAGCAGTTCGGGGCGAACGTCGGCTCCGCCACGGGCATCGGCGTCGCGCCGATGATCTTCGGCATCCTGATTCTGATCATCGGTGTGCTCGGGCTCATCCCGGCGACCGCGCAGTTCGTCGGTCTCGGGGCCGGCGGTGCCGCGCCGGCCGGGCCGCAGCAGCAGGGTTTCGGCGGTCCGCCGCCCGGGTTCGGTGGCCCGCAGCAGCCTGGGTTCGGCCACCAGCCGGGTCAGCCCGGTCCGCCGCCGCAGGGCTTCGGCCAGCCGCCGCAGGGTTACGGCCCGCCCCCGGGCTACGGCCAGCCGGGCGGTCCCAACCCGGCCAGCGGCGGGTTCCCGCAGCCGTCGGGCGGTGGTTTTCCCCAGCAGCCGCAGCAGCCGGGTGGTTTCGGCCAGCCGGGCCAGCCGCCGCACGGCTACCCGCAGCAGCCGGGCCAGCAGCCCGGTCAGCCGCCGCAGGGCTGGGGCCAGCCGCCGCAGCAGCAGGGTCCGCCCAGTGGTGGGTTCGGCCAGCCTGGTCAGCCCCCGCAGCAGTGGTGACACTGGGCCGTTCGGGTTGACCGGCAGCACACACCGTGACTTGCCTTCCGGCGGTCATCTCGCGTGTGTCGGAAGTTGACCGGATCTTGGTGAACACCGTTTTCGTGCCCCGGAGCCAATTCGGCTCCGGGGCACGCTGCATTTATAGCCGCGCACGCAATTGTCCGAAAAGGACAATCGGCGGGTAAAGCGCGCGCCGCGATCGCGTGACAGGATTTCTGCCGCTACCGCAGGAAAATGATCTTGGGTTCCGCCGTCCGGCCGAATTCCGTTCTTTTTCCTGACTCCTTCCACTTTTCCCGGCTAGGCTGAGCGCCGTAGTCTCGTGCTCTGTTGATGGGGGAGTTGTGACCGGTCCGCGCGGTTACCCGGTAGCGCATTCGCATTCGTATTCATCCGCTAGGCCGTCCGGAGTAACGGCGGTGCTTGCCGGGGTGCTCGGTTTGCCGGCCGCGGCCGCCGCGGGTTTCGTGCCGGTCAAGATCTTTCTCGACATGCCCGCCGAATTCAGCCTCGGAATGCTGCCCCCGTTGGTTCTTGTCGATCTGGCCGGATTTCTCGTTGCCGGACTGGTGCTGTTGCTCGGTTCGCTCGCGACGTTGTTCCGCGCGACCGCCGGCGCGATCCTGCTCGGGGTCGGCGCCCTGCTGGCGATCGGCGCCCTGCTGGTCGAGCCGCTCTCGGCCGGGGTACCGCTCGCCCGATACGTCGACGCGATGTTCACCCACGGTGGCCTCGCCATGGTCGACCGGGTGGGCCTCGCCGGCCTCGCGGTCCTCGTGCTGGTGCTGGCGTTCCTGCCGCCGACCTTCCGGTACCTGCGTTACCGCAGCACGCCCTCCCTGCCGGTGTTCGGCGGCCAGGGCGCGTACTCGTCACGGACCTGGTGAGCCGGGGCCCTATCCTCGGGCCCCGTGATCACGATCGACGACACCCGGACGGCGCGCGCCGCCGGCGGCCTCGCCCTGCTCGGCGGGCTGCTCTACCTGGCCGGACTGCTCCTGGACGTCGTCACGCTGTTCCGGTTCCCGGAGGACGCGGCCCGCACCGCCGTCCACGCGGTGGTCGACCTGCTGCTGACGGCCGCTCTCATACCCGGCGGTGTCCTGCTGCTGCGCCGTGACCCCCTGGGCAGGCTGGGTTGCATCGTCGGCAGCGCGACGGCGATCGTCGCGACGCTGACGTCACTGCTGCTGTCGGCGACGGGCTTGGCGTCCCTCGACGTCGGTCCCGGCGGCCTGGTCGCAGGCGGCGTCCTGGCGCTGGTCGTGGTGCTGCCGCCCGCCGCCGCCACCCTCGCGCTGGCAATCTCGGCGCCGGCCGCGCGGTGGTGCGGGCTCCCGCGATTCGAGCGTCAGGCCTGAGATGTATCCCACCTGACGGGAATGTCCGGGCCGGGCCGTACGCTGAACCGATGGTGGACGACTACTCCGATTTGGGATTCGAGACTCGCGCGATCCACGCCGGTCAGAAGCCCGACCCCCGCACCGGCGCGGTCATCGTGCCCATCTACCAGACCTCGACCTACGCGCAGGACGGCGTGGGCGGAACCCGCGAGGGCGACTTCGAGTACTCGCGCACCGCGAACCCGACCCGCAGCGCGCTGGAGGAGGCACTGGCCTCGCTGGAAGGCGGCCGCCACGCCCTCGCCTTCGCGTCCGGCATGGCCGCGTCCGACGTCGTGCTGCGCAGCACTCTCCGCCCCGGCGACCACCTCGTGCTCGGCAACGACGCCTACGGCGGCACGTTCCGCCTGATCGACAAGGTGCTCAGCCTCTGGGGCGTCGAGCACACGGTCGCGGACCTGGGCAACCTCGACGAGGTGCGCGCCGCGATCCGGCCCGAGACCAAGCTGATCTGGTGTGAGTCGCCGACCAACCCGATGCTCGGCATCGCCGACATCGCCGCGCTGGCCGGGGTCGCGCACGACGCCGGCGCCCGCCTGGTCGTCGACAACACGTTCGCGACGCCGTACCTGCAGAACCCGCTGTCGCTCGGCGCGGACATCGTGCTGCACTCCACCACCAAGTACCTCGGCGGTCACTCCGACGTCGTCGGCGGCGCGATCGTCACCAACGAAGACGAGCTGCGCGAGCAGTTCTTCTACCTGCGCAACGCCGCGGGCGCGGTGCCCGGCCCGTTCGACGCGTGGCTGACCCTGCGCGGCATCAAGACCCTCGCCCTGCGCATGGAGCGGCACAGCGACAACGCCGAACTGGTCGTGCAGGCGCTGCTGAAGCACCCGAAGGTCGCGAAGGTCTACTACCCGGGCCTGCCGGAGCACCCCGGCCACGAGGTCGCGGCGAAGCAGATGCGCCGCTTCGGCGGGATGGTCTCGTTCAGCCACGTCGACGGTGAGCAGGCCGCGCTGGACGTCGCTTCGCGCACCAAGCTGTTCATCCTCGCCGAGTCGCTCGGCGGCATCGAGTCGCTGATCGAGCACCCGGGCAAGATGACCCACGCGAGCACCGCGGGTTCGACGCTCCAGGTGCCGGCGGACCTGCTGCGCCTGTCGGTCGGCATCGAAGACGGCACCGACCTGGTCTCGGACCTGCTGGCCGCCCTCGGCTGATCTCTCGAAGACGGCAAAACGGCGCCGGAGCACGCAGCTCCGGCGCCGTTTTCGCGGGCTTTGCGCAGGTCAGGGGTTGTAGTTGCCGTGCACCACGGTGCCGGGCTTCGGGGTGCCCGTGGCGGGCAGGTCCGCGCCGTCGACGCAGCCGCCGACCAGCTCGACGTGGCTGTCGTGGCGGATGTACTGGGCCGGCGACGCGCACGAAGCGCTGTCCACCGTGATGTAGGCGGCTCCGGTGAGGGCGGCGGCCGAGGCCAGCCCGATCACGAGCGGAACCAGCCCGGCGGAGCGGGTGGCGCGCGCCCGTCGAGCGGCGTTCGCGTCGGTCCCCCGTGCCATGGTTGCTCCCTGTTTACCGCGAGTTGACACGCCAAGGGTACCCGGCTCCCGGTCCGATCAACCTGTGGATCTCCTGAGTGGCATCATCCGGCTCATGGAACTCGTCACCATCGAGCGGATCCAGGCCGCCCGCGAACTCCTCAAAGGAGTGACCCGGGTGACGCCGATGGAGCACGCGCGCGACCTGCGCCGGCTCCACGGCGGTCCGGTGCACCTGAAGTGCGAAAACCTGCAGCGCACGGGGTCGTTCAAGATCCGCGGTGCCTACACCCGCATCCACGGCCTCACCGACGAAGAACGCGCGCGGGGCGTCGTCGCGGCCAGCGCCGGCAACCACGCGCAGGGCGTCGCGCTCGCGTCTTCGCTGCTCGGCGCCAAGTCGACCGTCTTCATGCCGCTGCGGGCGCCGCTGCCGAAACTCGCCGCCACGCGCGGTTACGGTGCCGACGTCCACCTGCACGGCGCGCTGCTCGAGGAGACCCTCGCCGCCGCGATCGAGTTCGGCGAGCGGACCGGGGCGGTGTTCATCCACCCGTTCGACCACCAGGACGTCATCGCCGGCCAGGGCACGGTCGGCCTCGAGATCCTGGAGCAGGTGCCCGGGGTCAAGACGATCCTCGTCGCCACCGGCGGCGGCGGGCTGGTCGGCGGGGTCGCGTCGGCCGTGAAGGCCGTGCGGCCGGACGTCCGGGTCGTCGGCGTCCAGGCCGAGGAGGCCGCCGCGTACCCGCCGTCGCTGGCCGCGGGCGCGCCGGTCCGGCTGAGCCAGACGTCGACGATGGCCGACGGGATCGCCGTCGGCGAGCCGGGCCCGGTCAGCTTCGCCCACGTCGAATCCCTGGTCGACGACGTCGTGACGGTGTCCGAGCAGTCGCTCTCGCGGGCCGTCCTGCTCTGCCTGGAACGGCGCAAGCTGGTCGTCGAGCCCGCCGGCGCGGCGACCGTCGCCGCCCTGCTGCAGCACCCCGGCGCGTTCGAGCCGCCGGTCGTGGCCATCCTCTCCGGCGGCAACGTCGACCCGGTGCTGCTCCTGCAGATCATCCAGCACGGCATGACCGCCGGCGGCCGCTACCTGCGGCTCCACCTGCGGGTCCCGGATCGGCCGGGGTCGCTGGTGGGGGTGCTCTCGTGCGTCAGCGGGCTGGGCGCGAACGTGCTCGACGTCGAGCACTCCCGGATCTCCGGCAGCCTCGACCTCGGCGAGGCCGACGTCGTGCTGGCGCTGGAAACCCGCGGTCCCGAGCACTGCAAGGAGATCGAGATCGCGCTGACGAACGCCGGTTACACGGTGGTCTGAGGGGCTTTCGGGTGGCGGAGCCCGGATGTCACGACCGCTCGCTGGTGATCGCCGCCAGCGCCAGGACCGTGGCTTCGGCGGACACCTCCGACGGCGCGGCGAACCGCCGGGCCCGGATGTGGGCGACCAGGTCCGGATCCGGCGGCACCCCGTGCTCGCGCAGGTAGTACGCGACGGCGCCGGGCCAGGCCCACGCCCCGTCGGTGCGGAAGTTCATCGGCACGGCGTCGGTCCGGTCCGGCGCGAACGCGTCGGTCCCGTAACTGCGGGACGCCAGGATGACCGGCGCCGCGTCCAGGTAGGCCAGCACCCGCTCGGCCTCGGCCGGAACGAGCGGCTGGCGGCGGACGAGAGGGGTGCCCGCCGCGTCCAGGCCGTCGTAGATCCGCGGGGTCCGCACCTCGCCGTCCAGCCCCGGGGGCGTCAGCGGCGGCAGCCCGGCCTTCTCCCGCAGCCAGGCCGGGACGTGCTCCTCGGCGCGCGGGAAGAACCGCAGCTCGTCCTGGAACCCCAGGACCGGCGGTTGCTGCCGGAACGGCGGTTCGAGGTCCGGCCGCACGAAGTCGATGTCGGGCGGCTGCGTGGGGTCGAACGCGCAGATCACGCCCAGCCAGGTGCCGCGCCCGGGCTGGTACATCCCCGCGCGCAGCACACCGAGCAGCCGCACCGCCTCCGGGTGCGGCGGTGCCGGGCGCGGCTGGCCGTCCGGACCGGTCACCAGCAGGTCGGCCTCGACGTGCCGGCCCGCGGCGCGGTACTCGATCCGCAGCTGCCGCCAGCCCGGGGGCGCCTGGGACGCGAGCGCGACGCCGATCTGCCGGACGACCTCCTGCTGCTGGTCCGGGCGCAGCGGTCCCGGTGGCCGGGTCATGGTCCTCCCTCTCCTCGCCGCCTACACCGGCGGCCGGGCGCCCAGCAGGAAGTTCGTGGGCAGGTATTCGGATTCGACGTCGACGTTCATGCCGGCCGAACGCGCCAGCACGGCGATCGCGAGCGGGGCCAAGGCGACGAAGCCGTCCGGTTCGGTGGCCGTCTCCTCGTCG
Organism: Amycolatopsis sp. NPDC049252; assembly: GCF_043197175.1. Lineage (NCBI taxonomy): Bacteria > Bacillati > Actinomycetota > Actinomycetes > Pseudonocardiales > Pseudonocardiaceae > Amycolatopsis > Amycolatopsis sp. NPDC049252. Next base: position 11,005 of record NZ_JBICSQ010000025.1, read on the forward strand.
CTCGTCCAGTAGCTGCGGTGCTGTTCGAGCGCCCTGGCCAGGGAGACGTTGAACTTCTCGTCGTCGCGGCGGAGCAGGTAGTAGAACATCTCGATCGGCGGGTAGACGAGCTGGAGCATGGCGCGCCGCGGCGTGTTGCGGACGGCGTCCGGGTCGGTGCCGTCCATCGCCGCGCCGAACAGCTCCGCCGGGACTTCGCGGCGGGCCAGGAAGTTCTGCACGGTCTCCAGCCAGGGTCCCATGTACGCGTCGTAGTCGCCGGACGCGCGCAGCAGGTCGAGCGGAACGGCGCAGAGCCGCTGGATCAGGTCGTCGTTGCGGTCGACCACGGCCAGCCAGGCCGCGGTGAGCCAGTTGCCGGCGTCCGCCGTCGAGGTGGGCCCGGTGGCGGCGAAGCGCATGGGCCGGGTGACGACGGCCTCGACCTCGCCCTCACCCGTGGCCGCCGTGAAGATCGCCGTGCCCGCTTCGGCCGCCGTCCGCAGGTCGCGCCAGATTTCCGGGCCGGCCGCGGCGGGATCGACGACGCTGCGGTACCGCATGAGCGTCAGCGCCCGGCGCAGCACGTTGTTCAGTGCGCTCGGATCGGTTTCGACGTAGTCGATGTAGAAGCCGATCTTCGGGGCCAGCGCGTCGATCTGCTTCCGGGCGACGTCCTGGTCAACGGGGTGCCTCGACACGGTGGTCATCGATCTCATTCCGCCGGTGGTGCCGGTAACGGCGACTGGTAGCCGTAACCGTTGTAGGGCTTGTAATCGTAGCCAAGGTTGACGTGCGGGCTGCCCGACTCGTCAACCCGCGCGCGGACCTCCACGTAGTCCAGCCGGTGCTGCAGTTTGGCCCGTTCCAGCGCTTCCGCGAGGTCCGGATCCGTCTTTTCCATCCTCTTGACGAGGTAGTCGAAGTACTCGGGGTGGCCCTGCTGGAAGGTCCGGTCCCGGGCCCGGTCGTAGTGCGTGCTCGGTTGTCCGCCGGGTCCCTTCGCCTCGTGGACGATGTAGTGCGGCTCACCGCCGTTCTTGTAGTCGACCTCCCAGATGTGGTCGAAGTTGCCGGCGCCGGGCTTGCCCCCGTCGATCGGGTGCCGTGGTGAGATCTCGGCCCGCACGGTGCCGTCCGCGTCGACGATCTGGTAGCGGTGGCTGCCGTCCGGCGCGTCCGGGTGCGGCCGGACGTCGAAGTCCTCACCGGGGAAGGACTCGGAGAAGTCCCGCTGCAGCCGATCGCGCAAAGCGTGCCCGGACGCCTCTTCGCCGAGCCGTTCGGAGGCGTCGTTCCGCGCGTTGAACTTGTCGTTCCAGTCGTCGTCGACGCCTCTCGTCTTGCCGTCGAACTCTTCCTGGGCGACCTGGCGATCGTGCACCCGGTCGTCGATGCGGTCGTAATCGGTTTCGCGCCAGTTCCGGGCGTCGGGCAGCTCGCCGGCGGGCTCCTCGCCGGGCGTCCGGTCGTGCCCGGTCCCCGGCTCGTGCCCCTCCGGGGTGACGTCGTGCTCCGGCGTCCGCTGGGGAGGGTGCGTCGAGGAGCGGGATTCGTCGAAGCCGAGCGATTCCGCCGGCGGCCGCTCGCCCTTGAACCGCGGTTCCCCGTTGACGAGGTCGAGCTGGGGCGGCGGTGGGTTGACGTTCGCGTAGCGGTGGTTGATGACCAGCTCTTCGCCGTGCTCGGTCGGACGCCGGTAGTAGTGCTTCTTGATGTACTCCGGGTCGGCGATGTTTTCGCGGGGGGTGCGGCCGTCCGGACCGGGGCGGTCCTGCCAGCCCGGCTCGTCGCCGCGGGCGCGGGCGGTGTCGGCCGACGCCGCCCGGTCGTGGGTGCCGGGGGTGAACCCGTCGTCGCCCACGCTGTGCGTCGAGCCGTCGGGGTGGTGGGCGTTCCACTCGCCGTCCGGGGGGATGCGCGGGCGCATCCGGCCGTCCGGGCCGATTTCGTAGTCGGAGGAGAAGACGCGGCCGTGCGCGTCGGTCCACGCCGGCTTGGTCGGGGCCATCACCTCGGTGTCGAGCTCGCGCGAAAGCCGGTGGGCGAAGTCGTTCGAACCCGCGTCGCAGCCGATCAGGCGGACCGGGCGGCCGTCGTAGTCGGCGTTGCGGCGCAGGACGTCCGCGAACTCCTCCGGCGTGTAGAGGCGGTCGCCGATGCGGGCGTGGCCGTCCGGCGTGACGTGCACGTCGACGGTGTAGCGGCCGTCCGGGTCGGGCGGCACGCGGTGCGGCAGGTCGCCCATCTCCGGGTCGCCGGCGTGGTAGGAGCTGCCGGACGGCGTGCTTTCGGCGTGCCGCGCGTTGACCTCGTCCGGGCTGAGCGGCTCGTCGTGGTGGGTCGGGCCGCCGTCCGGGTCATGACCGGGATCGTGGTGGCCGGGGCCGTTCTCGTGCGGGCCGTGTCCGTCGGGACCGTGCGGGCCGCCGGGTCCGGTGTGCCCGGGACCACCCGGCCGGGCGCCCGGGGGCTGGCCGCCCGGTCCGTGCGTGCCGGGCCCGAAACCGCGAGCCGCCGGGGCGGGTGCGTCCGGCGTGCGCGGCCGCGGGGTGTCGCCACCCGGGCGTGGCCGCCCCTGGGGGAGGTCACCGCCGGTGTGTGGCCGGCCGGGGGCGTCGGCGTGCGGAGTGCGCGCGCCGGGGCTGCCCGGGGTGCCGGTCCAGCCGGGGCCGCCGCCGGTGCGCGGGGAACCGCCGCCGAGACCGCCGCCGGCGCCGCCACCGGGCGGCATGCCGCCGCCCATCGGCGCGCCACCCTGCGGCGGGATGCCGGACGCGGCGGCGCCGTCCCCGCCGCGCGGTGCCGGGAACTGGGTCCCCGGGTCCCCGGTGCGGGGTGCCGCCGGGACGGTACCGCTGGCGGAGGTGGTCCCGTCGGCCCGCGGCGGCGCGGCGCTGCTCGAGGTGTCACCGCCGGCGTGCGAGCCGGGTGCCTCGGACCGCGCGGCGGGCGACGATCCGGAGTGCGCGGGGGACCCGCCGTCGCCGCCGCGAGCCGGGGACGCGCTGCTGTCCCCGGTGTGGGAAGGGGTGTTGTCGGCGCCGCGGGTGGGTGAGGGGCTGGTGTCGCTGGCGTGCGATGGAGAGCTGTCGGCGGTGTGGGAGGGCGTGTTGTCGGCGCCGCGGGTGGGTGAGGGGCTGGTGTCGCTCGCGTGGGACGGGGTGCTGCCGCGGGTAGGCGATGGCGAGCTGTCGCTGGTGTGGGAAGCGGTGTTGTCGGCGCCGCGCGCGGGCGAGGGGCTGTTGTTGCTGGCGTGCGATGGCGAGCTGTCGCCGGTGGGCGAAGGAGTGTTGTCGGCGCCGCGCGTCGGTGACGGGCTGCTGTCGCCGACGTGCGAAGGAGTGCTGTCGCTGCCGCGCGTCGGTGAGGGGCTGCTGTCCCCCGCGTGCGACGGCGAACCGTCCCCGGCGCGGGTCGGTGACGGGCTCGAATCGCTTGCGTGGGAAGGAGATCGAGTCGGCGAAGAGCCGCTGTCCCCGGCGTCCGAACGCACCGAAGACGGGCTGCCGTCCGGCGAACCGTCACCACCGTGTGCCGCCGGGGAATCGTTCCCGTCCGGCGACCGGGATCCGTCGCCGCTCGAGCTCCGGCGGGAAGCCGGGTCCGCCGGCGAGTCGGTGTTCATCGGATCGGAACTCGGCGAATCCCCGTTCGCGTGGCCGGAATCCGTCGACGACGTCTCACCGCTGTGCGCACCGTCGCCGTCGCCGCCGGAAGAACCCTCGCCGTGGGCCCGGGCGTGGACGCCGCCCTCACCCTTGGGGATCTTGTGGACGAAGCCGCCTTCCTTGATCTTCAGCCCGTCCAAGCCACTGACCTTGCCCAGCACCTTGCCGAAGACCTTGGCGATCTTCTCGAAGATGTCGACGAGCTTCGACAGCAGCGGCGACACCTTGCGGATCGTGTCGGTCAGCTTCTTGAGGAGCTCACCGATCTTCTTGCCCCACTTGGCGATCGCGGCCGACGCCTGCGCGACGACCACCGGCGTGCCGAAGCCCAGCGAGAAGACTTCCTCCATCACCCACGCGATGAGCTTGCCGACCAGGTCCGCGATCAGCTGCCGGACGGTCTCCCGGACGAACGAGACGACCTGGCCCATGATCATGGTGACCGTGCTGATCGCGCCGGCGACCGTCGCCGCGCCGGAAAGGGCGTCGCTGTGCTCGGTGGCGAACTGGCGGTACGCGTCGGCGCCCGCGCCCTGCCACCCCGCCGTGCCGGTCTTGACCGCGTTGTCGAAGTCGGTCTTCCGCTCGCCCAGCGCCTTCGAGACGTTGCCCCAGGTGTCCGCATAGGACTGGATCACCGGCGGGTTGCCCGCGAGCGAGTCCAGCATGTCCTTCAACGGCTGGATGTGCTCCATCAGGAACGACGCCACCGACGACATCAGGTAGCCGAACGGGTCGACCGCGGCACCGGCGATCTCGCCGGCCAGGCTCAGCACGCCGAGGCCGCCGGAAACCCAGTCGCCGTCCTTGATCCCGTTGAACGCGTCCATCGACGACTCGGCGAGCCCGATGCCGCCGGCCCAGCCGTAGTCGCCGTTGCCGGCGGTCAGCGGACCCGGGCCGTTGGGGTCCTGCTTGGCGTCCGCGACGAGCGGGTTGCCCTCGGGCATCACGCGCCGCCCGCGGACTTGTTCAGGTCGCCGGCCACCCCGGATTCGTAGGTGTGGTACGCCGCAGCGGCTTCGCGGACCTTGCCGGAGACGGCGGTCATCGCCTGCACGGCGTCCTTGAGCGCGTTGATCCCGTACTGCTCCACCGGGTCGAGCAGCATCCGGAACGGCTGGCAGAGAATGCCGTACGCGTCCGTCGGCATGCTCACCTGGTTGGCCGCGTCGACGGCCTGCTGCAGCCCGTCGCCGATGGTGTCCAGCTGCTTCGCGTGCGCGGTCAGGTCGGTGCTGAGTTCCACGTCTGACACGGTTTCCCCCTCAGGACAGGATCGGTCCGCCGAAGTCATCGTCATCGTCGTTGCCGGCCGGACGGCGGCGCCGCGGCGGTTGCTGCTGCGGCGGTGGCGGCGGAGTGCGCGGCGGCGCGGGCGGTGGCGAGTCGTTGTCCTCCGGCAGGAACCGGCGGACGCGGTCGGGCTCCGGGAACGTGGGCTCGGGCTCCGGCGGCGGCTCCGGGAAGGTGCTCTGCGCCTCCCGGACGATCTCGACGGCGGCCTGGTCACCGGTGCCGGTGGTCTCGGTCATCGCCTGCTGCAACAGCTCCGGGATCCGCGCCTGCGCGCGCTGCACCAGCTGCATCACCTGCGCCGAGATCTCGGCCATCCGCTTGGTGCCGGCCGCGGACTCCGCGATGACGAGGTTCTTCAGCAGTCCACGCGAATCGACGGTCACCGTCACCGTGCCGTCCTTCGACCGCTCGGTGACCGTCTGGCCCTGCATGTGCTCGGCCAGCGCCTGGTACCGGGCGGCGTTCTCCTCGAGCCGCTTGGTCCAGTTGTCGATCATCTCGTCGCTCGCGTCGACGCTGTCCGGCATCCCCGCCCCTTTTCTGTCCCTCTCCACACTGACGGATCCGAGCCGCCCGCGGTTCCCCCGAAAGCCGTGAAGGCCACCATAGGGGACTCAGAGTCCCTCATGGTGGCCTTCACGGCTTTGCGGGTCAGAGGTTGCCGCGGCGCTCCTGTTCACGCTCGATCGCTTCGAACAGGGCCTTGAAGTTGCCCTTGCCGAAGCCCAGCGAACCGTGGCGCTCGATGAGCTCGTAGAACACGGTCGGCCGGTCGCCGATCGGCTTGGTGAAGATCTGCAGCAGGTAACCGTCCTCGTCGCGGTCGACGAGGATGCTGTGCTCCTTCAGCGTCTCGATCGACACGCGGACGTTGCCGATGCGGGCGCGCAGTTCCGGGTCCTCGTAGTAGGACGCCGGGGTGTCGAGGAATTCGACGCCCGCGGCGCGCATCGCGGTGACCGTGGCGATGATGTCGTTGGTGGCCAGCGCGATGTGCTGGCAGCCCGCGCCGCCGTAGAACTCGAGGTACTCGTCGATCTGCGACTTCTTCTTCGCCACGGCGGGCTCGTTCAGCGGGAACTTGACCCGGTGGTTGCCGTTCGAGACGACCTTGCTCATCAGCGCCGAGTACTCGGTCGCGATGTCGTCGCCGACGAACTCCGCCATGTTCACGAAGCCCATGACGCGGTGGTACCAGTCGACCCAGTAGTCCATCTTGCCGAGCTCGACGTTGCCGACGCAGTGGTCGACGGCCTGGAACAGCCGCTTCGGCGCGCCTTCGGGCCGCTTGACGGTGCTCTCGCGCGGCTCGTAGCCGGGCAGGTAGACGCCGGTGTAGCGCGACCGGTCGACCAGCGAGTGGCGGGTTTCGCCGTAGGTCGCGATCGCGGCGACGCGCACGGTGCCGTGCTCGTCGGAGACGTCGTGCGGCTCCTCGAGAACGGTCGCGCCCTGCGCGCGGGCGTGCTCGATGCACTTGTCGACGTCGGTGGTCTCCAGCGCCAGGTCGATGACGCCGTCGCCGTGCTTGCGGTGGTGGTCCAGCAGCGGCGAGTCCGGCCGCACGCCGCCGGTGATGACGAACCGGGCCGAGCCGGACTTGAGCACGTACGACTTGCGCTCGAAGTCGCCGGTTTCGGGGCCGGAGTAGGCGACCAGCTGCATCCCGAACGCGATCTGGTAGTACCAGGCGGTCTGGGTCGCGTTGCCGGCGATGAACACGACCGCGTCCATGGCCTTGACCGGGAACGGGTCTGTCGAGGCGTCGTGGTCGACGAGGCCGACGAGCTGACGCAGCTGGTCGTAGCTGACGTCGTCGAGGGCACCCTGGTGGGGTTCGGCAGTCTGGGTCATACCCCGAAGGATCTGCCTCGTGAGGCAAGATGTGCAATAGTCGTTCATTTTGCTGGACAACCTGCCCGGTCAATGAGGGACACTGGCAGTCAGCTTGGACAATGTGCGCAGGGAGAGAGCAATGTCGGAGAACCTGGACGCGCTCGACGCGCGGCTGCTGCTGTTGCTGACCGACTCCCCGCGGCTCGGGGTGCTGGAGTGCGCGCGCCGGCTCGGGGTGGCGCGCGGGACGGTCCAGGCGCGCCTCGACCGCCTCACCGAACGCGGCATCCTCGGCGGTTTCCCGCCGGAGCTCGACCTGGCGGCGATGGGGTACGGCCTCACGGCGTTCGCCGTGATCGAGATCGCGCAGGGTCGCCGCGCGGAGGTCGCGAAGGCGCTGGCGGCGATCGACGAGGTCTGCGAAGTCCACGCGACGACCGGCCAGGGCGACCTGTTCGTCCGGATGGTGGCGCGGGGCAACGACGACCTGCAGCGCGTGATCGACGAGGTCGTCGGCGTCCCGGACGTGCAGCGGACGTCGACGTCGATCGCGCTGTCGACGCCGGTACCCCCGCGGGTCCGCCCCCTGCTGGAGCGGACCGCGCGGGAGTGACCTCAGTCCTTCTCGACGACCTGGCCCAGGTACCGCCTCGCCGACCGCTGCACGACCTCGAAGCCGTCGGTGCGCACGATCGCGTCCCACCAGGCGCCGTAGATCGCGTCGAACCGGTAGCCCGCCAGCAGTTCGGCCGCGCGGCGGACGACGTGCGGGCGCTCCGGGACCAGGTTCGGGTAGCTGTACATGAAACCGACGTGCGTGCGGTCGGGGATCACCTGCACGATGTCGCCGGACAGCAGCGCGCCGCGGCCCTCTTCGCCGGCCGGCCAGTGCAGGACCGTGCCGCCGTCGAAGTGCACCCCGAGGTTGATCAGCCGCAGGTCGGGCGCGACGTCCAAGGTGGTGCCGGACCACAGCTCCACCGACGGGTCGGGCCGCCCGATCCACTGCCGGTCGCCCTCGTGGAGGTGGATCGGCACGTCGAACGCGTGCGCCCACTCGACCATCGTCGTGTAGTAGTGCGGGTGGCTGATCGCGATGCCGGTGATGCCGCCGAGGGCGTTCACCTCCTCGACGAGCGCGTCGTCGAGGTAGGCCGCGCAGTCCCAGAGGAAGTTGCCGGATTCCGCCTGCACCAGCAGGGCGCGTTCACCGATCGCGAACCCGGGGTTCGAGCCGACGCCGACGATGCCGGGGCCCTGTTCCTCGACGCGCGGGGTGTACGTACCGCTCGCGCGGAGTGTGGCCAGGTTCGTCCACTGCTGCCCGGACGCCGGGACGTACTGGCGTTCGTCTTCGCAGACCGGGCAGTTGTCCCGGGCCTCGGCGTACTGCATGCCGCAGGCCTGGCAAATCGGTTCCGTGCTCACTGAAGTCCTCCCGGAAGATGCATTCCGGGAGGACACGCTAGCCGCGGGGATGCGCGCCCGGCCACGGAAAAACCGGGCGCGTCCGGACCGCTACTTGCCGTCGCTGTAGGGGACGGCCTTGACGAGGGTGACCTTCTGCAGCTTGCCGTTCGGCAGCTCGTACTCGCGCGACTCGCCTTCCTTGGCGCCGAGCAGGGCCTTGCCCAGCGGCGACTCGGGGGAGTACACGTCGAGGCCGCCCTCGGCGCCTTCCTCACGGGTGGCGAGCAGGAACTTCTCGTCCTCGTCGTCGCCCTCGTACCGGACGGTCAGGACCTTGCCGGGGCCGGCGGTGCCGTCGTTGGCCGGCGCCTCGCCGACCTTGGCCCCGCGCAGCAGCTCCTGCAGGTGCCGGATGCGCGCCTCGGCCTGGCCCTGTTCTTCACGGGCGGCGTGGTAGCCGCCGTTCTCCTTGAGGTCGCCTTCTTCGCGGCTGTCGTTGATGCGCGCGGCGATAACCGGACGATTCTCGATCATTTCGTCGAGCTCGTGCTTGAGCCGGTCGTAGGCATCCTGGGTCAGCCAGGTCACCTTGGTGTCGCTCACGGTCACCATCTCCTCGTCGGGCCTGCCAGGCTTGCGTGTTCAAGCCGGCCCACACGGGCGTAGGTGCCCGCGTGGCTGAGATAAAGGAAAAACACGGCCCGTCGTGGGCCGTGCTGAAGGATCAGACTATCACGGCACGACAGTGCCGAGCCCGTTATTTCCGCGCGCCGTGGGCGTTGAGCGCGCGGTTCACCCCGTTGGCCGCTATGGGGTTGACAGATAGTCTGGTATGTCGTACGAGCAGCCGTACACGTCGGCGGTCACCGGGGCCCCGATGCTCTTGATCGTCGTGCTGATGGTGCTGTACTTCGCGCCGGCGGGGATCAGGAGCTCTTTGCGGCCGCTCTCGGCGCCGGTCTTGTCGCGGACGCGGACGATGCAGACGCCCGGCCGGTTGTTGTCGTCGCGGGTCACGTTGAGGGTGATTTCCATCGCGTTGCCCGGTTTGCCGGCGAAGGCGACGCGCTCGGCGTCGATCGGCGCGGACCCGAGGTTGACGTAGGCGACGTAGGCGACGACCCCGCTGACCAGCAGGGCGATGGCCAGGAACAGCCACCGGCGCCAGCGCCGGGACGTCGGCGCGCGGCCGGTGCCGTAGCGGCCTTCGGGCAGCGTGGACGCGCTGCTCCCGACGACCGTTTCCGCCGGTCCGCCTGCCAACCCGGGGCCTCCTGCTCGTTCTTGTCGTACCCGCAGGGACAATGGTGGGGCGGGTACGGCTTCGAGTATCCGCCCGCTGGGTGGGCGGCCCGCAGGTGGGTCGCGGAATACGGGTAGAGAAGGAGTCGTTCGCAGCATGGTGGACCAGTTGACGAAGACCGCCAAGCCGCGCCTGATGGCCGTGCACGCGCACCCGGACGACGAGTCGAGCAAGGGCGCCGCCAGCATGGCGCGCTACGCCGCCGAAGGACACGAGGTGCTGGTCGTCACCTGCACCGGAGGTGAAGCGGGGAGCATCCTCAACCCCGCGATGGACCGGCCCGAAGTGCTGGCGAACATGAGTGAGATCCGTCGTGAGGAGATGGCGCGCGCCGCCAAGATCCTCGGCGTGAGCCAGCGCTGGCTGGGTTTCGTCGACTCCGGCCTGCCGGAGGGCGACCCGCTGCCGCCGGTGCCCGAGGGCTCGTTCGCGGTCGTGCCGCTCGAGGAGTCGACCGAGGCGCTGGTGCGCGTGATCCGGGAGTTCCGCCCGCACGTCATCACCACCTACGACGAGAACGGCGGCTACCCGCACCCCGACCACATCCGCACCCACGAGGTGTCGATGGCGGCGTGGGACGCGGCGGCCGACCCGGACCGCTTCCCCGACGCCGGCGAGCCGTGGCAGCCGCTGAAGCTGTACTACATGCACGGCTTCTCGAAGGCCCGGATGCTGGCCTTCGACGCGGCCCTCAAGGAGGCCGGCATGGAGTCGCCGTACACCGAGTGGCTCGAGAAGTGGGACCCCGACCGCGCCGATGTGATGGAGCGGGTGACGACCCGCGTCGAGTGCGGTGAATACTTCGAGGCGCGGGACGAGGCGCTGAAGGCGCACGCGACGCAGATCGACCCGAACAGCCGCTGGTTCTTCGTGCCCTTGGAGATGCAGCGCGCGACCTGGCCGACCGAGGAGTACGAGCTGGTCAAGTCGCTGGTGGACAGCACGCTGCCGGAGGATGACCTGTTCGCCGGCATCGCCGGCACCGAGGAGAAGGTGAACACATGAGTCTGACGCTGCCGGCCGGCGTGGCGCTTCCGGTGACCGCGTCGGCCCTGGTCCTGACGCAGCAACCCGGCAACGGCGACAACGGCGGGCAGGGGGAGGACTTCGGCAAGTCGTCCCCGGTCGGCTTCCTGGTGCTGATCCTGTTCCTCATCGCGGTGGCCTTCCTGGTCCGCTCGATGACGAAGCACCTCAAGCGCGTCCCGGCCAGCTTCGACGAGCCCGCTGCCGAAGAGGCTGCCCCGGAGCAGGCTGAGCCGGAAAAGAAGGCCGAGGTGGCCGAGAAGCCCGCTTCGGACTCCACGGCCACCACGAAGGCCGACTAGCTCACAGCCGCGGGTCCACCGGGTCCGACTCGAGGGCCAGCACCGCGAACACGCACTCGTGGACCCGCCACAGCGGCTCACCCCGGGCCACGCGCTCCAGGGCCTCCAGGCCCAGCGCGTACTCCCGCAGCGCGAGCATGCGCTTGCGGTTGAGCCCGCGCTTGCGCAGCCGCTCGAGGTTCGACGGCAGCGTGTAGTCCGGCCCGTAGATGATCCGCAGGTACTCGCGCCCGCGCACCTTCACGCCGGGCTGGACCAGCCCGCGCGCGCCGCGGGTCAGGTTGGCCGCCGGCTTGACGACCATGCCCTCGCCGCCCGCGCCGGTCAGCTCCTCCCACCACGCGACGCCGCGGGCGACCGACTCCTCGTCGAGGAGGTCGACCGCCAGCGTCCGGGTGCGCTGGAACCGCGGCCCGGCCAGCTTCTCGAGCGCGGCGAGGTGCCACGAGTGCGGCCGGTCGTGGTAGCTCGCCCCCTCGGACGCCAGCAGCTGGAACGGCGCCAGCCGCACCCCGTCCAACCCCGTCGTCGGCCAGCAGTAGCGCCGGTAGGCGTCCCGGTAAGAATCCACTGTGGACGAACGCGAAACGGTCCGCCCCAGCAGGTCCGTGACGTCGATGCCGCGCGCGGCCGCCGTCTCCAGCGCGGAGACCGCCGCGGGCAGCACGGCCTGGGCGGCCGCGCCGACCGACGCGTACTGGTTCGAGATCAGCGACCCCGCCTTCGCGCTCCACGGCAGCAGCTCGGCGTCGAGCAGCAGCCAGCCGCTGTCCAGCTCCTCGAACAGCCCGGCCGCCGCCGAGCGCACGTCGGCGAGCAGCTCGAGATTCTGCGCCGCCGAGAAGAACGGCCGCCCGGTGCGCGTGTACACCGCGCCGCCGCCGCGAACGCCGAAGCGCTGGTAGGCGACGTCGTCGTCCCGGCACACGAGCACGACGGCCCGCGAGCCCATGTGCTTCTCCTCGCACAGCACGGACTGGACGCCGGCCGCGCGGAACTCGGCGAACGCCTCCTCCGGGTGCTCCAGGTAGTCCTCGCGTGAAGACGTCGAACACGGCGCCATCGTCGGCGGCAGGTAGGCGAGCCAGCGCGGATCCACCGCGAACCGGCTCATCACCTCCAGCGCCGCCGCCGACTGCTCCGCCGAGACGCCGACCCGGCCGTGGTGCGCCGTCTCGATGATCCGCTTCCCCGTGACGTCGGCCAGCTCCAGCACGGCCGGCTCGCGCCCGCCGAGCGGCCGTGAAGCGTCGAGGGGACGCGAAGGCTCGTACCAGACCTGGTGCGCCTTCACCGAGACGACCTCGCGCTCCGGGTACCGCAGCGCGGTCAGCTTCCCGCCGAACACCGCGCCGGTGTCGAGGCACATGGTGTTGTTGACCCACTCCGGTTCCAGCGTCGGCGTGTGCCCGTAGAGGACCATCGCGGACCCGCGGTAGTCGCGCGCCCACGGCAGCCGCACCGGCAGGCCGTACTCGTCGGTCTCGCCGGTCGTGTCGCCGTAGAGCGCCATGCTGCGCACCCGCCCGGACGCGCGCCCGTGGTACCGCTCGGGCAGGCCGGCGTGCGCGACGACGAGCTTGCCGCCGTCGAGGACGTAGTGCGCGATCAGGCCGTCGCAGAACTCGTGCACCCGGCGGCGGAACTCCTCCGTCTCGGCGCCGAGCTGCTCCAGCGACTCGGCGAGCCCGTGCGCGACGTTCACCTTCCGCCCGTGCAGTGCGCGCACCAGCTTCTGCTCGTGGTTCCCGCAGACGACCAGCGCGTTGCCGCTCTCGGACATCCCCATGACGCGCCGCAGCACGCCCGGGGTGTCCGGCCCGCGGTCGACGAGGTCGCCGACGAACACCGCCGTCCGCCCGTCCGGGTGCACGCCGTCGGCGTACCCCAGCTCGGCCAGCAGCTCCTCGAGCTCGGCCGCGCAGCCGTGGACGTCGCCGATCACGTCGAACGGCCCGGTCAGCTCGCGCTTGTCGTTGCGCAGCGGCTCGACGGCGATCTCCGCCTCGGCCACCTCGGTCTCGCCGCGTAGCACGTGCACGCGCCGGAAACCCTCACGCTCCAACGACTTCAGCGACCGCTGCAGCTCACCGCGCTGCCGCCGGATCACGTGCTCGCCGAAGTCGCGGTCCGGCCGCCCGGCGTTGCGCGCCGCGCAGACGGACAGCGGCAGGTCGAGCACGATCGCCGTCGGCAGCACGTCGTGCTCCTTCGCGAGCTTCACCAGGCTCGCCCGCGAGGCACGCTGGACGTTCGTCGCGTCGATGACGGTCAGCCGCCCGGCCGCGAGCCGCTTGCCGGCGACGTAGTGCAGCGTGTCGAAGGCGTCGGCGGACGCGGACTGGTCGTTCTCGTCGTCGGCGACGAGCCCGCGGAAGAAGTCGCTGGAGAGCACCTGCGTCGGCGCGAAGTGCGTGCGCGCGAACGTCGACTTGCCGGAGCCGGAAGCGCCGACGAGCACGACGAGGGACATCTCGGGAACGGTCAGCTTCACGCGGCCACCTCCTTCTCACTGTCGCCGGTCGTGAAGACCGCCATCTGGGTCGGCGGTCCTGAATCCTGGTCCTCCGGTCCGACCGGCAGGTAACGAACGTCGTACCGGTTTCGGATCGCGACGGCATCGGCCCACTCGCGGAACTCGGCCCTCGTCCATTCGAACCGGTGATCGGCGTGCCGGAAATGCCCCATCGGCAGGAACTCGAACAGCCGGTTGTACTCCGCGTTGGGGGTCGTGACGATCACCGTCCGCGGCGCCGCGACCCCGAACACCGCGTGCTCCAGGGCCGGCAGGCGCTCCTCGTCGACGTGCTCGACGACCTCCATCAGCACGGCCGCGTCGTACCCGGCCAGCGCCGGGTCGGCGTAGGTCAGGGCGGACTGCCGCAGTGTGACGCGGCTGTGGTCCTTGAGCCGCTTCTCGGCGATGTCGAGGGCGCTCGCGGAGACGTCGACACCGACGATCTCGGTGAACGACCGCTCCTTCTCGAGCACGCGCAGCAGCGCGCCGGGGCCGCAGCCGAGGTCGAGGACCCGCTGCGCGCCGGCCGCCCGGAGCGCGGCGAGCACGCTGCCGTGCCGCTGCGTCGCGAGCGGCTCGGGCCGGTCGGGCACCTCGGTGACCAGCGCTTCGGCCTCGGCCGGGACGTCGTCCGCCTCGGCCAGCCGCGAAAGCGCGTAGTTCACGACGGGACGGCGTCGCTCCAGGTAGCGGTTGGTGATGAGGGTGCGCTCCGGATGCCCGCCGAGCCAGCCTTCGCCGGCGCGCAGCAGCTTGTCGGCCTCGTCCTGCCCGACCCAGTAGTGCTTGTCACCGTCGAGGGCGGGCAGCAGGACGTAGAGGTGGCGCAGCGCGTCGGCCACCCGCTGGCGGCCGATCAGCCGCAAGTCGACATAGCGACTATCGCCCCACTGCGGGAACTCCGGGTCGAGCGGGATCGGCGTCGCCGTGACGGCCCAGCCGAGCGGCTCGAACAGCTTGTGCACGACCTCCGCGCCACCGCGCGCGGACAGCGACGGCACGTGGATCTCCAGGTCGAAGGCCTCGTCGACCAGCTCCGGGCGAGCGGTGCAGCGCCCGGCGAGCGCCGTCGTGAACGCCGCCCGCAGCGCCACCGCGAGGTACGAGCCACCGGCGTAGGGCCGGTCGTTGACGTACTGCGTCAACGACGTCCCGCCGCCGCGCACCAGCTCGATCGCGTCGATCTCGACGAACAACGCGGCGGTGCACCTCTCCGGCGTCGCCTCCGGGTAGAAGACGTGCGCGGTGCCGGCGGAAAGCGCGACCGACTGGGCCTTCTCCGGATGCTTGTGCAGAAGGAAGCCCAGGTCGGTGGCGGGGGTACGGGTGGTCGTGATGGTCAACAGCACCGAGCCAGTGTGACCGAGGGCCCGGTGACCGCGCGCCCGGTTTTCCGGGGTGCCACCCTGGAGGCATGAACCGCCTCGCCAGCGCGACCAGCCCGTACCTGCTCCAGCACGCGGACAACCCCGTCGAATGGTGGCAGTGGGGCGCGGACGCGCTCGCCGAGGCGAAACGCCGTGACGTGCCGATCCTGCTGTCCGTGGGCTACGCCGCGTGCCACTGGTGTCACGTCATGGCGCACGAGTCGTTCGAGGACGCCGAAACCGCCGCCGTGATGAACGCGCACTTCGTCAACGTCAAGGTCGACCGCGAGGAACGGCCGGACATCGACGCCGTCTACATGGCCGCCACGCAGGCGATGACCGGGCAGGGCGGCTGGCCGATGACCTGCTTCCTCACCCCGGACGGCGAGCCCTTCTACTGCGGCACCTACTTCCCGACGGCGACGTTCCGGCGGCTGCTCGACGGCATCGCCGAAGCGTGGCAGAGCCAGCGGAACGACCTGCTGGACCAGGCGAACCGGGTTGTTTCGGCCATCGCCGGGGCCGGCGGGCCGCTGCAGGAGTCCGTTGTGGACGAAGCCACCCTCGAAGAGGCGGCCGGGATCCTGCTGCGGGATGCCGATCCGGTCAACGGCGGGTTCGGCGGCGCGCCGAAGTTCCCGCCGTCGATGATCCTCGAATTCCTGCTGCGCCACCACGAGCGCACCGGGTCCGAAGACGCGCTGGCCCTCGCCGACCGAACGGCGGAGGCGATGGCTCGCGGCGGGCTGTACGACCAGCTGGGCGGCGGCTTCGCGCGTTACTCCGTCGACGCCGAGTGGATCGTCCCGCACTTCGAGAAGATGTTGTACGACAACGCTTTGCTGCTCCGGTTCTACGCCCACCTCTGGCGGCGCACCGGCTCGGCGACGGCGTGGCGCGTCGCCAACGGGACCGCGGAGTTCCTCGCCGCGGAGCTGCGGACGCCCGAAGGCGGCTTCGCGTCTTCGCTGGACGCGGACACTGAAGGCGTCGAAGGCCTGACGTACGTCTGGACGCCGGCGCAGCTTCGCGAGGTTCTTGGCGACGACTCGGCGGCCGAGCTGTTCGGCGTCACGCCCGAAGGGACGTTCGAAGAGGGCGCGTCGACGTTGCGCCTGTTCGGCGACCTGCCGGAGACCACGCGCGTCAAGCTCCTGGAGGCGCGGGCGAAGCGGCCGCAGCCGGGCCGGGACGACAAGGTGATCGCGTCCTGGAACGGCCTGGCGATCACGGCCCTGGCCGAAGCCGGGGTCGCCCTGGATCGTCCACAGTGGATTCAATGGGCGGTCGACGCCGCCGAGCTGCTGCTGCGGGTCCACGTGGTCGACGGACGGTTGCGGCGCAGTTCGCGCGACGGCGTCGTCGGGGCGTCGGCGGGTGTGCTGGAGGACTACGCCTGCGTCGCCGACGGGTTCCTGGCCCTGCACCAGGCGACGGCCGAGGCGCGCTGGCTGACCGAGGCAACGCGCCTGCTCGACCTGGCGTTGACGCACTTCGCGTCACCGGACGTCCCGGGCGCGTACTTCGACACCGCCGACGACGCCGAAACGCTGGTCCAGCGCCCGGCCGACCCCAGCGACAACGCGAGCCCGGCCGGGGCGTCGGCGCTGGCCGGAGCGTTGCTGACGGCATCCGCGCTGGCCGGCCATGAGTCCGTGGCCAAGTATCGCGAGGCGGCGGAGCAGGCGCTGCGACGGGCCGGGGCGCTGGCCGGCCGGGTGCCGCGGTTCGCCGGGCACTGGCTGTCGGTCGCGGAGGCCCTGCAGGCCGGCCCGGTGCAGGTCGCGGTGGTCGGATCCGACGCGGAGCTGCTTCGGGCGGCGGCCCGCGGCGTCCACGGCGGCGGCATCGTGCTGGCGGGCGAGCCGGACGCCCCGGGCGTCCCGCTGCTGGCCGACCGCCCCCTGGTCGAGGGCTCGGCGGCGGCGTACGTCTGTCGCGGCTACGTCTGCGACCGCCCGGTCACGACCTCGGAAGCCCTCACCGCCCAGCTCCTTACGGCATTGCGCTCAGGGTGAACGGCGTCCGCGATCGCGTGTTTCCGGCGTAGCGTGAGTTGCGTTGTAATCATGTAATCGGAGGTGCGACATGGGACGAGGCTGGAGAGGCGGCGGCCGCGGCTGGCAGCAGGCCGAGGTGCCGTCGGCCGACGACGCGGCGGCCTGGTTCGGCGGGCGCCTGCCCGACGGCTGGTTCACCGGGGCGCCGGAGGTCACGGTCGACCGTGAAGAGATCATCCTGGTCGGCGAGCTGCCGGCGTTGACCGAAGAGCACGCCGACGACGCGGCCCGCGCCGCGGCGGAGGACGGCCGGATCAGCCGGTTCCGCGAGGAGACGCGCGACGAGCGCATCGAGATCGCGCGCCAGGCCGAGCACCGCTACCAGCGCAAGGTCGCCTGGGGCGCCAAGCTCGGCGGCACCACCGCGCTGTTCACCACCCACTCGGCGCCGGTGATGACCCGGCTGCGGCAGCCGGAACGCCTGGTGCTCGACACGCTCGTCGACGCCGGTGTCGCGCGCTCGCGGTCGGAGGCGCTGGCCTGGGCCGTGCGCCTGGTCGGCGAGCACGCCGACAGCTGGCTCGGCGACCTGCGGGAAGCGATGACCAAGGTCGACGACCTGCGCTCGAAGGGGCCGGACCTGGCCTGAACCCGTGGGGTGCCGCCGCTTCGGTGGCACCCCACGGTGTTCCGTGGGCCACGCCCGAGTGAGCTGAACCTGCACGATCCGCACGGCTGGGGCACGCTGACTACCAACGAGTAGCCAGTACTTTTCGGAGGAAGCCGTGGACGTGTCCAATGTGCCCGCGAAGGTGGATCCGGACGCGCTGACCGCCGTCCTCGACGGACGGTGGGCCGAACTGCGCCGCGGGGTGCGCGCCGAGATGACCGATTCGGAGTTCCGGGACCCGGTGGACCTCGAAACCGAGGCGCACCGCGCCCAGGTGCTCGACCAGCTGCGCGCGCTCGCCGAAACCGACCGGCCCGGCCTGGGGTTCGACCCGGCCTACGGCGGGGGCGGTGACGTCGGCGGCTCGGTGACGTCGTTCGAGATGCTCGGCTTCGGCGACCTGTCGCTGATGGTGAAGGCCGGCGTCCAATGGGGACTGTTCGGCGGCGCCGTCCAGCTGCTCGGCACCGAACGGCACCACGAGCACTACCTGCGCGCCATCAAGGACCTCGACCTGCTCGGCTGCTTCGCGATGACCGAGCACGGCCACGGTTCGGATGTCCAGCACCTGGGAACCACGGCGACCTTTGTGGACGGTGGGTTCGTGGTGCACACGCCGGATTCCATGGCCAAGAAGGAGTACATCGGCAACGCGGCGCGCGACGGCCGGATGGCGGTGGTGTTCGCCCAGCTGATCACCGGCTCGGAATCCCGTGGGGTGCACGCGTTCCTGGTTCCGATCCGCGATGAAGACGGCAACCCGGCGCCCGGAGTGTCTATCGAGGACTGCGGCCGCAAGGCGGGCCTGAACGGCGTCGACAACGGACGGCTGAGCTTCGACAACGTTCGCATCCCGCGGGAAGCCCTGCTCAACCGCTTCGCCGACGTCGACGAGTCCGGCGCCTACTCGAGCCCGATCGAGAGCGACAGCCGGCGGTTCTTCACCATGCTGGGTGCGCTGATCCGCGGCCGGGTGAGCGTCGGCGGGAGCGCGGGCAGCGCGACGAAACGCGCGCTGGCGCTGGCGATCCGCTACGGCGAGGTCCGCCGCCAGTTCACCAAGCCGGACGGCGAAGAGGTCGTCGTCCTCGACTACCTGGCGCACCAGCGGAAACTGCTGCCCGCGCTGGCGAAGACGTACGCGCTGCACTTCGCGCAGGAGGAGCTGGTGTCGAAGCTGCACGACATCGACTCGTCGGCGCCGGAAGAGGAGCAGCGCGAGCTGGAGTCGCGGGCGGCCGGGTTGAAGGCGCTCGGAACCTGGCACGCGACGGCGACGATCCAGGCCGCGCGCGAGGCGTGCGGCGGGTCGGGATACCTGTCGGAGAACCTGCTGGCCGGGCTGAAGGCCGACACCGACGTCTTCACGACGTTCGAGGGCGACAACACCGTGCTGCTGCAACTGGTCGCGAAGGGCCTGCTGACCAGTTTCAAGCAGGACTTCGAAGACCTGAGCCCGCTGGCGACGGCGCGGTTCTTCGCCGAGCAGGTGGTCAGCACGGTCCTTGAGCGCACGTCCGCGCGCAAGGCCTTCGAACGGCTCACCGAAGCGTCCGACTCGGACGTGTTCTTCCGCCGAGACTGGCAGCTCGGGCTGTTCGAGGACCGCGAGGAGCACGTGATCGAGGGTGTGGTGAAGCGCCTGCGCAAGGCGGCGGACGACCCGTTCGGCGTGTTCAACGCGGCCCAGGACCACGTGCTGCGGGCCGGCCGGGTGCACGTCGAGCGCCTGATCCTGACGGCGTTCGCGTCGGCGATCGAGCGGTGTGCGGACCCGGACGCCCGCGCGGTGCTGGAGCGCGTCTGCGACCTGTACGCGCTGTCGGCGATCGAGGAGGACCTGGCCTGGTTCCTCGGCCACGGCCGCCTGTCGGCGTCCCGCGGGAAGGCCGTGACGTCGGCGGTGAACAACCTGTGCGCGGAGCTGCGCCCGCACGCCCGCTCGCTGGTGGACGCGTTCGCGATCCCGGACCAGTTCCTGCGGGCGCCGATGCTGACGTCCTGATCGTGTCGTTTGGGCGGTTTTTCCGACAGGCCAAGGGAAACGGGACGACACGCCTGATCTAACCTGGCGCGTCCGCTCCCCGCTCCCCGCTCCCCGCTCCCCGAAGGAAACGCCATGGGCGCCCGCCGTGAAAGACGTCTGCTCGAAACCGCCGCACCGCTGCTGCAACCGGGCGAAACGCCCGACGTGATCGGCATGGTCAAGGTCGGCTCGACCAAGAAGGCCGTCGGCCGGAGTGTCGCGCTCGGCGTCGCGACGGCCGTGCTGAGCGGCGGGACGATGTACTCGATCACGACCCAGCGTGAGCTCTACTTGCTGCTCACCGACCGGCAGCTGCTGTTCTTCGAGGCCGACGCCTACACCGGCGGGCCGGGAAAGGCACTGTTCGCCGTGCCGCGCGGGTCCGTCGCGATCACCGAGCCGAAGGGCGGCTTGCTCGTGAAGACGGAGCTTCGCATCCACGGCTGGGACCAGGTACTGCGGCTCACGGTGGCACCGCTGCCGCCGTCGATGCGGAAGAAGAGCCTGCGACTGCTGGCCGGGCTGCCGCGGCTGCAGGTCGCCGCGGCGTGACCCCGGGCGGCCGGCTTCGGGGAGCCGGCCGCCCGCTCAGGGTTACGACTTGCGGTGCTTGCCGTTGTCGTCGGTGACCTCGAACTGCTCCTTGCGGACCTTGCCCGACACCGTCTGGTCTTCGGTGACCGTCTCGGTCTTGAGGCGCGCCCGCTCGACGGCGACGGTTTCCTTGTTCACGACCGGCTTTTCGGCGTGCAGCACGATGTCCTGCTCGTCCTCGCCGATCTCGGCCCGCCCGCCGCGGCCGTCCTTGATCGGCTCGCGCTCGATGCGGACCTCTTCGTGGCTCACCGGCACGGTGATCTGCTGCTCTTCGGTGACGACGTACTTGCGCAGCCGCACGCGCCCGGTCTCGACCTGCTCGGTCCCGACGTTCAGCCGCTCCTCGGAGCGCGTCATGGTCCGGTCGTCGTCCCGGCCCATCTTGTCGCGGTCCGCCTTGCCTCGGCCGGAAGCGTCCCGTCCGTCCATTCCGGACCGGCCACGGCCGGCGTCGCCCATGGCGGCCTGCCCCGTGCCCGCACTGTCCATTCCGGACCGGTCGCGGCCGCCGCCGTTGCCCTGGGCCGCCCGGTCGTCCAGCTGCCCGTCGGGCGACATCCGCGGCACCGGCAGGCCGTAGTGCTTGTAGAGCCGCGCGCTCTCCTCGGGCGAGAGGTGCCCGTCGGCGTCGATGCGGGGCGCGTCGGAGACGGCGTCCTTGTCGACCCGGACGTGCACGCCGTCGTTGTCCGTGTGGGCGCCGGAAAGCGGGACGAAGCTCTCCTTGGTCCCGAAGAGACCCGTCTTGACGGTGATCCACTCCGGCTGGTGCGTAGCGTCGGCGAGGTAGACGTTGCCGACCTTCCCGAGCTTGTTGCCGTCCGGGTCGACCACGGCACTGTCGATGAGCTCCTGGGGCTGCATGGTCTTGGCCATCGCTGTGCTGTTCCTTCCACGCGTTGGGGCTGTTGGAGCTACGGTCGGCCGTGGTGTTGATCACGGCAACCGTCGCGGTGTCCCTGTGGGTGACCCCCGAAGGTGCGGGTTTGAAGCGGCCCGCGCGGGCGAAGTCCGCGGTGTCGCCGCAGGTCAGGGCCGTGGCGCGCGAGGCGCCCGGCGGCCGCCGGGTTGGTGCGAAGGTGTGTAACCGCGGGCGGCTGGGAAGCACCGGGCATGGACGAGTGCGAAGTGATGTGGCGCGTCCCGGCCGACGCGGACGCGGTGATGCAGTTCGTCGGCTGGGACCACCCGTTGCCGGCGGTGGTGCTGAAACTCGGCGAGGTGACCGTGACCCTCGCCCCGCCGCGCAACCGCGCGGAGGAGGGGGAGTTCGCGCGCTTCCTGGCCAAGCTCGCGGCGGCCGCGCGCGACGCGGCCCGGCAGGTCGTGTGACCGGAGCCACTGTCACAACGCCGCGCGCCACTTCGTCAAGGGGGTGAAAGCGGACGACGGAAGGAAAAGGTCATGGAAGCGCGGATCAACATGTTCGAGAACGAGGTCGCGGGCAAGTTCGTCAAGCGGCTGGTCGCGGCGTCCCGCCCGGTCGAGGAGTCGTCGCTGCCGAAGGCGACGCAGGAACTGGTGAAGATCCGCGCGAGCCAGATCAACGGCTGCGGCGTCTGCCTCGACATGCACACGAAGGACGCGGCGCACGCGGGCGAGACGTCGCTGCGCCTGAACATGGTGGCGGCCTGGCGCGAGGCGACGGTCTTCACCGAACCCGAGCGCGCGGCCCTGGCCCTGGCGGAGGAAGGCACCCGCCTGGCGGACGCCCACCCAGGCGTCAGCGACGACACGTGGGCCGACGTCCGCAAGCACTACGACGACGAGCAGATCGGCGCGCTGGTCTCCCTGGTGGCGATGATCAACGCGTGGAACCGCCTGAACGTGATCGTTCGCAACCCGGCCGGGGACTACCAGCCGGGAATGTGGAGCTGACGCTGGGAGTCAGGAGGATTTCCGCCCGTCGAGCGTCTCGCGGAGGATGTCCGCGTGCCCGGCGTGCTGAGCGGTCTCGGCGATGACGTGCACCAGCACCCGGCGCGCACTGCGCACCCCACCCGGCTCGTTCCAGGGCGCGTCGGGCAGGGGGTGCGTGGTGTCGAGATCCACGGTGGCGACGACTTCCTCGGTGCGGGCGGCAACTTCCTCGTAGCGCCTGAGGATCCCGGCGAGCGAGTCGCCGGGCAGCATCCGGAACTCGTTCTGGTGGTCGATGGCCCACTGCGGATATTCGCGAGCGGTCCCGGCGGCGAAGTCGGCCCAGGTCACGCCGTCGGGCAGGTCGAGCCGCATCGCGGACGGCCCTTCGACGACGAAGCGCAGCCACGACTCTTCGATGCTCGCGACGTGTTTGATCAGCCCACCGAGACAAAGGGCGGAGACGGTCGGGTTCGCGCCGAGCTCCTCATCGGTGAGGCCCTGCACGGTGGCGGTCAACGCGGCCCGCGCGGCGGCGAGTTCGGCGAGCAGGTCGGTCTTTTCGGTGTTCTCCGGCATGGGAGCAGCCTTGCAGAGGACGCGGTCAGGCTGTGTCCGCATCTCCGGGCGCTGCCCGACGGCCCGTGATGAGCACGGTGTGCTTCCGAAGCAGAAACCGCCCCTGGACTTCGGCACGCTGCTCCGGACTGAGCGGCTGCTCGGACAAGCTGTCGAGGTAGGCGACCACCGGCCCAGGCCCGGGCACGTCGAGATCGCACGAATACCGCTGGGCCTGGACGTCATCGAACCACTCGGAGACCCGTCGAGGTCCACTCTCGGCCGTGACGCCGTTCTGACCTCCGCCGATCGTCAGATCAGGCCGCCCCACGGAGGTCGCGACGTCGTCGAGTTCACGGAGATGATCCCGCCCGTTGGTGGCGACAGCCACCCACCCACCGGGCCGCAGCACCCTGGCGAACTCACTCAGGGCCGAGTCGGGGTCATCGAGGTGATAAAGCATGTGGTTGGCAACGACGGCGTCGAAGCAGCCGTCCCGAAGCGGCAGGTCACCGGCGTCGCACCGCAGCACGTGCGCGTCGGCGACGTGCCTTAGCTGCGCACACATGGGCGGGCGAGAAGTCGGTGAGGACAAGACCACGCGGCCGGCGGTCGACGTACTCCCACAACGTCCCGGTCCCCGCGCCGACCTCGAGGACGTCCCCATCAAGCCGGCGGCCTGAGGAAGATCCACAAGGGTAAAACCGCAGCTAGGCGTACAGGGCCAGCCAGATCGCGATGATCTGCTCCGGGGTTCTGCTCGACCTCGGCGTTCCTGCCTATTAAGTGTGCTGAGCTGCGGTTTTGTCTGTCATCAGTTCTCGCGGCTGCCCGCCTCTTCCTGACCTCTGACGGCCTGGAGACGGCCTGGCGGACCCAGCCACACCCTGCCCTGCATCCCGATACGAAGCCTCCACGCGGCCGGTGGTGCCGGGTCAAGACACGCTTCATCGTCTTGACGCGGTGCTACTGGCCGTTGTCACGATCAGGCGTCGGGATGGAGGTCTCCTACAACCGTGCGTAACGGAGATCGACTCCCAAACGACCCGAATGTCACCACCGCTCGTAGCTCGTCGAGGAGGCCGGGGATGGCTCAGGGGACTCGTGTGCCGCCGCGCGGCGCTGCGCCAGGTGAGCCGCCAAGGCGAGGGGCTACATAGGCGACAGGCGCGCCGCCACCGGCGGCGCGCCCTTGATCCCATAGAGCCAAGTTCGGCAATATCACAAAAGTCAGCGCTGCGGAGTCAGGGACGAAATGGCAGACGAGGTGAAGGTTTCAGGGGCTACACTCATACGCCCGGCGCGATTGGGTCTGGTTTTTGATGCGAACGAAGAAAATTTCACTCTCGCGTGTTCACTGCTTTCCGCCGCTTGGGGTGGGAAATTTAGCTTTATGTTCCCCCGAGGGACGCCCGAAGAAGTAATGATGCGGGTTGCAGACTTGAATAGCCTTGATGCAATCATCCACCTCCCTCGCGAGTCGGAGCCTGCTCCTTCGGGCCAATTTTCAGGACTTCATTGGCGCACGCTTCCAGGATCCGACCCGTTTTCCCCGGCCGCCGGGTTTACCTATCGAGATGGCTCCGAAGAAACTCTTCTTAGTACGCGATGGGTCATCGAGCATGCAGACGTTACGCCATTCGCCTACAAATACTATCAAGACGACTTTCTTCGTAACTTGCTGTTGGCGCAGTATGGCGGGTTTCCGAAGGAAGATCTCTTCTTCACGCGAAGGGTAAAGCATCTTTATGGCGATTATCGACCACAAGGAGGGGGCACTATTGCAATGCCACCCGAACGCCAGTCGGCGATTGAACTAACCGGTTACGGCGTAGAAGACTCGGGAAATGACCCGACTATAACTTTTGTTATTGTAGATCCCAACGACTTTAGTCAGCTTATGCACTTCTGGAACTTGCGGGCCTCTGGTGAACGCGTTTTTGCTTGGCCGGCAAAGGAATCCGAGCGAGTAACGCTAGCAGCTAAGAAATGGCTAAAGCTTCAAAAGCGCAGATTGTCTAACGGGGAGCATGAGTTTGGTCACCTTGTTCAGCATGTCAACCTGGTGAACGATGATAGGTACGAGGACAGTCTTGTCAAATTCTTTGCTGAAGAATCGTGCGAAACTCATAAGTTAGCATGGATCAGCTACAAGCACAGGACGCATCGGCCAACACTTCAAACTGAGTTCGAACAGAGATTCAGTGCTACGGGAAGCGATAGCCTTGGCCATTTCGCTGCTCCAGTGAGCAACTTCTTTCATCGCAAGTTTGACTCAAAAATAGCTTCGACGGGAATAGTTGCTGTCGACATTAGGTTTGATACTGATAAGAACCTGCCAGCGGGCACCACGTTCGCTGTTCCAAATATTCGCACTGTATCGCGATACATGACACATAGTGGAAACTCTATGGAGGCATTCCGCCATGCCGCTTATGGTGGAATATCCGTCGGTGTATCGTCAGACTCGGAGCAGGTGTACTTTCCGGCTTATAGGTCGATTTCATTCTTTCAAAAACTTCTCAAGCAACAGGGCTGGAGTATAGACCAGAGTGATTCCGGAGTGTTCGCATCTCATGTAATCCAGAAGCTGGGTGGGGAAGATTCCACTGTTGCGAATCAGCCAGCATACCGAAGCGTTTTGTATAGCGCATCGAATTCCCCTCGCGGGCTTCCTATTGCAAGACTTATTCAGGAAGCCAAGAATAATCGCGGGAAGTGGCCGTTCTTTGAAGGCGAGACGGATAATTACCCTACTCGAGTTGTCTACCATCTTCTTGGGCAAGAGGTTCTTCGACCACATTTGGCAATAAAGTGCCCAACGTGCTTGAACGAGTCAACGATTAGACCCTCGGACCTTAATTTTCGTTTTCAATGTGACTTCTGCGGCGCGTCGCCCGCATTTGGATTAGCGCTCGGGCTGCATCAGAAATCCGATTGGGTCTATCAACTTGCGGGAAATATTGCCGCTGCCAGGCTTTCGGAAACTTTACCGATAATGGCCTGTATCACGGTGCTGCGGTCGATGCAGGGTGGCTCTAATCAGAGCTCAAGTGCGACCGTTCTCGGGCTAAGGATCAATTCTCGCGATCTCAAGTGTGAAATTGATATTGCGATGTTCCTCTCGGATGCTGTCAATCCGATTGTCGTACTAGGCGAAGTCAAAAGCCGCCGAGATTCGATTACGTCACAGGACGTGCGGAATCTGCGAGCCGTTCAGGAGAGGTTCATTAAATCTGGCATTCGCTCGGTAATTCTCTTGGCGACGCTACGCGAGAAATTCGAGCAGGATGAACTTCTCGAGATTCAGGGTGAGTTCTCCGAGACGGAGGAGTTGCAAACCCTCGGTGGTCGAACCTGCGCCAATCTGCCGCTTACTCTAGTGAATAGCGATCTATCAGTCGAATACTGGTCTGAAGAGCATCCGACGAGATGGCTTAATGGCCCAAGATTTATCGAGAACTTTGCGAATCACTCCTGCAAGAAGAACCTGGGGCTTACTGGTGTTGAACCATCGCTCAATCAGGGGTTCTACAAGTGTAGCTTTGAAGACGAAGGTGAATCGAAGGGCTCTGCGCAATCAACAAGCGATGGAGGTGAAAGCGAATGACCTCTAATTTTGACAGTCCTGGCATCTTAGAGACCTGCGAGAGTTTGATCAGTCTTTGGAAGAGTCGTCGGGAAAGCGAGACCCGATTTCAGAGTCGAGGCAAAAAGCCTAGCCTTATGAAATTTGTGTCGGTTCATGGCTTAGTCGCCCACTCCTACCGAGTTGGTGAGCAAGCTCTCTCGATGTGTGTCGACGGATTTGCAATGGAAGCTCTCCCTCTGGTTCGCTTGTCCTACGAACTAGCATTGACAGCCCACTGGATCGCTCAAAATATTGATGGCGCGGAGGCTGTGCTAAACCGAGATGTTCAGAACCGACAGGCAGCGATCAGGACTCTAGCTAACGCTCAGTCCGCAACGTTGCGCTCTGGCTCGCAGGACTTTCCTGGTGCAGATCGAGAGCTTTTGCAGACATCGTCGCAGGTTCAAGCTCGCAACTTTGAGCAACTGTGTCGCGACTTGGAGCCCGGTGGAGCAGATGCCTACGCGTATTACCGCCTGATGAGTTGGTACTCTCATCCTAGTGCACGGATTATTGATAGCTACGTCCAACCGACGCCCGACAATCAGGGTATTGCAGCGCTTCGATTGGATCCCGAAACACTGGATGCGAACATTTGGGTTCATTTTTTGGCGTACTCGTTTGTCTGGGCTGGCCGAGCGCTCGACTTTGTAGACGCAGATCGCACTCATCGGAGCGAGCTTCGCGACGCGGCACGATCGCTCGACATACCTGACGTTCTAAAGTTGTCAAGCGAGGCGATACGTCGAACAGCCAGGGCAAAGCAAGAGACGCGGCGAGCCAGCTGGAAAGGTCCACGACAAAAAAGTTTCGGCGAATCTTTCGGGGTGTAACGAAGTTTATCGGGCAGCGGGAAGTGGAATGTCGATCGTGTCTGCGTGTTCAAATATCGCACTCGGAGACGTTGAGCTAGTATGGCGAAGAGGTCTCGGCGAGAAGGTGGTCTCCTATGTGAAATATGGATTCGCCGAATCGCCTTGCAGTGCGTGTTTAATTCGCAGTCGAATTGTCTCGTGAATTGAGATACTCCCAATTTGATTTGTGGGTATCCATTTGACTTCTTTGCTCTCATTGCTAGGTTGCAGTGTGCCTGATATTGCACGCGCGCAGAAGCAGATTGAGAATTCCTGTCGGACTTCGCCGTCGTCGTAGGCGATAATATGCTTAGGGTCTGAATATAGACCGATCACTCCAGTGACCTCGCAGCGGATGCCAGTTTCCTCGTAGACCTCCCGGACTGCCGCCTCGGCCAGCGTCTCGCCAAGCTCCAGCTGGCCGCCGGGAATCGAGTACAGGTTGTTGTCCGTGCGCCTGATCATCAGGATTCGGCCTTCGTCGTCCTGGATGAAGGCGGACACCGCTACTGCGATGCTGTTCGCCTTGGGTGCGTTCGGGTCGTTGTAGTAGTCGACTCGGGTCATGTTGCCTCCTAGAAGGTGGCTGGTTTGGCGAGGTTCCAGACTGATTCGAAGCTCTCCGAGTAGGTCTCGAAGAGGTCCCCGGCGGACAGTCTCCGCAGGTGGAGGGAGGGGGCGTGGGCTCCCTGGAACCCGTATACGTGCGTGTTGATGATCATCTCGTCGTCGAACCGGAAGATCGAGTTGTAGAGCGTCGTGTTGTGGAACCGCATCTCGACTCCGTCGACACCGATCAGCGGACGGTAGGACGCCAGCGCGTTGCGGATGCGGGCCGCGAGCGTCCCGTCGCCCATTTGCTCCTCCTCGCCGCGTAGGACGACGCTGCCACCCTCAGGGTCTCCGAACATGAGCCGGATTCGAGCGCCGGCCGCTGCCTTGGCAGTCAGGTCCTTGATGAACCGCGGGCGTTCGACCAGGAATAACGCTGCGTGTACCAGGATCTCGACGGTCTCCGATGCTTCCTTGATCAGCCGGTCCCACAGCTCGACGGGGACGGCGTTGCGGTGCGGGAAGACCTGCACCAGCTCGGCGGCGGCCGTCTCGGCCTTGCGCTCCGGGGCCACCGAGTCCGGCCACAGGTAGGTTTCTGACTCGCGCGCCATGGCGGCGATCTTGTGCCGGTGCTTGGGATATGGCGTCCGGTTCTTGGTGATCCAGCGCTCGACGGTCTTCTGGTCGACGCCGACCGCCTTGGCGACCTGCTCCAAGGTCAGGCCGTTGCGCAGTAGTGCGTCACGCAGGCGTTCGTTCGGCATCGACACCCCCTTGGGACGTGTAGGGACGTCTTCGACGGTACCAGGGACGTCCTGAGATGTCCTGCCACGTGGTGATCACGTCCCGCGTTTTGGCGGAGATTGGGTGTCAGGTTGCCGGGGCAGGCCCGGTGCCAGGACACCGAGGAGGTAGGCGTGACTACTGAAACTGCCGTTCGGCCGGCTGGCTCGGACAAGCAGGCGGTCCCTCGCCGACGTGCGGCGTAGGCACGGCGTGGCATGCGCGACACGGTTCAGATCCACGTTACGGCTGATCTGCCGATTCGTGCCCGCGCGCTGACGTACGCAAACCGCGCCGAAGTCCGGTTCGGCAAGGCGTTCCCGGTGGTCCTGCTCGTGGACTCGGACGCCATCGCCGTACTGCGCAGGGAACTGGACAAGG
This sequence comes from Amycolatopsis sp. NPDC049252, assembly GCF_043197175.1. Classification (NCBI taxonomy): domain Bacteria; kingdom Bacillati; phylum Actinomycetota; class Actinomycetes; order Pseudonocardiales; family Pseudonocardiaceae; genus Amycolatopsis; species Amycolatopsis sp. NPDC049252. The sequence goes on from NZ_JBICSQ010000025.1 coordinate 39,631, forward strand.
CGAGCGCGGCACTGGACGCCGCAACGGCACGAGGCGGAGAGCCGCCAGAAGCTACCAACTAGCAGACGACACAAGGGATTCAGTATGGCTATCGACAAGGGACACCGGTTCGGCATCGACTTCGACGACGCGTTCACCCAGGGCCTCGTCATGGTGGGCGAAGTGTCGCCGGACAACGAATACCAGTCGCGTGAGGACCGGGCCGCCAACCGCCCGGTGCGGCAGCGGGTCGACGAGGTGACCGGAAAGCGGCAGTGGAAGGTCATGGTCACCGACCCGGCCGAGACCCGCGCGAAGCGGGCGTCGTTCGAGATCACTCTTCTCGCCGACGTGCAGCCAGTCCCGACGACGTCGGAGGCGCTGCCGGGGATGCGGCCGATCGAGTTGGACGGCTTGACGGCGGAACCGCGCGTGGCGGGGCAGGGTGAGTTCAAGTATCAGTCCTACGTGTTCCGCGCGACTGGGTTCAAGCAGGCCGCGAGCAAGGCGTCCCGGTCCGGTGGGTCCGGTGAGACGCCGAAGGCCGCGTGAGCGAGGTGGGCTTCCGCGAGCGGGTCGAGGCGTGGGAGCGGGCGTACCGGGACTACATGGCCGCGTGGGAACACGGCCGTGCGGTCCTCTCGCCGATGAGTGCCACCAACACGGCCAACGCGGCTCGGCGGGTGTCGCGGGCGTGGCACGAGCTGGCGCAGGCGCGTGGGTTGCCGTGGTGGTGTGTGGCCGCGTTGGAGTCGGCGGCCGAGGGGTTCGCCGAGTTGGCAAGGGATTGGGCGAGTGAAGCAGGACACGGCAGTGATGGACGGGCTGGGCGTCCGCTGGGCAGTGGGTCCGGGTATCGAGGTGACGGTGGAGGAGACCGGTCCGGATCGGTCGGCCCCGCCGGTTCTGGTGTTGGCCGGCGCGCCCTTCGTGCTGACGCTGGTCCCTTCACAGGACCAGGAAGCGTGGCCGGCCTGCGTGGCGTTCCTGCGACAGCTCCGCGACCACGCCGAGGACCTGGCGGCGCTCCTGGAAGCCCGCGCGGAGAGGCGTGATCGTGCGGAAGGCTGAGCCGAAGACGCTGCGGGAGGCCCACGAGGTCGTGATGGAACGCCGGCCAGCGAACAACGCGAACCCGTCGGTCTGGCTGGCGTTCCGGCTCGGCAACGCGCGGTTGTATAAGGCGATCGCGGACGTCGACCGGGGTCATCACCACGAGGCGCTGTACTGGGCTGGATATGAGGAGCGGCAGGCGGGTGAGATCTCGGCCGAACTCCAGGTGGAAGGGAAGCCTGCTGATTAGTCGCATGTAGACGGCCGGAAAGTCAACAGTATCAGCGAAAAACGCACGCTATGACGTGCGGCGTTGAAGCACGTCCTGATGTGGGTGCGTGTGATCCGTTAAGGCGCAGAAGCGGAACCTGGCTACCAACCTTGCCGCTCCTGCGCTGTCCACAACCAGCGGAAGTGAACAATGACAACGCTAAACGATGACAACGGGCGAGCGTCAACGGGGGTCACCCGAACGCGCTGCGACTCCTGCAAACGCTTCGCCAAACTCCTTCCCGGCGAGACCCAGTGCGCTCCGTGCTTGGGGATGCTGCCGCTGGATCTGCGGGTGAAGCGGGGTGGTCGGTGATGTCTCCCGGCTTCGCGGTGATGGCTCTGGCTGGGCTGGGGCTTGGTGTGTGGGTGCTGCACAAGGTCGGCCGCGCACTGGCGTCAGTGATCGAAGCGCTGGCTGCTGCGGCTGTGGTGTTCGTGGCGCTGTGGTGGCTGTGCAAGGCCGTCGTCTGGATGCTCGCGCAGGTCGTGACCCGGTGGCGGACCAGCCTCGCCGTGGTCGCGGTGTTCGGGTGGTGTGAGCTGTTCGGCTGGCTCTCCCTGGTGCTCGTCGCGGCCAACATCGCGGTGGTCCTGTTGACGTGGTGGGCGATCGACGCTGTCTCGTTCGATCAGTGGTGCTGGCGGTTCCTGCGCTCCTGGTGGGCGCGCTGGGCGGTTTATGGGCGGAAGCTGCCGGAGTGGCTGCACGCCTGTGGCCTGTCGGTGCGGGACGAGGCGCTGCCGGTGGTGGTGAACGTGAACCTGGTCGGCCGCCGACGCGCCCTGTCCCGCTCCACGTCGAACCGGGCGAACGCGCGGCTGCCCAAGGTTCTCGGCGTCCGTTCCGGTGCCTCGTGGGATGAGGTGCGGGTGGAGCTGGTGGCCGGGCAGAAGCCGGAGGACTTCGACGACGCCGCCCGTGCCTTGGCCGTCGCGCGGAAGGTCGCCCGGTGTCAGGTCCGTGAGCTGGCCCCGAACGTCGTGTCGATCGACTTCCAGCGTCGTGACTTGCTCGGCGGAGGTGTGGCCGGCCCGCAGGTCCCGGAAGGCATCGACTCGTCCGGTGTGGACTTGCGCAACGTTTGGGCGGGCCGGACCGAGTACGGGCGTGACTGGCGTGTTCCGCTGCTGGGCTCAGGTGCACATTGCTTGACCGCTGGTGCCTCGGGCGCGGGCAAGAACTCGGTGATGTGGTGCCCGCTGGTCGCGGCGGCCTCGGCGATTCGGGCTGGGGTGGTGCGCATGTCCGGCATCGATCCGAAGGGCATGGAACTGGCTTACGGGCGCGGCATCTTCTCCCGCTACGCGGTCGGTGGCAAGGACGCGGTGGAAGTCCTCGACGGCCTGGTGGACGAGATGGAATCCCGCAAGCGGGCCTTTGCCGGTCGGCTGCGGACCATCCCGGTGTCGGCGGATTATCCGTTGGAGCTGCTGGAGTTCGACGAGATCGGGGCGCTCACGAAGTACACCGATCGCAAGACCCGTGAGGCCATTGTGGAACGCGTCGCCCTGCTGACAACACAAGGTCGGGCGTTGGGGATCTCGGTCCGTGGTTACGTCCAGGAGCCCACGAAGGACACCGTCCCGGTCCGTGAGCTGTTTACCCGTCGGGTGTGTCTGCGGGTGACGTCGAAGACGCACGTGGGCATGGTGCTCGGTGATGGCGTGTACGAGCGCGGGGCGTGGGCCAACCGGATTGGCGACTCGGAGGCCGGCGTGGGCTACGTCTGGGGCGAAGGCATCCGCGAACCGCTGCGTATCCGCGCCGGGTGGGTCTCTGACTCCACGGTGAAGGCGCTGGAGGAGTACGTGACCAACGGGGGTGTCGCGGATCTGCGGCACGGCGGTGAGGGGGTGGCCGCGTGAACCGGCTGATGATCTTCCTCGACGCCATCCGAGACCACCTCGACTCGCATCAGCTGCCGCCGGCCGCGTCGGTCGACGTCAACGCCTGGTCGAGCCCGATCACGGTTCAGCTCGACGTCGATGGCCTGCGGGAGGTGTCGCGGGCGTTGCTGGTCTGGACGCAGACGCTCGAGGACGTCTCGGCTCGGTTGTGGCGGCTGGTCGATGGGCGGTGGGTGCACCTGTCGATCAGCGGCCGGACGCCGTGCGGCATTCCGGTCGTGGTGTTCGGGGTGGTCCGGTTCGAGCCAAGCACGTTCCCGGACCTCCCGGCAGGGGCGAAGCAGGACATGGCGGTGTTCCTGCTGCGCGGTTGGTCCTCGCCGGGGGAGGTGGCGGCCTGATGAGTGAGACACGCGCGGAGCGGATGCGGGCACCGTTGGCGGCTGACGTGATCCGGGCGACGGCGGAGAAGTATGGCGTCTGCGTCCGGCCCTTCACGATGGAAGTAGGCGACACGGAGACGGGCGAACTCCGCTACGTCCCCGTGCCCTGCGGTTCCACAGTGGAATCCGTCTGCCAGCCCTGTGCTCGGAAGGCGAAGGCTCTGCGGCAAGCCCAGTGCCGCGAGGGCTGGCACATGACCGAAGAACCCACCCTCACCGCTGTGCCGCCCTCGGAAGACCACAAGGAGCTGCTGACTTACCGCGCAGATTTGGTTGCGGCCTACCGGGAGGTGGCCGAGCACGACCAGCCGGAGGCGGAAGAACTGAGGGAGGAGATCACCGGGGTTGACGCGGAACTTCGGCAACTCGGGATGCGGGGCCGGCTGCCCGCCCTCGACGTGCCGACCAAGCGGGTGGTGAAGCGCTCGACCAAGCGGAGGCAGGACGCGCCGAACCTGCCCCGGCAGAAGGTCGCGAAGACCACGGTCGGGCGGGAGTACGCGGGGAAGTTCCGGCCGTCCATGTTCGTCACGCTCACCTGCGATACCTACGGCCCGGTCCGTGATGGGGCCCCGGTCGACCCGTCCCTCTATGACTACCGGCGGGCGGCCCGGGACGCGGTGCACTTCTCGGCGCTGGTGGATCGGTGGTGGCAGAACCTCCGCCGGGTCGTCGGCTGGGACGCCCAGTACTTCGCCACGGTCGAGCCGCAGAAGCGCACGGCTCCGCACCTGCACGCAGCGATCCGCGGTGCGATCCCGCACGACGTCATCCGCCAGGTCACCGAAGCCACCTATCACCAGGTCTGGTGGCCCAACCACGACCAGATCGTCTACACAGATCGGCTGCCGGTCTGGGACGGCGACACCCGGATGTTCCTCGACCCGGACACCCGCGAGCCGCTGACCAGCTGGGACGACGCCGTGGACCAGACCGAAGACCCGGCTCATGTCGTGACCTTCGGGCGGCAGGTGCATTCGAAGGGCATCCTCGGCGGCACGGAGGAGGCCGGCCGCCACATCGGCTACCTGACGAAGTACCTGACCAAGTCCACCGGTGAGGTGGTGGAAGCGGACACGGCGCGGCTGCGGGATCACCACGACCGGCTGCACGCCGAGCTGTCGGTGACGCCGTGCTCGCCGCGCTGCGCGGTCTGGCTGCTCTACGGGGTTCAGCCGAAGGGCGCTGGAAGCAAGACCACTCCAGGGCATTGCAAGGGGCGGGCTCATCGGCGGACCACGCTCGGGCTGCCGGGGCGGCGGGTGCTGGTGTCGCGCAAGTGGTCAGGCAAGACGCTCGACGACCACAAAGCCGACCGCAAGGCGTTCGTCACGCAGGCGTTGGCGGCGATCGGGATCGAGAAGCCGCAACCGGACCCGGCCCGGCTGGTGTGGCGGAAGGTCGAGCCCGGCGACCCGCAGGTGCCGCCGCGTCCGCATCTGGTGATGCGTGCGATCGCGGAGCGGATCACGTGGAAGGCCGAGTACGACCGGGCACTACTCGCGGCCGCTGGACCACCGGGGAGTGATCCAGAAACTTCGGCAACTCAGCTCGCAGCGTGACACGGGGGAGCACATGAACAACGTCCACAGCATCGAACGTCTCTGGTCCGTCGAGGACGTCTCCGACTACCTCGGCGTCCCGGTCAAGACCCTCTACCAGTGGAAATGGCGTGGTGAGGGACCGCCGGTGAAGAAGATCGGCCGGCACCTGCGCTACAACCCGGCCTCCGTGCGGGCCTGGGCCACCGAAGCCGCGTAACCAGTTTCGAGAAAGGAGAGTCCACATGGGACATATTCAGGACCGGTGGTACCGCCAGGCGCGGCACCCGGAAGCCGGACGGCTGCTCTTCAACGACAAGGGCAAGCCGGTGATGGAGAAGTCCGAGCTGTACGGCGTCGGCCTGAGGTACAAGGTTCGTTACCTCGACCCGGAGGGCGGCGAACGGTCCAAGTCGTACCCGGACAAGCAGAAGAAGCGCGCCGAAGACTTCCTGATCGAGGTCGAGTCGGACAAGCGGGAGGGCAAGTACGTCGACCCGCAGGCCGGCCGCGTGCTGTTCTCCGTCGTCGCGGATCGGTGGGTTGCTGCGCAGACCTTCGACCACACGACGCGGGAGCGGGTGATCAGCCGTCTCGCCAATCACCTCAAGCCGTTCTTCAAGGCGAAGACCATCGGGGCGATCAAGCCCAGTGACGTCCAAGCCTGGCTTCGCTGGCTCCAGGATCGCGGGGTGAGCACGCGCTCGCGAGTCCTGTACTTCACTCACCTCGTGTCCATCCTTCGCTTCGCGAAGGAGGACAAACTCATCGTGAGCAACCCTGCCCAGGCGTCGAGTGTGACTCGGCCCCGGGCGGATCTGCGGCAGGTGCAGCCCTGGCGGCCGGAGCGGGCGCAAGCCGTCTTGAACGCGCTGCCCGTCCGGTTCAAGCCGGTCGTCCGTATCCCGGCCGGGATCGGCCTGCGGCAGGGTGAGGTGTTCGGCTTTTCCCTCGACGACGTCGACCGGGAGCGAAACATCGCCCAGATCGAGCGGCAGGTCCGGATCGTCGACAACGTCCTGTGCTTCGCGCCGCCGAAGCGAGGCAAGACGCGAGAGGTGCCGATCGGTAGCAAGCTGCTGTCCGCCCTGGACGAGTACGCCGAGCAGTTCCCGGCGACCGAGATCACGCTTCCGTGGGTCCATCCCGAGGGCAAGCCGGTCACCGTGAAGCTGCTCGTGGTCGACTACGACGGGCTGCCGTTCCGGCGCGGCGGCTTCCGGCTGAGCGTCTGGCTACCCGCGCTCAAGAAGGCCGGCATCGAGAAGCCGACCCGGGCGGACGGGATGCACGCGCTCCGTCACCTCTACGCCTCGGTGCTGCTCGACGCGGGCGAGTCCATCAAGGCTCTCTCCAGCTACCTCGGTCACTCGGACCCGGGCTTCACTCTGCGCGTCTACACGCACCTGCTCCCGACCAGCCACGAGCGGACCCGCAACGCCGTCGACGCCCTGTTCAGAGACGGCCTGGCGGCGGCCTGAGGAAGATCCACAAGGGTAAAACCGCAGCTAGGCGTACATGGCCAACCAGATCGCGATGTAGTGCGAAACCGCCGCCAACACCGTGCAAGCGTGGAAGTACTCGTGGTACCCGAACGTATCCGGCCAGTGGTTGGGCCACTTGAAGCCGTAGAACGCCGCTCCCAGCGTGTAGAACAGGCCGCCCACGCACAGCAGCACCAGGGCCGCGACGCCCGCGTGCGACAGCAGCTCCGGGAAGACGAACACCGCCACCCAGCCCAGCGCTATGTAGATCGGGACGCCCAGCCAGCGCGGCGCGTGGGGCCACAGCATCTTCAGCGCCACTCCGAGGACCGCGCCGCCCCAGACGATGGAGAGGATGATGTAGCCCGTGGGCTTGGACATCGCCAGCAGGGTGAACGGGGTGTACGTGCCCGCGATGAACAGGAAGATCATCGAGTGGTCCGCGCGCTTCATCCACTTGTACGCCCGGGGGCTCCACAAGCGACGGTGGTACAGCGCGCTCACGCCGAACAGGCCCAGCACCGTCAGGCCGTAGACCGACGTCGCCAATGCGGCTAGCGGGGACACTGTGGACGCGGCCAGGCTGATCAGCACGGCCGTCGCGGCGACGGCGCCGAAGAACGACCAGAAGTGGATGTGGCCCCGCAATCGTGGGCGCAGGTCCACTACGGGCTCGGGGGGATCCGTCGTCACACTCACACAACCAGGTTACGGGAGCGTAGGTTCCCGGACAGCGGTCAAGTCACACGCCTCACATCGAGTGCGTACTCTTCCTGGACGTGAGTGTTCGCTCCTTCTTGTCCGACGTCGTGTACAGCGCCTACGGCAGGCGCCTCATCCAGCAGGCCCGCGGCCGGCATCCCCGGCACATCGCCATCATGCTCGACGGCAACCGCCGGTGGGCGCGGGAAGCGGGCTTCGCGGACGTCGCGGACGGTCACCGGGCCGGCGCGAAGAAGATCGCGGACTTCCTGAGCTGGTGTCACGAGGCCGAAGTCGAGGTGGTCACCATGTGGCTGCTCTCCACCGACAACCTCAACCGCGACCCGGACGAGCTCACGCCGCTGCTGGAGATCATCACCGACGTCACCGACGAGCTCGCCGCGCCGGGCACGCAGTGGCGGCTCCGGATCGTCGGGGCGCTCGACCTGCTACCCGCCGAAGTCGCCAAGCGACTCAGCGAAGCCGCGGCACGCACCGAGGGGCGCACCGGCATGGAGGTCAACGTCGCGGTCGGTTACGGCGGGCGCCAGGAAATCGCGGACGCCGTGCGCAAGCTGCTGCTCCACCACGCCGACGAAGGAACCAGCATTCACGAGCTGGCGAAAATTCTCGACGTCGACCACATCTCCGAGCACCTCTACACCTCGGGGCAGCCGGATCCGGACCTCATCATCCGCACTTCCGGTGAACAGCGGCTCTCCGGATTCCTGCTCTGGCAGTCCGCGCATTCGGAATTCTGGTTCACCGAAGCCTATTGGCCGGCATTCCGCCGGGTCGACTTCCTGCGTGCGATCCGCGACTACGCCTGGCGGCACCGCCGGTTCGGCTCCTGAGACACCGAGACACCGAGACGCCGAAAGGCCCCGGAGCGGACTCCGGGGCCTTTCACGCGCACCGCACTCAGTGGTGGTGGTGCTCCAGCGAGTGCAGCACCAGCGCCGGCGAGGTCAGCACGCCGGTGTAGGCGCCCGCGACCAGGGAGGCCGCGCCGTAGCCCAGGGCGCCGCCGCCCTCGATGAACGTGGCGTAGGCGTCGCCGAACGTCGGGTCCGGGGTGCCGCTCGAGTCGCCCGTCGCAGCGAACGCGGTGCTGCCGACCATCATGAGGCCCGCAGCGGTGGCGGCGACGAAACCAGCCTTCTTCAGCACTTGGCACACTCCTAGGTAGAACTGTTGGGGTCCGGGCGCCGGATGAACCGGCGGTGTGTCCCGCAGTCAAAAAATTACTCGCTATTCGGGCTTCTCGTACGCCTTGTACGCCCATTGTGTGAGCCCGATGCAGGCGCTTTCACTCGGTACGGTTCTCTCTCCGCGACGCAAAATGCATTACTCAACCCGACGTGGTAGAACCCCGAAGCCGATCTTGTGAATACGTCGGGTCAGCGAATTGTTCAAGATCATTCCGACGGGTGTGTATCGATCGAGACTGCGACTACGCAGAGCCACCGTCACCAGGCGTTGATGTCAGACGACCGACAGTGAGGTGACGATCTGGCGAATCACCGGGTTGGCTCCCTGCGCGATCACCGATTCGTGGGTACCTTCCGAGATGAGGGCACGCGATCCGTGCGGGTCCTCGCGGGAGGCCCTGGTCGTGACGGTGATCGAGGGGGCGGCGCAGCCGCCCACGAGACGCACGAGGGGGCCGGCACCCGGCCCTCGTGGCCGCGTCGCCTGACAGCTCGTCAGGCGGAGTGGTCCAGCCAGGGAGGTGCCCGGCCCAGCGAGTGCGGGCGTGAGGTGCACACGCCCTCGAGGGAGATGCCGTCGTGACTGCGCAGCGTTTGCCCCGTAAGGCCTCTGGCCGTTCTTCGACCGGTGCCTCTGGCCCGGAGAAAGCCTCGACCTCGCCCGAATCCCAGCAGCACATGTACGTGCTCGACACGTCGGTCCTCCTCTCGGACCCGTGGGCGGTCACCCGCTTCGCCGAGCATGCCGTCGTGCTTCCGCTGGTCGTCATCAGTGAACTGGAGGCGAAGCGCCACCACCCGGAGCTCGGCTGGTTCGCCCGGGAATCCCTGCGCATGCTCGACGACCTGCGCCGGCAGCACGGCAGGCTCGACGCGCCGCTCCCCATCGGGGACCACGGCGGCACGCTGCAGGTGGAGCTGAACCACTCGGACCCGACGGTGCTCCCGGTCGGGTTCCGCACCGACTCCAACGACCACCGGATCCTCGCCTGCGCGCTCAACCTGGCGGCGGAGTTCCCGGCGGTCACCCTGGTGACGAAGGACATCCCGCTGCGGGTCAAGGCGGGGGCCGTGGGCCTGGAGGCCGACGAGTACCGCGCGCAGGAGGTCACGCCGTCGGGCTGGACCGGCATGGCGGACGTCGACGTCGATCAGGACGTGCTGGACACGCTCTTCGGCGGCGGCACCGTCGACCCGGTTGAGTACGGCATGGACGAGCTCGCCGAGCTGCCCTGCCACACCGGGCTGCGGCTGCTCGCGGGCAGCTCCAGCGCGCTGGGGCGGGTCACGGCGGACAAGCGCATCCGGCTGGTCCGCGGCGACCGCGAGGCGTTCGGCCTGCACGGCCGCAGCGCCGAGCAGCGCGTCGCGCTCGACCTGCTGCTCGACTCCGACGTCGGCATCGTCTCCCTCGGCGGCCGCGCCGGCACCGGCAAGTCGGCGCTCGCGCTGTGCGCCGGGCTCGAGGCCGTGATGGAACGCCGCCAGCACCGCAAGGTCGTGGTGTTCCGGCCGGTCTACGCGGTCGGCGGCCAGGACCTCGGCTACCTGCCCGGGTCCGAGAGCGAGAAGATGCAGCCCTGGGCGCAGGCGGTGTTCGACACCCTCGGCGCGCTGGTCAGCCAGGACGTCCTGGACGAGGTGTTCGACCGCGGCATGCTCGAGGTGCTGCCGCTGACGCACATCCGAGGCCGCTCGCTGCACGACACGTTCGTCATCGTCGACGAGGCGCAGTCACTGGAACGGAACGTCCTGCTCACGGTGCTTTCGCGGCTCGGCACGGCGTCGCGGGTGGTGCTCACGCACGACGTCGCCCAGCGCGACAACCTGCGGGTCGGGCGGCACGACGGCGTCTCGGCGGTGATCGAGAAGCTCAAGGGCCACCCGCTCTTCGCGCACGTCACGCTGACGCGCTCGGAGCGTTCGCCGATCGCCGCCCTGGTGACGGAGATGCTGGAGGACCACGGCTGAGCCCAAGTCCGTGAATGGCACATTGAGGGACTCAGAGTCCCTCAATGTGCCATTCACGGCTTTTACCAGCCTGAGGGCAGCGGGCGGCCTTCGGCGAAGCCGGCCGCCGACTGGACGCCGAGTACCGCGCGCTCGTGGAACTCCTCCAGGGTGCGCGCGCCCGCGTAGGTGCACGACGACCGGACGCCGGAGCCGATCGAGTCCAGCAGGTCCTCGACGCTCGGCCGTGCCGGGTCGAGGGACATCCGCGACGACGAGATGCCCTCCTCGAACAGCGCCTTGCGCGCGCGGTCGAACGAGCCGTCGGTGCGCGTCCGCGCGCCCACCGCGCGCTTCGACGCCATCCCGAACGACTCCTTGTAGGGCCGCCCCTGCTCGTCGAACCGCAGGTCGCCGGGGGATTCGTAGGTGCCGGCGAACCACGAGCCGACCATCGCCGCGGACGCGCCGGCGGCCAGCGCCAGCGCGACGTCGCGCGGGTGGCGGACGCCGCCGTCGGCCCAGACGTGCTTGCCCAGCTCGCGCGCGGCGGCTGCGCATTCGCCGACCGCGGAGAACTGCGGGCGGCCCACGCCGGTCATCATCCGGGTCGTGCACATCGCCCCCGGCCCGACACCGACCTTGACGACGTCGGCGCCGGCCTGGATCAGGTCGCGCGTGCCCTCGGCGGTCACCACGTTCCCGGCGACCACCGGGACCTGCGGCGACACCGACCGGACGGCCTTCAGCGCGGCGATCATCTTCTCCTGGTGGCCGTGCGCGGTGTCGACGACCAGCACGTCGACGCCCGCGGCGAGGACCGCCTCGGCCTTCGCCGCGACGTCGCCGTTCACGCCGACCGCGGCCGCGACGCGCAGCTTGCCGTCGTCGTCGACCGCCGGGGTGTAGATGTCCGCGCGCAGCGCGCCGACCGCGGTCAGCACGCCCGCGAGGCGGCCGTCGGCGTCCAGGCCGAGCGCCAGGTGGGCGGCCTGGGCGTGCAGTAGTTCGAAGACCTCGCGCGGCGGCGTGTCCAGCGGGACGACGACGGTCGGCGGCTGGGCGACGTCGGCGAGCCGCGCGAAGCGGTCGACGTTCGCGCACGCCGCTTCGGTGACGATGCCGGTCGGGCGGCGTTCGCCGTCCACGACCACGACGGCGCCGTGGGAGCGCTTGTGGACCAGGTTGAGCGCGTCGGCCACCGCGTCGCCGCCGGTCAGCACCAGCGGCGTGTCCCAGACGGTGTGGCGGCTCTTCACCCAGCCGACGATGTCCGCGACGGCCGCGCTGTCGACGTCCTGGGGCAGCACCACCAGGCCACCGCGGCGGGCGACGGTCTCGGCCATCCGGCGGCCGGCAACGGCGGTCATGTTCGCCACGACGATCGGGATGGTGGCGCCGGTGCCGTCCGCGGTGGACAGGTCGACGTCGAAGCGGGACTCCACGTCCGAACGGTTCGGCAACAGGAACACGTCGTCGTAGGTCAGGTCGTGGGCGGGCCGGTGGCCGTCGAGGAAACGCACGAGTCCCCAGGTTACGTGGCTCACCGGGAGACGGCGAACGCGGCCGGGTGCGTGGGAGAATCGGGGCATGAGCCGCCGCGACCGGGACGCCGAGGGGCGCGCACGCAACGCACGGCCGCGCGACGGTCTCGGCCGCCCGCTGCCGTACGGCGCCGACGGTGTCGAACGCCAGCCGGAGGGCGTCGTCCGGACGCCGGCGCAAACGCTTGCGGAAGCACAACGGCTGCTCGACGACGGCAAGCCGTTCCACGCGCACGAGGTCTTCGAGGACGCCTGGAAGACCTCGGACGGGCCGGACCGCGAGCTGTGGCGCGGCCTCGCGCAGCTCGCCGTCGGCCTGACGCACGCGGCGCGCGGCAACACCGCCGGCGCGGCGTCGCTGCTGGAGCGGGGCGCGGTGAACATCGAGCCGTTCCGGGGTGAGCCGCCGCACGGCATCGACGTCGCGGGGCTGCAGCAGTGGGCGCGGGACCTGGTGGAAGAGGCGAAGCAGCAGGTCCGTGTCGAGCCCGTCCCGCCGCGGTTGACGCTGGTCGAGCCGCTGAACTGAACGCGGCCCGGCGCGCGAAGCAGCGCCAAGAACGTGCGGACCGGGGCGGCCGCACCGCGTGGGCGGAGACGCGGTCGCTGTTCGGGCTCCTGGTGATGAGAGGGCCGGACGAGCTGGTCGGCGCGGCCAAGGGCGTGCGGCGGGAGCCGTCGCCCGGAAGCACACTTCCTAGGGCTGGTCCCAGCCGGTGGACGCGGCCTTCTCGGCGCCGAGCGTCGTGCCTTCGCCGTGGCCCGTGTGCACCTTCGTGGCGTCCGGGAGCGGGAACAGCTTCTCCCGGATGGACTTCACGATGGTCGGGTAGTCCGAATAGGACCGTCCGGTGGCGCCGGGGCCGCCGTGGAACAGCGTGTCGCCGGTGAACAGCACGCCGAGGTCCTCGGCGTACAGGCAGACCGCGCCGGGCGCGTGCCCCGGTGTGTGGATGACGCGCAGCTCCGTGCCCGCGATGGTGATCGCCTGGCCGTCCGTCAGCTCGCCGTCCGGCGCGCGGTCCGGGTGCGTGAGGTCCCAGACGACCCGGTCGTCCGGGTGCAGCAGGATCGGCGCGCCGGTGGCCTCGGCGAGCGCCGGGGCGGCGTTGACGTGGTCGTTGTGCGCGTGCGTGCAGACGATCGCGGCCAGTTTCCGGTCGCCGACGACGTTCGCGATCGCCTTCGCGTCGTGTGCGGCGTCGATCACGATCACCTCCGCGTCGTCGCCCACGATCCACACGTTGTTGTCGACGTCCCAGCTGCCTCCGTCGAGCTCGAAGACGCCAGAGGTCACCAGGTTCTGCACGATCGCCGTCATGGGCCCGACCCTAGTGGCCAGGTCTCCGCAAGCTCGCATACCGTCGGTATCTACTTTCGGGTAGCCTTGCCCGATGATCCGCGACCTGCTGGCCGAACCCCTCAAGCTGCGCTGTGGCGACGTCCTGCCCAACCGGCTGGTCAAGTCGGCGCTCAGCGAGCAGCTCGGCGATCGGCGCAACGCCCCGACCCCCGAGCTGGCGCAGCTCTACCGGACCTGGGCCCGCGGCGGCGCCGGCACGCTGATCACCGGCAACGTCATGGTCGACCCGAGTGCCCTCGGCGAGCCGCGCAACGTCGCGCTCACACCCGATCCCGGCGTCTACCGGCCCTGGGCCCAAGCCGTCGACGGCACTGACACGCGGCTGTGGGTGCAGCTGAACCACCCGGGACGGCAGAGCCCGCGCTACCTGTCTCGCCAGCCCGTCGCGCCGTCCGCGGTGCCCTTCGGCGACCGAGGCGTCCGTACCGCCTTCGCCGCTCCGCGGGCGCTGTCCGGCGAAGAGATCGAAGCGATCATCGAACGCTTCGGCGTCGCCGCACGCACGTTCGTCGACGCGGGCTTCGCGGGCGTGCAGATCCACGGCGCGCACGGCTACCTCGTCTCCCAGTTCCTCTCGCCGCTGACCAACCGGCGGACCGACGCCTGGGGCGGCGACGCCGTCCGGCGGCGGCGGTTCCTGCTCGAGGTGGTGCGGCGCGTGCGGGACGCCGTCGGGGACCGCGTCCCGGTGTCGGTCAAGCTCAACAGCGCCGACTTCCAGCGCGGCGGTTTCACCGAGGAGGAGTCGCTCCAGGTCGTCCACGCCCTCGGCGAAGCCGGGCTGGACCTGCTGGAGGTGTCCGGCGGTACGTACGAGAAGGCCGTGATGATGGGGTCAGGCCGGGCGAGCACGCAGGCGCGCGAAGCGTACTTCCTGGACTACGCGGCGAAGGCGCGCAACGTCTCGGAGGTCGCGCTGATGGTCACCGGCGGCTTCACCACGCCCGGCGGGATGGCCGACGCGCTGAGCTCCGGCGAACTCGACGTCGTCGGGCTCGGCCGCCCGCTCGTCGTCGACCCCGGGCTGCCGGCCCGGCTGCTGGCCGGCGAGGACGTCCAGGCGCAGCGGCGCTGCCCGAAGACCGGCATCCGGCTGGCCGACAGCCTGCTGGAGATCCAGTGGCACACGCGCCAGATGCACCGGATCGCCTCCGGGCGGCCGGTCGACCGGCGTGGGGCGGCGCTGACCCTCGTGCAGGCCGGGTTCACCGACGGCCTCAACGCGTTCCGCCGCGTCCGCGGCTAGACGACCTCGGGCTGCGGCTCGGCGGCCGCGGCCCGGCGGAGCGCGCGGCGGTGGAGCGACCGGTCGACCAGGAAGACACCGGCCGCGAGCACGGTGAAGAAGACCCCGATGGCGATGCAGTTGAGCGTCACGCGGCCGTAGCCGAGCGCGCTCGCGTTGACGAACGGGTACGGGTAGAAGCCGGTGATCGCGCCGCGCACCAGCGTGAACGCGAGCCAGACCGCCGGGTAGACCAGCGACCACCACACGGTGGGCCAGGTCAGCGAGCCGCGCGGGCCGGCGACGAGCCAGCCGAGCACGAACACGATCGGCGTCACCTTGTGCAGCATGGTGTCGGCGAACAGCGAGAGCCCGTGCAGTTCGTAGAGGCCGGCGAGGGCGACCTGGTAGACGATGCCGGTCACGATGATGCCGGCGAGCGCGTCGAGCCAGAACACGCGGAACGGCCCGGTGACGCGGGCCGCGCCCAGCGCGACCAGCAGCGAGGTCGCGAAGACCAGCAGGTTCGAGTCGATCGTGAAGAAGCAGAGCATGTTCGCGATCCGCGCGGCGGCCGTGCGGTACTGGCCGGTGGTGTCGCCGGCGGTGGCGATCACCTGGCTGACCAGGCCGGTCAGCGCGACCACGGCGATGACCGCGAACGTGGCGCGCGTGAGCTTCGAACCGTGCATCCCCGGAGAATACCGGCTGGTAACCGCCGGGGGATCCTTTGTGGACCACTCGATCGAGTCACATCACCCGGCCCGCGAGCCCAATATTCTCGAGCGCGATGGACGTCGAACGCACGCCGGGGCGGCGCGGGCGGGTCGCGCTCGGCCCCGCGGAGGACACCGGGCCGGTCGCCGCGTTCGCGCGCCGGCTGTGGGAGCTCAAGCGCGCGGCGGGCGACCCGTCCTACGACCGGATGCGCGACGAGTTCGGCGCTCTGGCCTCGAAGTCCGCGTTGTCCGCGGCCGCGCGTGGCCGGCACCTGCCCAGCTGGGAGACGACCTGGGAGTTCGTGCGCGTGCTCGCGGTCGGCGTCCTCGGGCGGGACGAGTCGTCCGCCCGGCTGGAGTGGCGCGGCCTTTGGGAGCGCGCGCGGGAGCCGGAGCCCGCACCGCGCCGCCGTCCGGCGTACTGGCTCGCGGCGGCCGTCGCGCTGGTGCTGGCCGTGGCCCTGGTCCTGGTGTTCGGCGGCGCCTTTACCGGCGAGCCCGCGGCTTCGGGTGACGTGTCGGAGTTCGTCGGCGACGTCACCGTCCCCGACGGTTCCCCGATCCCGGCGGGCAGCCGGTTCGTGAAGACGTGGGAGCTGCGCAACGCCGGATCGGTCGGATGGATCGGCCGGTACCTCGTGCGCTCCGGTTCGTTCGGCAGCCCGGACGAATGCCGGACACCCGCCCGCGTCCCGGTGCCCTACACCGCTCCGGGCGAGCAGGTGCGGATCTCGGTCGACGTGCAGGCGCCGCCGTCAACCGGGCACTGCCAGGTCTACTGGAAGATGGCCGACGCCGAGGGCCACCTGCTGCTGCCGGACGACCGCGCGGTGTTCTTCTCGGTGCGGATCGTGCCCTGAATTTGGCTTTCCGTGGTCGCTGGCCAAAGCGCTGACCTGCGTGAACGATCTTGGTTTGGCTTTCGGTCCGGTCTGGCCACCGCATGCCTTCCGCCGTCGCGCGAATCGCCCTTAACGTCGTCGGTGCCCGGATCTCCCGGGTGAATCCGATTCAGTTTCGTTGCGGGGAAGGGAATCCATGCGTCCGTATCCGAAGGTCGCGGCCGTCACGGGAGCCGCGCTCGTCGCGGGCCTCCTGCCGGCCGGCGCGGCACCGGCTTCGGCGGCCGGGACCATCGCGAGTGATCCGATCATCACCTGCGATTCCGGCTACCACGGCTGGATGCGCCGGGCCGGCAAGGACGCCATCTGCCTGTGGCCGGGCGAGCGCACCTGGGACATCCGCGTGTTCGAGTGCGCGGGCGACCTGACGCTCTACTTCAAGAACGGCAAGCACGCCTACTGCGGCGGCTCGATGAAGTTCGGGATCGACATCGCCGAGACGTCCAACGTGGTCAAGACGAAGGTGGGGAACCGCTGATGCGCAAGGTGATCGCCGTCGTCCCGGTGGCACTGGCCGCGACGCTGCTGGCGGCGCCGTCGGCGTCGGCCGCGACGAAGGTGTGCGAAGGCGGCCCGCTGATGGGCGGGGCCACGAAGGTCGTCTCGGTGAGCGCCGGGCAGAAGATCGACATCACGGTGCACAACCACGACTACCGCGGGCTGCTCGTCCAGATCATCGACGACGTCTGGGACAAGGGGCTCTGGAGCGGCGCGATCGCCCCGGGCAAGGAGCACACCGTCTCGCACGGCATCCTCGGCGACCCGCCGGTCGGCCACCGGATCCGCTTCGAGGTGACGTCCAACCTGTCCAACAACTACACGTACGCGATCAAGTCGGATCGCTGTTACTGAGTGATGCCGAGCGCGCCCCGGGCGGTGTGCGTCCGGGGCGCGCCCGGTGGCCTACTTCAGCGCCTTGACCAGCGCGGGGACGAAGACCGACGCGTCGACCGTGCCCCAGCCGCTCGCGATGTCGAAGCCCTTCGCCGCGGTGAAGCCGGTGACGCCGTCCTGGCTGTTGTCACCTTCGGTCACGTCGATGATGCCCGCCTTGGTGCCGGCCGGGCCCAGCTTCGTGTACAGCGCCGGGTTGATCTGGCCGAGCTTGCCGCCCTTGGCCTGGACGGCCAGCGCGAGCACGCCGGCGAACAGCGGCGCGGACTGCGACGTGCCGTACACGCCTTCCATGCTGATGTCCGGGAACGAGCGCATCTTGCTGCCGGTGATCTTCTTGACGCCGTCCTGCCAGTTCGGCCGCGCGTACGTCTTGGAGAGGCCCGCACCTTCGGAGAAGCCGTTGTCGGCGACGTTCACGACGTCGTCCGGCTTGGTACGCGCGCCGGCGGAGTCGAGGTGCAGCTGGGTGCCGCCGAGCGTCGTGACACGCGGGTCGGACGCCGGCCAGCTCGCGACGCGGTACGGGTAGTTGCCCGGGCCGTAGAGGTATCCGCCGGTCGGGCCGTCGTCACCGGAGGAGGCGACCATCGTGATGCCGGCTTTGCTCGCGCGCTCCAGCGCCGGGTCGAGCGTCTTGATCGAGTCGAACGACGGGAAGTTCTCCTCGGTCGTGCCGAAGCTCATCGAGATGACGTCGGTCAGCTTGTGCTCGGTCATGTAGTCGACCGCGTGCATCATCTCGGGCAGGCCGGTGAAGCCTTGCGTCTCGGCGACGGGCGTGGCCGCGACGATGATCTTCGCGTTCGGCGCCAGGGCGTGCATCATCGTGACGTCGAGGTCGGTCTCGCCGCCCCAGCCCTGGCAGGTCGCGGTGTCGACCCCCGGGTCGGTGCACGCCGGCACCGGGCCGGACGGCTGGATGACCTCGACGTTCGCCGGCGGCAGGCCGTGGTTCTTCGAGTAGGTGTCGAGCACCTGCTTGACCTGGTCGTCGCCGAACGACACCAGCGTCGCGACGGTGCTGCCCGCGCCGGTGATGCCGTCGTTCCACAGCTTCGTCGCGTTGTAGGCGGTGCTCTCCTTCGGCAGCGTCGCCATCGCCGCTTCCAGCTTCGCGACCCGCTTCTGCACGGTGTCCGCGCCGACGAACGACTGCGCGGCCGCCGAGAAGTGGTGCTTCGACGGCTGGTGCCCGGCGTTCGGCGTGCTCGGCACCGGCGTCGCGCCGGCGGGTGCCGCGAACGCCGTCACGAGCAGGGTGGTGCTCGCGAGCAAGCCGGCGGCAGCGCGCAGTCTCATGCTTTCTCCCTGGGCTGAAGGAAACTCCGTCAGCCACTCTGGTCACGGCGGGGAGAAGGCAACATCGACTTTCGTCTTTCCTTTTAGGAGGAAAGCACCGCGAAGACGCTCGATGTCGTGATCGCTACTTTCGTCGTCACGCTCCTTCCGGAGGCGGGTTGGGGCATCAGCTGTGATTGAGCGGGCATCTCGCGTACCTGGTTGGACGACTCGCGTACTTGGACGGACGACTCGCGTGCCTGGACGGACGACTCGCTTGCCTGGGGGTCGGCTCGTCGTCAGGCTCCTTCCGAGCGGTCGCCGTGCAGCAGGCCGCGGACCGTGTCGATCGTGTCGGCGTCCGCCGCCTCCTTGTCCGGGCGGTAGCGGACCACCCGGGCGAAGCGCAGCGCGAGGCCGCCCGGGTAGCGGGTGCTGATCTGGGCGCTGTCCAGCTCGATCTCCACCACGATCTCCGGGCGGACGTACACCGTCCAGTCGTCGCGGTGGGTCTCGATCTCCTGGAACGCCGTCGTCTGCCAGGCGAGCAGTTCGTCGGTCATGCCCTTGAACGTCTTGCCCACCATGATCGGCGGCCCGCCGTCCGGGTCGCGGGCGCCGAGGTGCAGGTTCGACAGCGAGCCCGTGCGCCGGCCGTGACCCCACTCCGCGCCGAGCACCACCAGGTCGATCGTGTGCACCGGCTTGACCTTGAGCCACGCCCGCCCGCGCCGCCCCGCCGCGTACGTGGACGCCAGGTCCTTGACCATCACGCCCTCGTGCCCGGCCTCCATCGCCGCCTCCAGCACCTCGGCCGCGCGCGAAACGCCCACCTCGCCGGGGATCACGTGCGTCCCGGCGACCTTGCGCAGCGCCGCGTTGCGCTCCGACAGCGGCGCGTCCAGCAGGTCGACGCCGTCGAGGTGCAGGCAGTCGAAGAAGTACGGCCGCAGCAGCAGCGCCTTCACCTGCTCGTCGCGGGTGCTGCCGAACCGGCTCAGGGTCTCCTGGAACGGCCGTGGCCGACCGGCGTCGGTCAGCGCCAGCGTCTCGCCGTCGAGCACCACCGATTCGCACGGCAATGCCCGCACCAGTTCGACCAGCTCCTGGACGCTGGCGGTGATCTCGCGCAGCGTCCGCGTCCAGACGTGCACCTGGTCACCCCAGCGGTGCACCTGGATCCGGGCGCCGTCCATCTTGTACTCGACGATCGCCTCGGCGTGTTCGGCGACGGCCTCGTCCAGCGACTCCGCCGGCGACGCCAGCATCGGCCGGATCGGCGTGCCCAGCGTCAGCCGGAACTCCGCCAGCGCCGCCTGCCCGCCGGTCAGCGCCGCGACGCCGGTGGTGCCGAGCTTGCCCGACAGCATGAACGCCCGCCGCACGTCCACGGCCGGGACGTCGGCCGCCACCGCGACGGCGTCGACCATCACGCCCTCGAGCGCGCCCTGCCGCAGCTCGCCGGTGACCAGCCGGAACAGGAAGTCGTGCTCGGGCTTCGTGAGCCTGACGAACAGCGCGCGCAGCACCTCCTGCCGGCGCGTCGAAGAGCCGGTGCCCGCCGCCACGCCGGCGGCCTCGGTCAGCGCCGCGTCCACCTCCAGCACCGTCACCACCGGTTCCGGAGCGGGTGACGCGCCGAGCCCGGCCAGGGTGCGCCAGCCCGCACCCAGCCTGTCCTGCGCGGTCTGCCCCGTCAGGTACGCGATCACCACCGGGAGCTCCGCGACGTCGGCCGCGCGCAGCAGTTCGGCCAGGAGGGCGATCTTCGCCTTCCTGGACCTCGTCGCCGCCAGGTCGGCGGACGCCCGGACCATCTCGGTGAGCAGCACCCGGACATCATGACCCGAACCACCGACAATTTCTTCTCGGTCAGATGTCCGGCCTGGTGCAGAGGGGGTCGAGGAGGCCGTCCTTGGCCACGCACGGCGTGTACCCGGCGTCCTGCAGCTCGGCCCGCGCGGTCGGGCTCGCCAGGTAGTCCAGGAACCCCTTCAGCACGCTGCCGTTGTCCGGCACGCCCTTCGTGTACAGGTACTCGACGGTCCAGAACCGGTACCCGGCGTCGACCGTCGTGACGTCGGGGTAGTGGCCGTCGAGCTGCACGACACCCAGCTGCTGGTCGCGAGCGGCTGCGGTTTTGGCCGCCGGGACGTCGGCGTACCCGATCGCCCCCGGCACCGCGCTGACCTCGGTGAGCACCTCGGCCGTCGTCCCGCGTTCGCAGCGCGTGGTCGCCGCCGACGGGTCGCGCTCGGGCTTGCGGCACGAGTCCGACGTCAGCCGATCCTCGGCGCCGCCGAGCACCTTCTGCTCGAACGTCTTGCGCGTGCCCGACTCCTGCCCGCGCCCGACGATCCCGATCGGCACCGACGGCCCCGGCCGGATCTGGTCCCAGTTCCGCACGCGGCCGCTGAAGATGTCCTTGACCTGCTGCGTCGTCAGCCGGTCGACGCCGGCCGCGCGGTTGACGACCAGGGTGTAGACGATCACCGCGACGGCCTTCGCCTCGAGGTCCGCGCCCGCTTCACCTGAGTGGCCGTCCGACAGCACGGCCAGTTCGTTCTTGCCGGCCGCGTCGACCGGGGCGAGGGCGCGGACGCCGGTGACGCTGCCGGTCGCGCGGGTCGTGATGGCCGCGCCGTCGCACTGGGCGTGGTACTCGGCGGCGACGCGATCGATGATCGGCACGAACGCACTCGACCCCTCGACCGACAGCTTCCCCGTGGCGCAGAGCGCCGTCTCGCCGGACGGCCGCGACCACGACACGAGCAGCGTCGCCAGCAAGGCGCCGGTCAGCAGCACGCCGACCGCCGTCGTGACGACCGGCCAGGTGACCCGCCGCTGCTTGCGGTCGTCCTTGATCCGGCCGGCGGCGAGCCGGGCGTGGTGCTCGATCTCCTTGCTGATCTCGCCGTCGTGCCCGTCGGACTCGCGCAGCACGACGACGAGCTTGAACTTTTCCTTGCGCTTCAAGGAAAGCCGGGCGAACCGGACGCCGTGCCACTCGGGCGCTTCGGGTGCGGGCGTCTCCGCGAACCGCTTGGGCAGCCAGGCACGCACCCTCGCCAGTTTCGCGCCCTCCACCGGCCGTTGCGGGGTCTCGCGCGTGAAGAACTCGAGGCCGTCGCGGACGTGCTGGCGCAGGCCGTCGTCGGTGGCGTCGGACACCCGCGCGTCCCAGACGATCCGGCTGCCGAAGGTGAACGACAGCGGGATCTCGAAGTCCTCCGGCGCGATGTCGAACCCGCCGGTGTTGCGAACCCGGATCACCACGACGCTCATCCGGCTCAACAGCCGCGCGGTGCGCTCCAGCTGCGGATCCGCCTGCGCCGAACCGTTCTCACCGTCGTGCAGGTCGATCGGGGAGAGCCCGATCTTCGAGTTGTAGAGCACCCGGAACGCCAGCCGGCGCCGCCGGATGAAGTAGCGGTCCACGAACGGCGCGGCCATCGCGACCAGCGCGGCGAGACCGAGGACGAGACTGCCCGAATCCGAGCTGAGGATCTCGGCGAGTGACTGCATCGTCGCGCCGACGCCCACCGTGCCGCTCCTCTACCCCCGACTCCCCAGGTGAAGCAGCGTAGGCAGCCGTCACAGACCGTGGGGGTGGGACGGCCGAGTGTTCACCGGTCGTTCACCGGCCGGGGCTTCGGCGATCCAGCTGGCCAGCAGCCCGAGTGCGCGTTCGGACTCCGAACCCGGCTCGGCGTGGTAGATCACCAGACCCTGGTCCGGGTCGTCGGGCAGGCGCAGCGTCTCGTAGCGCAACCGCAGCTCGCCGACGACCGGGTTCATCATGCGCTTCCAGCCCTGCGCCTTTTCCTGCACGTGGTGCTCGGCCCACAGCGTGCGGAACCGCGCGCTGGCCAGGGACAGCTCGCCGATCAGCTGGGCGAACTCCGGATCACCGGGATGCCGGCCGCTCTCGGCGCGAAGGTTCGCGACGAGCTCGCGGCACACCGAGTCGTACTCGGGGTGCAGCTGCTTCGCGCGCTCGTCCAGGAAGAACAGCTTCGCCATGTTGCGCTCGTCGAGGTTGCCGAAGTCGAACGCGACCGCGCCGCCGAGCGCGTTCCACGCCAGCACGTCCAGGTAGCGGCCGAAGATGAACGCGGGCGCCTGGACGGCGTCCAGCAGGAGCTGCAGCTCGGGCCGGACCTGCTGGGGCCCGCGCCGGTCGCGGCGCTTCGGCGCGGCGAGGTTGCGCAGGTAGGACTCCTCGTCCGGCCGCAGCCGCAACGCGCGGGCCAGCGCGTCGAGGATCGCCTCCGAGACGTTCTTCGCGCGGCCCTGCTCCAGCCGCGTGTAGTAGTCGACGCTGATACCCGCCAGCTGCGCGATCTCCTCGCGGCGCAACCCGGCCACCCGGCGCCGGGTGATGCCCTGCGGCAGGCCGACCTCGTCCGGCTCGAGGGCGGCGCGACGCGCTTTCAGGAAGGCGCCGAGCTCGGCTGCGTCACTCATGTCCTCCAGTATCCCCGGGGCGCGGCGTTCAGCCTGGTACTGCCGGACCCAGGCAGGAGGCGGCCTGGCTCGGCCCCGGAACCGCTCGCAGGGTGGAGGCATGAAACGACGAATTCTGGGTGGCACGGGGATCTCGGTCAGCGAGTACGCGTTCGGCGCCATGATGCTCGGCGAGTGGGGAAACCGGGACCACGAAGAGGGTGTCCGGATGCTGCACACCGCGCTCGACGCGGGAATCAATTTCTGGGACACCGCTGACATGTATTCCCACGGCGAGAACGAGCGGATCGTCGGAAAGGCTTTGAAGGGCCGACGCGACGACGTCGTGCTCGCCACCAAAGGCTTCTTCCAGATGGGTTCGGACCCCAACCAGGGCGGCCTTTCGCGGCGCTGGCTGACCCGCGCGCTGGACGACAGCCTGCGGCGGCTCGACACCGACTACGTCGACCTTTACCAGGTCCACCGGCCGGACCCGGCGACCGACATCGAGGAGACGCTCTCGGTGCTCTCGGACTTCGTGCGGTCCGGGAAGGTGCGCGCGGTCGGGTCGTCGGACTTCCCGGCCGAGCAGATCGTGGAAGCCCAGTGGGTGGCGGAAAAGCGCGGCCTGGTGCGGTTCCGCGCCGAGCAGCCGCCGTACTCGATCTTCAACCGGGCGATCGAGGCCGCCGTGCTGCCGACCGCGCAGAAGTACGGCATGGGCGTGCTCACGTGGAGCCCGCTGGCCAGCGGCTGGCTGTCCGGGAAGTACCTGAAGCCGTCCGATGTGGACCTTTCGGAGGGCCGCCGGACGTTGCAGGCGCACAAGTTCGACCCGGCGCTGCCCGCGAACGCGGTCAAGTTCGAGGCGATCGACCGTCTGAAGAAGATCGCCGACGACCTGGGCCGGCCGCTCACGCACCTGGCGACGGCGTTCGTCCGGGCGCACCCGGGCGTGACGTCCGCGATCATCGGCCCGCGCACCCCGGCCCAGCTCGACGACCTGCTCGCGGGCGCCGACCTGGAGCTGGAAGACGACGTGCTGGACCGGATCGACGAGATCGTCCCGCCGGGCACGGACCTGAACTCCGCGGAGAAGGACTACACCCCGCCGGCGCTGGCGGACGAGCGCCTGCGCCGGCGGTAGCCGGTCACTTGCCGCCGCGGGCCATGCGGAGCACGTCGAGGGCCTCGTCGAGCTGCTCTTCGGTGAGCTTGCCGTCCTTCACGTAGCCGCGCTCGATGACGACCTCGCGGATCGTCTTCAGCTCCTTCAACGCCTGCTTCGCGACCGCGGCGGCTTCTTCGTAGCCGATGTACTTGTTCAACGGCGTCACGATCGACGGCGAGCCCTCGGCGTACTGCCGGGTGCGCTCGACGTTCGCCGTGACGCCGTCGAACACCTTGTCCGCCAGCAGCCGCGAGACGGCGGCGAGCAGCCGGGCCGACTCGAGGACGTTGCGGGCGATCACCGGCAGGTTGACGTTGAGCTGGAAGTTGCCGGCGGCGCCGGCGAACGCGACGGCCGCGTCGTTGCCGATCACCTGCGCGACGACCTGCAGCGTCGCCTCCGGGATCACCGGGTTCACCTTGCCCGGCATGATCGACGAGCCCGGCTGCAGGTCCGGCAGCGCCAGCTCGGCCAGGCCGGTGCGCGGGCCGGAACCCAGCCAGCGCAGGTCGTTCGCGATCTTGTTGAGCGACACGGCGAGCGTGCGTAGGTGCCCGGACGTCTCGACGACGCTGTCCTGCGTCGCCTGCGCCTCGAAGTGGTCGCGGGCCTCGACGAGCGGCAGTCCGGTGACGTCGGCGAGCTCGGCCGCGACGGCCGCACCGAAGCCGTCGGGCGCGTTCAGCCCGGACCCGACGGCGGTGCCGCCGATCGGCAGCTCACCGAGGCGCGGCAGGCCGGACTTCAGCCGTTCGATGCCGAAGCGGACCTGCGAAGCCCACGCGCCGGCCTCCTGGCCCAGCGTGATCGGCACGGCGTCCATCAGGTGCGTGCGCCCGGACTTCACGACGTCCGCCCACTCCGCGGCGCGCGTCTCGATGGCGCCGGCGAGGTGTTCGAGCGCCGGGATGACGTCCGTCAGGACGGCCTCGGTCGCGGCGACGTGGATGGTCGTCGGAAAGGTGTCGTTCGAGGACTGCGACGCGTTCACGTGGTCGTTGGGGTGCACGTCCCGGCCGAGGGTTTTGCTCGCCAGGGTGGCGATGACCTCGTTGGCGTTCATGTTCGACGACGTCCCCGAGCCGGTCTGGAAGACGTCGATCGGGAAGTGCGCGTCGTGGGCGCCTTCGGCGACCTCGTCGGCGGCTTTCGCGATGGCCTCCGCGACCTCGGCGTCGAGCACGCCGAGCTTGAGGTTGACGCGCGCGGCGGCGGCCTTGAGCAGGCCGAGCGCGCGGATCTGGGCGCGCTCCAGGCCCCGGCCGGAGATGGGGAAGTTCTCGACGGCCCGCTGCGTCTGCGCCCGGTAGAGGGCGTCGATCGGTACGCGGACCTCGCCCATCGTGTCGTGTTCGATCCGGTATTCCTGGTCAGCCATGCCACCGATTCTGGACCTGTTCGCGGGTTGCCGCGTGGTGGCGTTGCGCACCTCTGCCGGGCCGGTCCGCCTGCCGAGTGGCCGGAGGTCGCGCGCCGCGATGTCGCGGGTGTGCCCGGGCCCCGGCGAGCGGCCCCCACCCTCCCGAGGGGGGCGTCCCCACGTCCAGTTTATCGGCGGGCGGCGACCGAACCGGCGTTCGTGACCCTGGGGGGCCGGGTTGTCCACAATCGAGGTGACCTGTGGATGCCCCGCCGCGAGTGGTCGGTTCAGGCCGCGTTGCAGATGTGCCCGCGCCAATGAACCGACCCCGCGAGAACGGTTCTTTCGCACCCGATCCGGCGCGAACGGTCCGTTCGCGCCGCGCGAGCGAGCCCGACCGAAGCCTGCCGCGTGGTGTCGTCTTCGAGCAGAGGTGGCGCGAGCGGTCCGTTGGTGCCGATTCGGTCGCGAACGGCCCGTCGGCAACCCGGCGATGAGGCGCGAACGGTCCATTCGTGCCGACAAAGCAGCGAGCGGCCCGTTCGCGCCGCGCCAGCAGACCCGCGCGAGTGGCCCGTTCGCGCCCGAGCCACTCGTCACGAGCGGCCCGCTCGCACCCGATCCGGCACGAGCGGCCCGTTCGCGCCGCGCGCGAGCCCGTCCGAAGCCGGCCGCGTGGTGGCGTCGACCACCTCCGGAGCCCGGCGACGCTAGGATCGGATGTGTTCTCGATCACCGCCATCCACCACTGGCTGGAGCGAGCATGACTGAAGCTTCGGGGGACTCCTACGACCTCGTGATCATCGGCGCGGGCCCGACCGGCCTCTTCGCCGCCTACTACGCGGGGTTTCGCGGCCTGTCGATGGCCATCGTCGACTCGCTGCCGGAGCCCGGCGGGCAGGTGACCGCGATGTACCCCGAGAAGATGATCTACGACGTCGGCGGGTTCGCCGCGGTCAAGGGGCGCGACCTCGTCGACGGGCTCGTCCGGCAGGCCGCGCCGTGGAAGCCGACCTACCTGCTCGGGCGCAAGGCCGAAAAACTCGAGACGCTCGAAAACGGCGTCGAGCTGACCCTCGACGGTGGTGGGACCCTGCGCGCCGGCGCCGTGCTGATCACCGCGGGCATCGGCGAGTTCACCCCGCGCCCGCTGCCCGCCGGTGACGGCTGGCTCGGGCGGGGGATGGTGCACTTCGTGCCGTCGCTGCAGGCGCACGCGGGTCAGCACGTCGTGGTCGTCGGCGGTGGCGACTCGGCGTTCGACTGGATCCTCGCGCTGCACCCGGTCGCCGCGAGCGTCACGCTCGTGCACCGCCGCGCGAAGTTCCGCGCCGCCGAGTCGATCGTGCGGCAGGCGCGCGAGCTCGGCACCCGGATCATCACCGACGCCGAGGTCACGGCGTTCGTCGAAGACGCGAGTGGCGCGCTCGAAGCCGTCGACGTCTCGGTGAAGGCCACCGGCGAGGAACGGCTGCCGGCCAACGCCGTCGTCGCGGCGCTCGGGTTCACCGCCGACCTCGGGCCGATCGAGAGCTGGGGCCTGGAGATCGACCACCGCGCCATCGCCGTCGACTCGACGATGGCGACCCCGCGCGAGCGCGTCTACGCGGCCGGCGACGTCGCCGCGTACCCGGGCAAGGTCAAGCTGATCGCGACCGGCTTCGGCGAGGCCGCGACAGCCGTGAACAACATCGCCGTCGCGCTCGACCCGGACGCGCACCTGTTCCCGGGCCACTCCAGCAACGCCGAATGACTCAGGCCTTCGTCTTCTCCGCGATCCACGGCGCATACGCGACGACGGACGTGTAGATCGACGGCGCCGTCGCGCACACCGGGTCGTCGTTGCCCGGGCGGCTCGTGACGCCGGCCAGCAGCCAGTGATCGCCGTCGCGGACGACCTCCGGGCCGCCGGAGTCGCCGAAGCACGCCCCGGCCTTGCCGCCCGGGTTGTCCGTGCACAGCTCGGCCGTGCCGTCGAACACCGACGTGCACTTCGCGCCCTCGACGATGTGCGTGTCGAGCTGCTGGAGCGTCGTCGGGATCTGGCCGCAGTTGACCTTCGGGCAGGTCTGGCCCCAGCCGAGGATCCGCGTGGACGTGCCGGGTGACGCCGTCGTGGCCAGCGCGATCGGGGCCGCTTTCGCCGGCGAAGCGAGCCGCAGCAACGCGATGTCGCCCGCCGGGTTCTGCGTGTCGAAGGCCGGGTTGACGATGATCTCGCCCGCCTGCGTGACCTCGCCGCCCTGCCCGGAGTCGTTCGACCCCAGCCGCAGCGACACCGCGGACGGCGCCTTGTCGAAGACGCAGTGCGCGGCCGTGACCACCCAGCTCGGGGCGATCAGGGCGCCGGCGCAGAACAGCTTCCCGGACGTCGAGTGCAGCGACACCGCGAACGGGTAGGGCTGGTCGGCGACGGCGCCGCCGACGATGCCGGGTTCGGCCGAGGCGGTGCCCGGGACCAGGACGAGGGTGAGGACCGACAGCAGTGCCAGCAGTCGCCTGGTCACGGATCTCCTTCGCTTACGGCAGCGGGGGCACCACGTCGTCGTCGGCGACGTCCAGGTTGCCGTCGAAGTTGACCGACGAGTACGCCCGCAGCTTGTTGAGCCGGTGGTAACCGTCGATCATTCTGACGGTCCCGGACTTGGACCGCATCACGATGGACTGCGTAGTCGCGCCGCCCTCGCGGTAGTGGACGCCGCGCAGCAGGTCGCCGTCGGTGACGCCGGTGGCGCAGAAGAACACGTTGTCGCCGGTGACCAGGTCGTCGTTGAGCAGGACGCGGTCGAGGTCGTGCCCGGCGGCGATGGCCTTCTCGCGCTCGGCGTCGTCCTTCGGCCACAGCCGGCCCTGCAGCTCGCCGCCGAGGCACTTCATCGCGCAGGCCGCGATGATGCCCTCGGGGGTGCCGCCGATGCCGATCAGCATGTCGACTCCGGTGGTCGGGCGGGCCGCGGCGATCGCGCCCGCGACGTCGCCGTCGGAGATGAAGCGGATCCGCGCGCCGGCGTCGCGGACCTCCTTGATGAGCTGCTCGTGGCGCGGGCGGTCGAGGATGCACACGGTGACGTCACCGACGCTGCTGTGCTTCGCCTTGGCGACGCGCCGGATGTTCTCCGCGATCGGCGCGCCGAGCTCCACCTTGCCCGCCGCCTCCGGCCCGACGGCCAGCTTCTCCATGTAGAACACCGCGGACGGGTCGAACATCGCGCCGCGTTCGGCGACCGCCAGCACCGCGAGGGCGTTGGGCATGCCCTTGGCCATCAGCGTGGTGCCGTCGACCGGGTCGACGGCGACGTCGCAGTCCGGCCCGTCGCCGTTGCCGACCTCTTCGCCGTTGAACAGCATGGGCGCTTCGTCCTTCTCGCCCTCGCCGATCACCACGACCCCGCGCATCGACACGGTCGACACCAGCTGGCGCATCGCGTCGACGGCCGCGCCGTCCCCGCCGATCTTGTCGCCGCGGCCGACCCAGCGGCCGGCCGCCATCGCGGCGGCCTCGGTCACCCGGACCAGCTCCATCGCGAGGTTGCGGTCGGGCGCTTCACGGCGTTGTGGGGCGCTGGGGGTGGTCATGCGGGCCTCCCGGAATGCGGAGTTCGGCGGACGCCCAGTCTCTCAGATACCGCGGGTCGGTCCAGCCAAGCGCGGCATGGCAAACGTCACTGGCCGTTGCCGGTTTCGTCCTCCACCGACGCCAGCGCGGCCTCGATGCGCTCTCGCGCACCTTCGAGGTGCCGCTCGCAGACCTTCGCGAGCTTCTCGCCCTTCTCCCACAGCGCGAGCGACTGCTCGAGGGACAGCCCGCCGGCCTCGAGCTCGCGGACGACCTCGACGAGGCGGTCGCGGGCCTGCTCGTAGCCGAGTTCTTCGCTGGCTGTCTCACTCACGCTGGACGTTCTCCGACCTTCCGGGATGGGCTGTTGGCGCACACTACCGCGCTCGCCATCGCGTGGTCGTACCCGACGAACGCCAGCGCGAACTCCTGTCCGTCACCCTCCGCGATCGCCTCTTCGAGGTTTTCCTGCGCCCCGGCGACCCGCCGCCGGTGCCCCGCGCCCTCGGCGAACCACCAGCGCGAGCCGACCTGCATCGACGTCGCCTCGGACAGCCGCCGCAGCTGCGGGCCCAGGTCGCGGCGGGCCGCGGTGCCGCAGCCCGCGAGCAGCGCGGTCCAGCACTCGGCGGCCGCGCGGTCGGTGCGTATCGCCTGGTCCAGCAGGGGGCGCGCGCCCAGGCGCCGGGCCGCGTCCATGGTGAGCGGGAGGAACGTCGCCGCCCGAGGGCTCACGCCTGTTCTCCTTCCGCCACCGCCGTGATCGCGCCGTCACCCACGCGCACGCGCAGCTGGGCACCGGCCTCGACTTCGGAGACGGAGCGGAGTACCTGGAGGTTGCCTTCGGAATCGAGGAATTGCACAACCGCGTAGCCGCGTTCCAGGGTCGCGGCCGGTCCGAGGGCCGTGAGCCGGGCCCGCGCGCTGGCGATTTCGGCCTGGTCCTTGGCGAGCAGGGTCAGCATGGCGCGGCGCGCGCGTTCGCGGTGCACGTCGACGTCGTCCTGGCGGCGCTGGACCGGGCCCAGCGGGTCGGCCAGCGACGGGCGGCTGCGCAGCTGCGTTAGCAGCCGGGCCTGGGTGTCGACCCAGCCGTGCAGCGCGCGGCGGCCGCGGTCGCGCATCTGCCGGACGCGCTCGGACTCCTCACGCACGTCCGGCACGATCCGCTTGCTCGCGTCGGTCGGCGTCGAGCAGCGCAGGTCGGCGACGTAGTCGAGCAGCGGGGTGTCGGGCTCGTGCCCGATCGCGCTGACCACGGGCGTCCCGGTGGCCGACACGGCCCGGCAGAGCGCCTCGTCGGAGAACGGCAGCAGGTCCTCGACGCTGCCGCCACCGCGGGCGATGACGATGACGTCGATGTCGGGGTCGGCGT
Organism: Amycolatopsis sp. NPDC049252; assembly: GCF_043197175.1. Lineage (NCBI taxonomy): Bacteria > Bacillati > Actinomycetota > Actinomycetes > Pseudonocardiales > Pseudonocardiaceae > Amycolatopsis > Amycolatopsis sp. NPDC049252. Next base: position 69,951 of record NZ_JBICSQ010000025.1, read on the forward strand.
CCAGGATGCGCAGCGCGCGCATGATCTGCGGCACGGCCTGCGAGCCCTGCACCGCGGTGTTCAAGACCTTGAACCGGACGTGCGGCCAGCGTGTCTGGGCGTTGACCAGCACGTCCCGCTCGGCGGCCGACGCGCGGCCGGTGATCAGCCCGACACCCTTCGGCAGGAACGGGATCGGCCGCTTGCGCTGCGCGGAGAAGAGGCCTTCGGCGGTGAGCAGCTTCTTCAGGCGTTCGATCCGGGCCAGCAGCTCACCGATGCCGACCGCGCGGATCTGGTCGGCGCGCAGGCTGATCGTGCCGCGGCCGAAGAAGAACGACGGCTTCGCGTGCACCACCACGCTGGCGCCCTCCCGCAGCGGCGGCTCCATCTCGCGGATCAGCCAGTTCGGGCAGGTCACGGACATCGACACGTCCGCCGACGGGTCGCGCAGCGTCAGGAACGCGGTCTGCGTGTTCGGCCGGGAGTTGACCTGGGTGACCTGGCCTTCGACCCAGACGGAGCCGAGCCGGTGGACCCAGTCGCCGATCTTGCGGGCGACCGTGCGGACCGGCCAGGGTGCTTCGGCGGTGCTCGAGGGGGCCTGTGCGGGTTCGGTGCTCACGAGCCTTCCGTGCCGTCGCCGGACTCCTGCGCCTTGCGGGCGTTGGCGATGCGGCGGGCCAGCATCCCGGTGAACGACGAGCGGTCGGCGTGGGCGCGCTCGTAGTCGAGGATCGTCTCGAGCTGGGGGATCGAGAACTGGCGCAGCCGGGCCCGCAGCTGCGGGAGCGTGAGCTGGTCGTAGCCGGTCAGCCCGGCGGGACCCTCGTACCCGGCGGCGCTGGTCTTGGGGATCTCGGCCTTGGCCTTCTTGTCGATCTTGGGCGTGCCCGGCTTCGGCTTGGCGGCCTCGGCTCCCGGGGCCTTTTCGGGCGCTTTTTCGGCGTCGTTTCCCGGGGCGCTCTCGGGGGCGCTTTCGGGGGCGTCGAACTCGCCGTCGGCGTGGTCCTCGGCGAGCGCGCGCTCTTCCTCGGCCCACGGGTCACCCAGTTCCGCTTCGAGATCGGACAGTGACGGAACGTGACCGTTGACCTCCGAACGGGGTTCGGGCACGTCGGCGACCGGCGTGAGGTTGGGCCGGACGGGTGGGACGTCGAGGTCCTCGTCGAAGGTCGCCCAGCTGGGGGTGTCTTCGACGGGCCGCAGGGTGGACAGGGCGTTGTCGCCCTTGATCGCCAGCTCGGTGACGTGCTGCTGCACCCGCATGGAGGCCTGCAGAACCTGGCTGACGACGGTCACCGGGAGCCCGGCGAGCTGCCGGGGAAGCTCACGAACCCGCTCGGCGGTGCTGACGGCGAGGCCCGCGGCGACCCGGAGGGGGAGCGGGAATGGCTTCATGCGTCTAGCCTGCCGCATTTACGCCATCCTGCCCAACCGAAAGGGTGGGATCGGGCGCGTTGCGTGACCCCGCGCACAACACGGCAGGGGGACGAAGCTCACCCGAAAGGGACTGCGGGTTCGTCGGCGGGCAGCCCGTACCCTGGGTGCCATGACTTCAGCGAGTCCCGGAATCGAGCCCGCGGGTACCCCGACGATCACCGGAACCGCCTCCGGCAAGAAGCGCGTGCTGCTCGCGAAGCCGCGTGGCTACTGCGCCGGCGTGGACCGCGCGGTGATCGCCGTCGAGAAGGCCCTCGAGGTCTACGGCGCCCCGGTGTACGTGCGCAAGGAGATCGTCCACAACCGCCACGTGGTCGAGACGCTGCGCGAGCGCGGCGCGATCTTCGTCGACGAGACGTCCGAGGTGCCCGAGGGCGCGCTCGTGGTGTTCTCCGCCCACGGCGTCTCGCCGATGGTGCACGCGGAGGCGGCGGACCGGAACCTGCGCACGATCGACGCGACCTGCCCCCTGGTGACGAAGGTGCACAAGGAGGTCAACCGGTTCGCGAAGGACGACTACGACATCCTCCTGATCGGCCACGAGGGCCACGAAGAGGTCGAGGGCACCGCCGGCGAGGCGCCGGACAAGGTGCAGCTGGTCGACAAGGCCGAGGACGTCGACAAGGTCGAGGTGCGCGACCCGTCGAAGGTGATCTGGCTGTCCCAGACGACGTTGTCGGTCGACGAGACGATGGAGCGCGTCGACCAGCTCCGCGAGCGCTTCCCGGGGCTGGCTGACCCGCCGAGCGACGACATCTGTTACGCCACCACGAACCGCCAGGTCGCGGTCAAGGCGATGGCGGCCGAGTGCGACCTGGTCCTGGTGGTCGGGTCGACGAACTCGTCCAACTCGAAGCGCCTGGTCGAGGTGGCCCTGAAGGCGGGCGCGCGGACGTCGTACCTGGTCGACTTCGCCCGCGAGATCGACGAAGCCTGGCTGGATGGCGTCACGACGGTGGGCGTGACCAGCGGCGCGTCGGTGCCCGACGTGCTGGTGATGGAGGTCCTCGACTGGCTGTCCGAGCGCGGCTACGGCGACGTCGACGAGGTGACCACGGCGAACGAGAAGATCACCTTCGCGCCGCCGAAGGAGCTTCGCAAGGTCTGAGTTACGACTGAAGGCGGTCACTTCCCACGGGAAGTGACCGCCTTCAGCTGTTCGTCAACGTTCTTCGTCGTCCCAAGGACGGTTCCGCCGCGGCGGGGTGCTTCGCCCACCCGACGACGGGCGGCGGGGCGGTGGGGTGTCACGGCCGTCTTCGCCCGGCGGGCGTGGTCGCCGACGGGGCGTGTCACCGCTGCGCGGCTCCCGGCGACGGGGGTCGCCTTCGTCCGGACGGGGACGCCGGTTGGCCGGCGGGGGCTTGCGGGTGCCGCGGGTGCCGGGATCGCGCTCGGCGGGCGCGCCCGCGCGGGGCGTGCGGCGCTCACCGTCCGCGGGCGGGCGCGGCCGGCGGGGCGGCTCGCCTTCACGGCCACGACGGGCGCCCTGCGGCAGCGGCGTCTGACCGGTCCGCGACCCGGCCGGACGCGGCCGTCCACCCGTCGCGGAACGGGGCTTTTCGTCGTCTTCGCCCGCGCGTGGCTTGCCGCCCTTGATCTTCACCGGGGCGTCCGGGTCCTTCTCGCGGAAGATCCGGACGAACCCGATCAGCAGCGTGACGCCGGTGGTGATCGCCATCATCGGGAACGCGTTGATCAGCGGGGTGCCGATGCTCAGGGCCTTCGACAGCATGTCGTCGCCGCCCTGCGACCCGGAGGTCAGCAGGACCACGCCGGGCACGGTCACGGCCAGCACCAGCGGTGGCATCACCATCGGCCCGAAGATGCCCCGGCGCCGCACCGCGCAGACCGCGATCACCGCGCCCAGGACGTAACAGACCGTGAAGATGACGGGGATGTTGGCCTGGCTCGGCTTGCCGATGAGGGCGCCGACGACCGACAGGCCGAGGCCGACCAGGACAGCAGCCCACCAGGGCAGTCCACGCCTCGCACCGACGACTGGACGCTCGTCCCACGGCACGGGGACGTCGTCGGCATCTGGATCGCTCTGGCGATCGCGAATCGCGGTCACGAGACAACACCGTATCTCGTGGTTGTGAAGATCTTGCTAGCACCGCCGCTGACATGGTTGTACTGCCACCGGACGGCATGAGCCGAACGGCTGCGGGCAACGACCGCCGGGCCATCTCCCAGCGTGCTCTACCGAGGTGGGACGTCGCTCACCGTTGAGGGCATCGTTGCTGGTGAGACGGGTTCTGGTCACCCGTTGGCCACCTTCCGGACAGCGCTCGGCCGGGTGGGCCGAACGGCCGTGTTCACCTACGCCGCAGGTAACCGTGCCGAGCAATGTGACGCTGCTGCTCGGGTATACCCGTCCGAGGCAGCGTCAACCGCGCCAAGTCAGGCCGCTGACGCTGTCCGACTCCGCCTGCCCGGGTCTCACGCCTGCCGAACAGGCCCGTTCCCATGGCCGCCGCCGAGGTCGCTCCGCCTCGGTTCCGGTAGCCCGCCGGTGGCCTCACTCACCAATCCGGCCAGGCGATCGCGGCCCGTTCTGGCGCGTCTCGCCGTGCCGACCAGGGCGCGCCGCCGTGACCGTGAGTCAGCTCGACACCGCCAGGCCCCGCTCTTCGCCACGCGCCCTCGCGGTCGTTGCGCACGGTGCCACTCGATCGCCGCGGGCCATGCTCATCAGGTCGGCAAGTCGATGGCGCGCCTTCCCCGGCGCCTCTCGCCGTGAAGCGGCTTGATGGCACGAGTCCTCTCAGCTTGCTGCCAATTCGTCTCCCTTCCGCACCGGAGGGACCGCCGCCGGGCTGCCGGACGCCTCGGACAGGGGGGCCACCGTCGCCCGGAACGTCTCCAGGGCCTCCAGCTCCCGCCGACGGGCCGAGAGGAAGCGCTGGAGGTGGGTGCTGGACAGGTTGAGGGCCTCGACCGCGCCGCCCGCGGCCCGGTGGGCGGCGGCCGCGCCGGCCCGGACCTGCTCGACGTCCGCCTCCAGCGTGCGGTCGGTCGCCGCGAACAGGGCCGCCGATGCCAGTACGCCGAAACCCGTGGGGCCGCACAGGAACACCCGCCGGTCGATCAGCCAGCGCAGCAGTTCCGGGTCGGTGTCCAGCGCCGCGACCACCGCGGCGTCGGACGGGACGAACATGATCGTGCCGTAGATCGCGTCCGCCCAGCGTTGGTAGCCCTTGCCGGCCAGTTCGGCCGCCCGGGAGCGGATCTGGCGGACGTGCGCGCGCAACGCGTCCAGCCGTTCCTCCGGGTTGTCCGTCTCGATGGCCTCGGCCCAGGTCGCCATGCTCGCCTTGGCGTCGACCGGCACCGTGCGGCCGCCGCCCACGCTCAGCACCATGTCCGGTTTCGCCGCGCCGCCGCCGGCCAGGTCCGTCTGCAGGGTGAAGTGCAGGTCCTCGCGCAACCCGAGCGCCCGCGCCGTTTCGACCAGCACCTGCTCGCCCAGTTCGCCGCGTCCGCTGATCGACGCGAACGCCACCTCGTACCGGCGCAGCGCGAGCTGCTGCTGATCCGCCTTCGCGCGCTCGGCCGCCACCAGCCGGGCCGCCGCGTCCGCGCGCCGCATCCCGTCGTTGTACAGCCGCCACAGCACCGCGACCGCGATCAGCAGCAGGACCGCGAGCACGACCGCCGCGGTGGTCAGCACCGTCGCCACCTGTTTCTCCTCCCTCCGGGCCGTCTGGATCGGACCGCGGAGACATCATGGCGGACCCCACCGACAAAAAACGCACCCGACCCGTCGCTCTGGGTAGCTGACCTGCAAACACTTCGTCTTCGCGCAGGGCGTGTCCGATCTTGCGAAGCTCGGGCACTGTCGTGTTAGTACACACGTTCGAGTGAGGAAGCGGCGAGCCTTCGCGACTTCGTCGGGGCCGGGTCGTACCTTGGCCCGGTGAGATTCCTGCACACCTCCGACTGGCACGTCGGGCGCACCTTCCACGGTGCCGACCTGCTGGCGGAACAGGAAGCGGTGCTCGGGCACCTCGCCGACCTCGTGGCCGGCGAGGCGATCGACGCCGTCCTCGTCGCAGGCGACATCTACGACCGCGCGGTGCCCTCGGCCGAGGCCGTGCGGGTGGCCACCGCGGCGGTCGCCCGGATCCGCGCGGCCGGCGCGCAGCTGATCGTCACGCCCGGCAACCACGACTCCGCGCCCCGGCTCGGCGCGTTCGCCGAGTTCGCCGCGGCGGGCGGGCTGCACCTGCGCACCACCGTGGCCGGGCTGGCCGAACCGGTGCTGCTGGCGGACGAGCACGGCCCGGTCGCCTGCTACGGAATCCCTTACCTGGAACCGGAACCGTCGCGGCACGCGCTGGGCGTGCCGGACGCCCGTGGCCACACGGGTGTGCTGACCGAGGCCATGCGCCGGATCCGCGCGGACCTCGCCACCCGCCCCGGCGTCCGGTCGGTCGTGCTCGCGCACGCGTTCGTCACCGGCGGCGAGCCGACCGAATCCGAGCGCACCATCGCCGTCGGCGGCGTCGAACAGGTGCCGGGCTCGGTTTTCGACGGCGTCGACTACGTCGCCCTCGGCCACCTCCACGGCCCGCAGACCCTCGCCGAGCACCTGCGTTACTCCGGCAGCCCGCTGGCGTACTCGTTTTCCGAGGCACGGCAACGGAAATCGGTCTGGCTGGTCGACGTGGACGCCGGCGGGCTCGCCGAGGTCCGCCGGCACGAGCTGCCGGTGCCGCGGGCGCTGGCCACCCTGCGCGGCGAACTCGAAGACCTGCTGGTGGCCCCGGAACACGACGCGGTCCTCGCGCACTTCCTGTCGGTCACGGTCACCGACCGGGTGCGCCCGGTCGACGCGATGCGGCGGCTGCGCGTGCGGTTCCCGTACGCGGTGCACCTGGAGTGGGAGCCCGAAGGCGGATACACCGGCGCACCACTGCGGTACTCCGACGCCGTCCGCGGCCGCTCCGACATCGAGATCTCGCGCAGCTTCCTCGACGACTGCCGCGGCGCCCCACCGAGCGAGCGCGAGGAGAAACTCCTGTTCCACGCCCTGGAAGCGGCCGACCGGGGGGCGCTCGCGAAATGAGGCTGCACAGGCTGGAGGTCGAAGCCTTCGGGCCGTACCTCAAGCGCCAAGTGGTCGACTTCGAGGTGCTCGGCGCGGACGGGCTCTTCCTGCTCCACGGCGAAACCGGCGCCGGCAAGACCACGCTGCTCGACGCGATCGCGTTCGCGCTGTTCGGCGTGGTTCCCGGCGCGCGCAACGAAGCCAAGCGGCTGCGCTGTGATCTGGCCGAGCCCGACCAGGTCACCGAGGTCGCGCTGGAGCTCACCGTGCAGGGGCACCGGCTGAAGATCGTGCGCAACCCCGAGTACCAGCGGCCGAAGCGCCGCGGCGAGGGCACGACGACGCAGCAGGCGAAGGTGTCACTGAGCTGGATCGGCACCGCACCGGCCGGGCTGGCGCCGGAGGGCCTGATCCGGATCGAAGAGGTCGCGCGCACGGTCGAACGGCTGCTCGGCATGACCGCGGCCCAGTTCTTCCAGGTCGTGCTGCTCCCGCAGGGCGAGTTCGCCCGGTTCCTGCGTTCGGACACCGCCGAGCGCGAAAAGCTGCTGGAGCGGTTGTTCGGCACCGAGCGCTTCGCCGACGTCGAACGCTGGTTCGCCGACCTGCGGGCCGAGCGCGGCCGGGAGCTGGAGGCACGCCAGCAGTCCGTGCGCGAGCTGCTGGCGCGGTACGCGCAGGAGGCGCAGGAAGACCCGCCCGAGTCGGAGCCGGCCGAGTGGGTGGACGCGGTGCTGGCGGCGGCGGCCGAACGCGTCGGGCAGGTCACCGCCGAGGAAGAGCGGGCGCGGTCGGCGGCGCAGCGGGCGGACGTCTACCTGCAGGAGGAGCGAGCCGGCGCGGAGAAGATCCGCCGGGTCCGCACCGCGCACCTGCGGCTGCTCGAGATCACCGAGCAGGCGCCGCAGCGCGCCGAGTGGGCCCAGGAGGTCGCGGCGGCGCGGCGGGCGGCGGGCGTGGCCGTCGAATCGGAGCTGCTGGACCGGCGGACCGCGGAGCTGACCGAGGCCGAGCAGGCGGAGAAGGCCTGCGGTGCGGAGCTGCGGCAGTTCGGCACTCGCGCGACCGGCGACCTGAAGGCGCGGGCGGCGACCGCGCGCGAAGAAGCGGGCGCGGTCGCGGAGCTGGTCGCCGAGGCCGAGCAGCAGCAGATCGACGTCATGCGGCGCGACGACCTGAAACTGGCGTCCGTCACCGCGGCTAAGCAGGTCGAAGAACTCACCGCCGAGCTGGCCGCGATCCCCGGCCAGCTGGCGAAACTGCGGGCGGACGCGCTCGCGGCGGCCGAAGCCGAAGCCAAGCTCGACGGGGCCCGCGCCCGCGTCGGCGAACTGACGATCGTGGCGCGCGACGCGGCGGAGTTGCCCGAGGCGCAGGCGAAAGTCGGCCGCGGCGAGGCGAAGCTGCGCGAAGTCGTCGACACGCACCAGGCCGCCCGGCAACGGCGGCTCGACCTGCGCGAGCGGCGGCTCGACGGGATGGCGGCCGAACTCGCCGCCGCGCTGCCCGAGGGTGCGCCCTGCCCGGTCTGCGGTTCGGCGGAGCACCCGGCGCCGGCCAACCGGGACGCGAAACTGGTCGACCCGGCTGAAGAGCGGGCCGCAGAGGAAGCCGAGCAGGCGGCGGACGCGGTACGGCAGCGGGTCGTCAAAGCGCTGGAAGAGGCGAAAGCACGGCTGGCCGGGCTGATCGAGCGGCTTGACGGACGCACGGCCGAGTCCGTCGCGGCCGACCTGACCGAAGCCCGCACCGCGGTCGCGGCGCTGACCCAGCAGGCGGCGGGCAAGGCGAAACTCGGCCAGCAGGTCGTGCTGCTCGAGCGGGACCTGGAACTGCGGACGGACCGGCGTCACCGGGCCGAGCAGGCGGTGGCCGAGGCCGCCGCCGACGTCCGGGCCCTGGACGAACGGCTGGCCGAGCGGGAACGCCGGCTGGTCGCCGGGCGGGGTGAGTTCGCGGACGTCGGCGCGCGGCGGACGCACCTGATCGGGCTGGCCGAGGCCCTCGAAGCCGTCGCCGAAGCGCGGACGGCCGTCGCGGGAGCGCGGGAACGGGTCGCGCAGCAGCGCGCGCTGGTCGACGCAGCGGTGCAGGCCAAGGGCTTCGCGTCGCTGAAGAAGGCGCGCTCGGCGATGCTGCCGGACGAGCAGATCGAGAAGCTGGAACAGGGCATCGCCGAGGCCGAAGCGGCCGCGGCGGGCGCGCGGGCGCTGCTGTCCGAGCCCGACCTGTTCGGCATCTCACCGGACGACGTCGCGGACGTCGGCCGTGCGACCGACGCGGCGCAGCTGGCGCGGGCGCGCGCCGACTCGGCGTACGCGGCGCTGCGGGTCGCGACGGCCCAGCACGAGGAGCTGGCCCGGCTGGCGGGCCTGCTGCGCAAGGCGCTCGCCGGGCTGGCGCCGGCCGAAGCCGAATACACCGAGCTGCGCGCGCTGGCGGAGGTCGTCAACGGGCGCGGGCAGAACAGCCGGAAGATGTCGTTGCGCTCGTACGTGCTGGCGGCGCGGCTGGAGGAGGTGGCGGTCGCCGCCACGCACCGGCTGCGCACGATGAGCCAGGGGCGCTATGCGTTCGTGCACTCGGACGCGGCCGGGGCGCGCGGCACCCGCGGCGGGCTCGGCATCGACGTGCTGGACGACTACTCGGGCACCATCCGCCCGGCGAAGACGCTGTCCGGCGGCGAGTCGTTCCTGGCGTCGCTGGCGTTGGCGCTGGGCCTGGCGGACGTCGTCGCCGGGGAGACCGGCGGCGCGCTGCTGGACACGCTGTTCGTCGACGAGGGCTTCGGCACGCTGGACGCCGAGACCCTGGACGTCGTCATGAACATCCTCGACGAGCTCCGCGCCGGCGGCCGGGTGGTCGGGCTGGTGTCGCACGTCGAGGAGCTGCGGCAGCGCATCCCGACCCGGCTGCGGGTCCGCAAGGCCCGCACGGGCTCGACATTGGAGGTGCGCGCGGGCTGAGCGCTCGGCCAAGATGAAGGCATGACGGAACAGTCGCCCGAGGGCCTGCCCCGCTACCGCCTGCTCACCGGTCCGGACGACGCGAAGTTCTGTCACCGGGTGAGCGAGGCGCTGGAACTCGGCTACCGCCTGCACGGCTCACCGGCGGCGACCTTCGACGGCAACCAGGTGATCGTCGCGCAAGCCCTGCTCTGGCAAGGCGAGCAGGGCTAGGTGTTCGCGCGCCAGAGGTACATGCCGGCGTAGGAACACCACGGCGTCCACCGCCGGGCCCGGTCCGCGACGTCGGTGATGCCCAACGCCGCCGCGCCGCGGCCCAGGGCGGCGTCGCCGGTCAGCAGGACGTCCGGGGCGCCGAGGACGCGCATCAGCACGTAGTCCGCCGTCCACGGGGTGATGCCCGGGCACGCGAGCAGCTCGGCCCGCAGCTCCGCCGCGTCCCGGCCGACGTGCACGTCCAGCCGGCCCTCGGCCAGCGCGGTCGCGACGCCGGTGACTTCGCCCGGCAGATCCGCCGTCGCGATCCGGGCCGCCGTCGGGAACAGCCGCGTGACACCCGCTTCCGCCGGCACCTCGTCGCCGAGGACGGCCGTGACGTCTCGGCCGAGCAAGGCACGCAGCAGCAGCTCTTCCCCGTCGACCGAGCCGGGCACCCGGATCCCCGGCACCGCCGCCACGACCGGCGCCAGCGCGGGGTCGGCGCCGAGAACCCGGGTGACCGCGGCCGGATCGGCGTCGAGGTCCAGCAGCCGGCGCACCCGGCTGACCGCGCTGCTGAGATCACGCAGGTCGGCGAGGTGCAGCTCGCAGCGCACGTGGTCCGGTTCCGGCGTCAGCCGCACGACGCCGGTGCCGTGCGCGAGCCGCAGCGTCCGGGCGTACGACCCGTTGGTGACGTTCTCGACGCCCGGCACCGCACGGTCCGCGAAGAAGCGAAGCAGCCCGGCGGCGTCGAAAGGCGCCCTGAACGGCAACCGCAGGCTGAGCCGCGTCGCACCCTGGTCGGCGTCACGGCGTCCGCGTCGCAGGCTGGCCGCGCGAAGCTGCGAAGGCGTCGTCGCGAACACCTCGCGGATGGTCTCGTTGAACTGCCGCACGCTGGCGAACCCCGCTGCGAACGCGACGTCGGTCAGCGGCAGCCCGGACATCTCGATGAGCAGCCGCGCCGAGTGCGCGCGGTGCGCCCGGGCGAGCGCCAGCGGGCCCGCGCCCAGCTCGGCGGTGAGCACCCGGCCGAGCTGACGTTCGGAATAGCCGAGGCGTCGTGCGAGACCAGGCACGCCTTCGCGTTCGACGGTCCCGTCGGAGATCAGGCGCATCGCCCGCGCCGCGAGGTCGGCGCGCAGGTTCCAGTCCGGCGAACCCGGCACGGCGTCGGGCAGACAGCGGCGGCAGGCGCGGAAACCGTTGGCCTGCGCGGCCGCCGAGGTCGGGTAGAAGCGCACGTTCTGCACCTTCGGCGTCGACGCCGGGCACGACGGGCGGCAGTAGATGCCGGTGGTGCGGACCGCCATGATGAACTGGCCGTCGAAGCGCGGGTCGCGGGCGGTGACCACGCGGTAGCAGCGTTCCGCGTCCCGCCAGAGCCCGGGCGCCTCGGTTGTGGTGACCATGAATCCGAGCATGCCAGCAGGTCAACGCCGTTGCTGGCGAAAATCCGACACGGCGTTCGCCCTGGTCGTGAGCCCTGGCGGCGGTCGCGGACCGGCCACGTAGACTTCGGGGTCGTGAGCCTCACCCTCGGTATCGTCGGCCTGCCCAACGTCGGCAAGTCCACCCTGTTCAACGCGCTGACCCGCAACGACGTGCTCGCCGCGAACTACCCGTTCGCGACGATCGAGCCGAACGTCGGCGTGGTGCCGCTGCCGGACCCGCGGCTGGACAAGCTGGCGGAGCTGTTCAAGTCGGAGAAGATCGTGCCGGCCGTGGTGTCCTTTGTGGACATCGCGGGCATCGTGAAGGGCGCCTCCGAGGGTGCCGGGCTGGGCAACAAGTTCCTCGCGAACATCCGTGAGGCCAACGCGATCTGCCAGGTCATCCGCGTGTTCGACGACCCGGACGTGATCCACGTCGACGGCCGGATCGACCCGCTGAGCGACATCGAGACGATCAACACCGAGCTGATCCTGGCCGACCTGCAGACGCTCGAGAAGGCCGTCTGGCGCCTGGAGAAGGAAGCGCGGACCAAGAAGGAAGCGAAGCCCGCGCTCGAGGCCGCGCAGAAGGCGAAGGAAATCCTCGACAGCGGTCGCACGCTCTTCTCCGCGCAGAAGGACGTCGACCTCGAGCTGCTTCGCGAGCACAGCCTCCTCACCACGAAGCCGTTCCTGTACGTGTTCAACGCCGACGAGGCGATCCTCACCGACGAAGCCCGCCGCGAGGAGCTGACCAAGCTGGTCGCCCCGGCGGACGCGGTGTTCCTCGACGCGAAGGTCGAGGCGGAGCTGCTGGAGCTGGACGACGAAGAGTCGGTTCGCGAGCTGCTCGAGTCGGTCGGCCAGCCGGAGCCGGGCCTGTACTCGCTGGCCCGCGCCGGGTTCCACACCCTGGGCCTGCAGACGTACCTGACCGCCGGCCCCAAGGAGTCGCGCGCCTGGACGATCCCCCAGGGCGCGACGGCCCCGCAGGCCGCGGGCGTCATCCACACGGACTTCGAGCGTGGCTTCATCAAGGCGGAGATCGTCTCGTACGACGACCTGATGGCCGCCGGCTCGATGGCGGCGGCCCGCGCGGCGGGCAAGGTCCGCATGGAGGGCAAGGACTACACCATGGCGGACGGCGACGTCGTGGAGTTCCGCTTCAACGTCTGAGTGACCGTCAGTCACTGGTTGTTGTTTTCATTGGACGCAGGATATGCTGCGTCCAATGAAAGCTTCGCCGAGCTTGCTGCCCCTGCTGCGTTCGCGCATGCAGGGTGAGCTGCTCGCGCTCGTTCTCCTGCACCCGGACCGCGAGTACAGCCTCACCGAGCTCGCCGAGGCTACTGGTGTCACGGCCACCGCCGTGCTGCGGGAGGTCGAGCGGCTGACCGGTGGGGGCATTCTCGAAGACCGGCGCGTGGGCCGGAGCCGGCTGGTCAAAGCCCGCACGGACACCCCGCTCTACCAGCCGTTGAGCGATCTCATGGCGGTCACCTTCGGGCCGATGCCGCTGCTCGCCGAGGCCCTGTCCGGGCTGGCGGGCGTGCGCGAGGCCTACATCTACGGCTCGTGGGCCGCGCGCTACAACGGCGAACCCGGGCCACCCCCCGGCGACGTCGACGTCCTCGTGGTCGGCTCGCCGGATCCGGACGCGCTCTTCGACTCGGCCGAACGGGTTTCCCGGCGGCTGGGGCGCGAGGTCAACGTCCACCGGGTGTCGCCCGAGTCGTGGGCCGCGAGCACCACCGATCCGTTCCTCACCAGCGTGCGCGAGCGTCCACTGGTGAAACTCAGCCAGGAGGCTCGATGACCCGGTGGAACCAAGGCCGCGAACGGATCGACGCGTTCATCGCGCGCGGCGCCATCGAGCACGTCCCGGCGTCGCGGGAGGCCGCCGAGGCCGAGCTCGTCCGGGCCCGGACGCACCTCGCTTCGGCGCGGCAGCTGCAGGAGACGGATCCGGAAGGCGCTTACACGCTGGCCTACGACAGCGCACGGCGTGCCCTGGCCGCCGTGCTGCAGAACCAGGGCCTGCGGGTGACGAGCCGGGGCGGGCACGTCACCGTCTACGAAGCGGTTCTCGCTCAGCTGGATCCGCCGCTGGGGCCGGTTTTGCGGCCCTTCAACCGGATGCGGGCCCGGCGCAACGAAGTCGCCTACCGGTCGTCGGAGGCGCCCGCGGTGACCGTGGAGGACGTGACCTCCGACGTCGTGAAGGTCGAGGCCCTCATCGAGGTCGCCGAAAAGGCGATCCCGAACATGTCACGCTATTGACCGCCGAACGCCGGGCGCTCACTCCGCGCGAGAGAGCGGTCTTGGACCTGTTGCTGGGCAAGGACTTTCCCGGCGCGGCGGAGCTTCGCATCCAGGCGCACACGGCCCGGGTGACCGGCCGCTGTGCCTGCGGGTGTCCCACGATCGACCTGGCGGTGGACGAAACAGCACCCGTCGCCGGCATCGAGGACCGGGTCGCGGTGGAGGTCGACGTCGCGGACGGCGGGCTCATCGTGTTCGCCGACGAAGGGCGCCTGTCCGGGCTCGAATACTGGAGCGTGGGCGACGAGACCCCGGCCGAGTTCCCGCCGCCCGAGGACATCCGGGTAGTGACGGCACCACGTGAGGGACCCGGCGTTCTGCCACCCTCGGAGTCGTGAGCGTCTACGTCATCTCCGAGGTCGAAATCCTCGACGAAGTGCACGGACAGCGGTACCGCGAACTCGCCCAGGAATCGATCGCCCGGTACGACGGGCGCTACGTCGTCCGGGGCGCGGCGCCCGCGGTCCTCGAAGGCACTTTCGACGAACGCCAGCGTGTGGTCGTCGTCGAGTTCCCCGACCGGAAGACCGCCGAACGCTGGTACGCCTCCGCCGAGTACGCCGAGGCACTGGAGCTCAGTAAGACCGCGCTGCGGCGGCGGTTGCTGCTCGTCGACGGCGTGGCCTAACGTCGGCTTGGTGGAGCCGCTGACCGCTGATCTCTTCGCGCCGCAATGCCCGTCCGCCGAAACGCCGTTCCGGATCGGGGACAAGTGGGGCGGGATGGTGGTCATCTGCCTGAAGGACGGGCCACGCCGCTTCTCCGAGCTGCGGGTGCCGCTTCGAAACGTCAGTCCGAAGGTGCTCACCGAGACGCTGCGGTCCCTGGAGCGCGACGGGATGATCACCCGCAAGTCCTACGACGAGAACCCGCCGCGCGTCGAGTACGCGCTGACCGACCTGGGCCGGACGCTGTTCGAGCCCATGGAACGCTGCCGCGAATGGGCCGAGGAGTACCTGCCGAGCCTGCTCGAAGCCCGGCAGGCCTACGACCGGGCGGACTAGCCGAGGAGGCCCATCAGCGCGATCGCGATCAGGACGACCGCGGGCGCGAGGGCGTTGATCCAGGCGCGCTGGGTGGCGGTCAGGGCGGCGGTGGCGGGGGTGCTGTTCATGGCGATTTCCCTACGGGCGGGCCGATGCTTCCGCGGGTTCAGCGCGTTGACCATGCCGAGTGTTAACAGCTGTGACGAAGCTCACCCGATCATGCTGCTGACCAGCGGAAACGGCACTCAGCCGTCCGAGTGACGGTGGCTGCGGACGGTGAACCAGAGCACCCCGCCGGCCGCCGCCACCATCGTCGCGAATGCCACTGTGCCGACCACGATCGCCTGCGTCATTTCTGCCTCTCGAGTCCGAAGTCCTTTACCGAGAGACGCCGAACGCGGGCTTTCGTGCACTCAGAGTAGCCGGGATCACAGTCCGTCGAGGGTCTCGTTGATCTGCTTGGCCAGCGCGAAGTCCTTCTCCGTCAGGCCACCGGCCGAATGCGTGCTGAGGTGGAAGGTCAGCGTGCGCCAGCGGATGTCGATGTCCGGGTGGTGGTCGGCGGCCTCGGCCAGCACCGCGACGCGGTCCACCACCTCGATCGCCTTCGGGAAGCTCGGGAGCTCCACCTCGCGCCGGATGACCTTGCCCGTGCGGACCCAGCCGTGGAGCAGGGCCCGGTCGGCTTCGTCGTCGCTCAAGATTTCCGTCATGCCTCCATCGTCCAACGTCCTGGACTACGCTGCACGGTTGCCACGGGAGTCCGGTGAGCCGGGCTGAGAGGCGGGGTGACCCGCGACCGTTAGCACCTGATCCCGGATCATGCCGGCGAAGGGAGGGCTTTCCCTCCTCGTCCGGCGAAGTGCAGGAGGGTAGATGAAACGCAGTGCTGTTCGCGCCGCGACGGCCATCACCGTCGTCGGCGTCGTCACAGCGGCGTGCTCGCTGTCGGACGGTTCCGGTGACGCGAAGCAGACGCCCACCGTCACCCTCGTGACGCACGACTCCTTCCTGGCGCCGCAGGAGGTGCTCGACGCCTTCCAGCAGCAGTCGGGCATCAAGATCTCCGTGCTCAAGCAGGGCGACGCCGGTTCGCTGACCAACAAGCTCGTGCTGACCAAGGCGAACCCGGTCGGCGACGTCGCGTACGGCGTCGACTCGACCTTCGCCTCGCGTGCGCTCGCCGAGGGCGTCTTCGAGCCCTACACCAGCCCGGAGGCCGACCGCGGGCCGCAGCGCTACGCCGTCGACCCGGAGCACCGGCTGTCCGCGGTCGACGTCGGTGACGTCTGCGTCAACGTCGACACGAACTACTTCACCGCCAAGGGGATCCCGGCGCCGGAGTCGTACGACGACCTGGCCGACCCGAAGTACAAGGACCTGCTGGTCGCCGAGGACCCGGCGACGGCGTCACCCGGGCTCGCTTTCCTGCTCGGCACGGTGGCCAAGTACGGCGAAGCCGGCTGGAAGGACTACTGGACTAAGCTGAAGGCCAACGGGCTCAAGGTGGTCAGCGGCTGGGAAGAGGCCTACACGAAGGACTTCTCGGGCTCGTCCGGCAAGGGGCCGCGGCCGATCGTCGTGTCGTACGCGTCGTCGCCGGCCGCCGAGGTCGGTGACGACGGGAAGCCACGGACGAAGGCGCTGCTCGACACCTGCTACCGACAGGTCGAGTACGCCGGGGTGCTGGCCGGCGGCAAGCAGGAGGAGAACGCGCGCAAGGTCGTCGACTTCCTGCTCTCGCAGCAGTTCCAGGCGACCGTGGCGGCCAACATGTACGTCTACCCGACGCGCCAGGGGGTCGACCTGCCGGCGGGCTGGGCGCAGGTCGCGCCGCTGCCGCAGAAACCGCAGGCGCTGACCCCGGACCAGGTGCAGGCCGGGCGTGAGAAGTGGATCGGCGAATGGCGCACGCTCGTGCAGTGACATCCGGGCCTCCGCCCCGGTCCGGGGGCTCCGCCACCCGGAGCCCCCGAAAAGCAGCAGTCGTAACCCCACCTCGGACGGCTCGCGGCCTCGGCCTGGCATTGCTCGGCGTGGCGCCGATCGGTTTCCTGGTGGTGTTCTTCGCCTGGCCGGTGCTGGCGATCATCGGCCGCGGGTTCGCCGCGGGCGGGCTCGACATCGTGCTGGGCGAGGCGCAGACGTGGCAGCTGGCCGCCTTCACGGTGGCCACCGCGGCCGGCTCGACGGTCGTCGCGGTGCTGGCCGGGCTGCCGGTGGCGTTCCTGCTGGCGCGGGTGAAATTGCCGGGCGTCGGCCTGGTCCGGACGCTCGTGCTGGTGCCGTTCGTGCTGCCGACCGTCGTGGTCGGGCTGGCGTTCCGCGCGCTGTGGCCGGACGGCGGGGTGCTGCCGATCGTGCTGGCCAACGCGTTCTTCAACGTCGCCGTCGTCGCGCGGACCGTCGCCGGGCTGTGGGCCCGGCTGGACTCGCGGACCACCGACGCCGCGCGGGCGCTGGGCGCGTCGCCGTGGCGGGCCTTCCGGTCGGTGACGCTGCCCGCGCTGGCGCCCGCGATCGCGTCCGCCGCGGCCGTGGTGTTCCTGTTCTGCGCCACCAGTTTCGGTGTCGTCCTGATCCTCGGCGGCGCGCGCTACCGGACGCTCGAGACCGAGATCTACCTGCGCACGGTCGACCTGCTCGACCTCTCCGGCGCGTCGGCGCTTTCGCTGATCCAGTTCGCGGCCGTCGTCGCGGCGCTGGTCGTCGGCGGGCTGGCGCGGCGGCGCAAGGAAGGCGCCAGGATCGGTTCCGGTGCCGCACGACGTCCTCGTGGCGGCGAGTGGTGGGTCGTCGGCGCGGCGGGTGTCGTGCTGGTCCTGCTGCTGACGCCGATCGTCGCCCTGCTCGCCGAATCGGTGTCCACTTCGGACGGCTGGAGCCTCGCGGGATACCGGGCGCTCTCGGGTACCGGGGAGAAGGGCGCGCTGCAGGTGTCCGGCTGGGACGCCGCGCTGAACTCGCTGAAGGTGGCGATCGACGCGACGCTGCTCGCACTGCTGGTCGCCGTGCTCGCGTCCGTGGTACTGGTGGCGTTGCGGCGGTCGCCCGCGCGGGCCGCGCGCGGGCTCGGGGAGACGCTGGACGCCGCGCTGATGCTGCCGCTCGGGGTGTCCGCGGTGACCGTCGGGTTCGGGTACCTGGTGACGCTCGACGCGCTGCCCGGCGACCTGCGGACGTCGCCCTACCTGGTGCCGCTGGCGCAGGCGCTGGTGATCATCCCGCTGATCGTGCGGATGGTGCTGCCGGTGCTGCGCTCGGTCGACGTCCGGCTGCGCCAGGCCGCGTCGACGCTCGGCGCGAGCCCGCTGCGCGTCTGGCGCGAGATCGACCTGCCGCTGGCGCTGCGCCCGCTGGTCGCGGCCGCGGGGTTCGGGTTCGTCGTGGCGCTCGGCGAGTTCGGCGCGACGAGCTTCCTGGCCCGGCCGACGGCGCCGACGCTGCCGGTCGCGATCGCGTCGCTGATGGGGCGCCCGGGAGAGCTGAACAACCAGATGGCGTACGCCGCGTGCGCGTTGCTGATGCTCGTGACGGTGCTGGCGGTCGCGCTGATCGACCGGCTCGGGGCCGCGCGCGGCCGGGTGGGAGAGTTCTGATGGCGTTGTCGGTGCGGGACCTGACCGTCCACTATGGATCGTTCGCGGCGGTGCGCGATGTCCGGCTGGACATCGCCGACGGCGAGGTGCTGGCCCTGCTCGGCCCGTCCGGTTCCGGGAAGTCGACGCTGCTGCGCGCGATCACCGGCCTGGAGGCGTCGGCGCGCGGCACGGTGAGCTGGGACGGCGAGGACCTCGGCGCGGTGCCGGTGCACCGGCGCGGGTTCGGGCTGGTGTTCCAGGACGGCCAGCTGTTCGGCCACCGCGACGTCGCCGCGAACATCGCGTTCGGCCTGCGGATGCACGGCGTGCCACGCGCCGCGTGGGCACCGCGCGTCGCCGAACTGCTGGAGCTGGTCGGCCTGTCCGGCTTCGAGCGCCGGCGGGTGACGGAGCTGTCGGGTGGGCAGGCGCAGCGGGTGGCGCTGGCCCGCGCGCTCGCGCCGGAGCCGCGGCTGCTGCTGCTCGACGAGCCACTGTCCGGTTTGGACGCCGGGCTGCGCGAGCAGCTGGCGATGGATCTGGCGGACCTGTTGCGGCGCAGCAAGATCACGGCGCTGCTGGTGACGCACGACCAGGAGGAGGCGTTCACCCTGGCCGACCGGGTCGCGGTGCTCGACGCCGGCGAAGTCCGCCAGGAGGGCGCGGTCCGGCGGGTGTGGCGCAATCCCGTGGACGACGACGTGGCGCGTTTTCTCGGGGTGACCGGTTTCGCCGACGGGGCCGCGACGGGCGGCGTGGTCCGGACGTCACTGGGGGATGTCGCGGTGCCGGACGTCGAGGACGGTCCGGTGCGGCTGGGGCTGCGCCCGCACGCGCTGCGGGTGGCCGCTTCCGGTGTCACGGGCGAAGTGGTGGCGGCGGTGCACCGGCGTGAGCACGTCCGGCTGGTGGTCCGGCTGGTGGTCCGGCTGGCGGAGTCCACTGTGGACGCGGTAGCCCCGGCGGCGGCTGACTTCCGGGCGGGGGACGCGGTGACGTTGGAGCTGGACCCGGATGGTGTGGCTTTGGTGGGCTAGGAGCCGTAGTCCGGAAACTGCGAGAAGAAACGGCAGCCGGCCCACTGGTCGTAGAGGACCTCGGTCTCGAGTTCGTCCTTGAACAGCGCGAGCAAGAACTCCGGAGCAGTGCCCGGGTGGTGTCCCCAGCCGTCGCCGTGGTTGTCGCAGTACAGGACACCCTTGGTGCTGGGCAGAGAACTCCAGAAGTAGGTGTGCTGGTCGCCGTGTCCCCAGGCGACGAGACCGCCTTCTTCGGGATGGAAGGGGTGGGGAAAGCAAGAGTGGTCGATCTGCCGTGCGTGCCTGAAGGTCTCACTCTTGCTCTTGGCGGTGCCGAGGAACATTTCCAGCGACCGTTCGCTTTGAACGGGGTTGTAGAAGTGGATCCAGCCGCCGAACGAACCGGTCGGGAAGTGGCGGGACAACTCCTTGATACCGCTGGGCACGTCAGTTGCCAGCCGGCCTTCGACCTGCTCCCACGTCAGCTGCGGCGCCGGTTCCGTTCGCCAGTCGAGAAACCGGGCGAGCCGGGCGGCGGCAGCTTGGTCCGAAGCCATCCCGCTCCTCGTTTCGTGCTGGTTGCCCGGGCCAGGCTACCGACCTGGTCCGGGAAACCAGCCGACCAGGGTCAGCCGTCGCGGGTGGACAACCGCGCGTAGGCCAGCGAGAGCCCGATCACGATGTAACAAGCCGCTCGCAGCGCCCCTTCGCCCAGCATCTGCGTGCCCATCGGGTCCTGCAGCACCTCCGCCGGGGCCATGGACCAATTCTGCGTCAGCAGGAACGGGTGCAGCCAGTCGAGCGACGTCAGGAACCCGAGGATGGTGAACACGATGTCCGCCGCCAGGACGGACGCCACCACCAGCATCGGGTGCTCGGTCCAGCTGGAGAGCGCCAGCGCCACCGCGCCGACCGCCCACAGCTGCAGGACCACCCAGGCCGCCACCAGCAGGATCCGCGCCAGTGCGCCGCCCAGGGACAACGTCGTGCCCGACAGCGTGAACAGGGAGTCCGTGCCGTTGATGATCAGGCCGGTCACCACGCCCGTGAAGCACATCGCCAGCACCGAAACCACCGACACCGTCGCGACGCCGAACGCCTTGACCGCGAGCAGCCGGCCGCGGCCGACCGGCGCGATCAGCCAGCCGCGCAACGTGCCGTGGGACGTCTCGCCCGCGATCGCGTCCGCGCCCGCCATGGCCGAGGCCAGCGGGAGCAGCAGGGTCAGCGTCATCACGATCGCCGCGATCGGCAACACGAAGGCGTTGTTCACCGCGGACGCCAGCAGCGCGCCGCCGCCGTCGTCCGGGCCGCCGCCCGCCTGCGCGTTGTCGCTGACCAGCGTCAGGCCGATGCCGATCACCACCGGAATCAACGCCAGCAGGCCCAGCACCGCCAGGGTGCGCGGACGGCGGAAGATCCAGCGCAGCTCCGCGGCCAGCAGCCGGGGCAGCGGCACCGAGTCGTGGCCCGTGCGGACCGCGGGTGCGTCGAGGACGGCGGTCATGGCGATCCCTCCTCGGAAACAGAAGACTCGGTCAGCCGGGCGAACAGGTCTTCCAGCCCGGTGCGGGCCCGCGTCGCCTCGTGGACCGCGACCCCCGCGCCCACCAGGACCTGCAGCACCCGCGGTGCTTCCGTCGCCGTGAGGTCGGCACGGATCCCGTCCGGCGTCAGCCGCGCGCCGATCCGGTTCTCCCGCAGCACTTCCACGGCCTGCTCGGCGTCCGGCGTGCGGACCAGCAGGGCCGCGTTCCCGGACTCCAGCAGCTCCGCCAGCTCGCCCTGCGCGACGACGTTGCCGGCCTGCAGCACGGCCACGTGCGTGCAGGTCGCCTCCACCTCGGCCAGCAGGTGCGACGACACCAGCACGGTGACGCCCTCGGCGTGCAGCTCGGCCACGATCCTGCGGATCTCCCTGGTACCAGCAGGGTCGAGGCCGTTGGTCGGCTCGTCGAGCACGACCAACTTCCGCGGCACGAGCAACGCCGAAGCGAGCCCGAGCCGTTGCTTCATGCCGAGCGAGTACCCCTTGTACCGCCGTCGCGCGGCGACCGTCAGCCCGACGCGCTCGAGCGCGGAGTCCACCGCGAGGGGGATCCCCGACGACGCCAGCCGCGGTTCGGCGGCGGCGAACCGCAGGAGGTTGTCCCGGCCGGAGAGGAACGGGTGGAAACCCGGCCCCTCGACCAGCGCGCCGACGTCCGGCAGCGCGTGCGCGGCCGACTCGGGCATCTTGCGGCCGAGCAGCTCGACCTCACCCTCGGTCGGGCGCACCAGGCCCAGCAGCATCCGGATGGTGGTCGTCTTGCCCGAGCCGTTCGGCCCGAGCATCCCGACGACCGCGCCCTCAGGAATGTCGAGGTCGACGTGGTCCACCGCGACCGTGCCGCGGTAGACCTTGCGCAGCCCCCTGGTGCGCGCGGCCAGGGGAACCGCCGGGGCGGACGCCTCCGTGGAGACGTCCGCCCCGGACTCGACAGTCGTACTGGTCACTTCTGACCCAGCGCTTCGTACAGAACCTGCTCCGGCACCGCACCGGCGGCGAAGCGGCCGTCGTCGGTCAGCACCGCGCTGCCCACCTTCGTCGTGATGAGGTGGCCGCTGCCCCAGGCGCCGCTGACCTTCTTGGTGAACCGGTCGAGCAGGGCCTGCGGGTCGGTGGTGCGGCCCTGGCGGTCACCCTGCTGCTTCGGCGCCGCGTTCAGCGCGTCGGCCGGGACCTTGCCGGTGACGACGGTGTCCCAGCCGTCGCCGACGACCTTGGTGTCCTGCTTGGCCTGGTCGGCGAGGTTCTTGTCCTTCTGGTCGACCGTCGGCGTCTTCTCCTGCACCTTCGCGCCCTTCGGCGGGGTGAAGGCGAAGAGGTCGGCCGGCTGCTGGGTGAACTGGATGTCGGTGAACGCGACCTCGAGGGCCGGCGTCGACGTCCCGTTGCTCAGCACCGAAACCCGCAGCGGCATCCGCGTCTGCGAGTCGACGGCCACGCGGATCTCGCGCAGCAGCGTGCGCTCGGTCGGCTTCGGCGTCAGGACCAGCTCGTAGGCCGGGCGGTCGGCGACCGTCGCGGTGCCGTCGACCGACACCGTGCTGCTCTCGCGGACCTTCGCCAGCAGCTCGGTGGTCGTCGCGACCGGGTCGGGCGTCTTCTCGCTGCCCGCGCCCTTCTGCTTGGCCACGTCCGCCGGGATGGTCACCTTGGTCGCGGTGTTGGTCTTGGAGCTGTAATCCCAGACGGTCGTCCCGTCGTGGACCACGGTCTCCTGGCCCGCGCCCTGGGTGACGGCCAGCCGGCTCTTGCCGGCGCCGTCGGTGAAGATGTGCGCCGAGTCGATGTTCAGCGCGGACGCCCCCGGGATCGCGTTCCCCACCGCCGGCAGGCCGAGGTCGTTGCTGACCTTCAGCGTGCCGTCGAACGCGCCCGGCTTCGCCTTCATGACCGACTGGACCAGGTCCTCGGCGCTCACCTGCGGCAAGGCCGGCTTGTCGTCGGCGCTGGCCGGCATCGCGATGAACGCGAGCCCGCCGGCACCGAGAGCGGTGCCCACGACCGCCGCGGTGATGCCCTTCGTCTTCGGTTTCATGCGTCTCTCCCTGTGTTCCCGAACCCGAGTGTGCTCGGTTCCCGGCTCCGACGCTTCCCTCTCGAGGCTGAGATACCCCTGAAGGTTCTCCCCCGAACGCTGAGATCGTGCTGAGAGATCCCGCGGGACCTGGGCAAACCCGCCATGATGAGCATCGTGAAACCTCGGGTTCTGGTGGTCGACGACGAGCTGGGCGTGCGGAAGGCCCTGCAACGCGGGCTGCGCGCGGAGGGCATGGACGTGGTCACCGCCGCGGACGGCCCCACCGGGCTCCAGCTGGCGAGCACCGGCTCGTTCGACGTCGTGCTGCTCGACATCATGCTGCCCGGCTTGTCCGGTTACCGCGTGCTGGAGCGGCTGCGCAAGGACGGCGTCACCACGCCGGTGCTGCTCGTCTCGGCCAAGGACGGCGAGGTCGACCAGGCCGACGGCCTCGACCTCGGCGCCGACGGCTACCTCGTCAAGCCGTTCTCCTTCGTCGTGCTGGTCGCGCAGGTCCGCGCGACGCTGCGCCGCGCCGGGCCGGAGGCCAGCCGCGGCACCTTGCGGCTCGGCGCGCTGGAGGTCGACCGCGGGCTGCGCCAGGTGCACTGGAACGGCGAGGAGGTCGGCCTGAGCCCCCGCGAGTTCGCGCTGCTCGAGGTGCTCGTCGGCCGCGCCGGCACGGTCGTCACGAAGGACGAGCTGCTGCGCGCGGTCTGGGGTGAGGAGCAGGCCGTGACGCGCAACCTCGTCGAGGTGTACGTCGGGTACGTGCGGCGCAAGCTCGACGCCGTCGGCGCCGGCGCGCTGCTGCGGACCGTGCGCGGGCACGGCTACCTGGCCTCCGACGCGCAGCTCGACGAGGTCATCACCCCGTGATCGGCTGGTGGCGCGGGCGGTCCCTGCAGGCCCGGATCACCGTGCTGGCCGCGACGATCACCCTCGCCTGCCTGCTCGGGCTCGCCGCGCTGGCCGCGGCGCGGCTGTCGCCGTTGCTCATCGAGTCGGTCGACCGCGAGCTGACGAGCGCACTCGGCCCGGCGAGTGCCGAGGTGAGCGCGGGACGTCCGCTGCCGGGCTCCGCGCCGGTGACGGTCCGGGTGCTCGACATCTCGGGCGCGCCGGTCGACGGCGGCACGCCGACCGGGCTGGACCCCGCGGAGGTGGGGCTGCTCAAGGCGGGACAGCCGGTCCAGCAGGACGGCGCCCGTTATCTCGGCGCCGTCGTCAGCACGCCGGACGGGACGCAGCGGCTGGTCGTCGCGGGCGCCGGCCTGGTCGGGTTCGCCGCCGCCGTGCACTACGGCGGGGTGTGGCTGGTGGTCGTCGCGTCGGTCGGCGCGCTGGTCGCGGGCCTGGCGACGTGGCTGGTGGTGCGCCTGGCGCTGCGGCCGGTGGCGCGGATGCGGGGCACGGTGCGGGTGCTGCCGCCGGGCGCGCGGCTGCCGTTGCCGGACTCGCACGACGAGCTGCGCGCGCTGGCGGACGAGTTCAACGCGCTGCTGGAGCGGCAGGAACAGGCGAGCGAACGGCTCCGGCGGTTCACCGGCGACGCCGCCCACGAGCTGCGTTCGCCGGTCGCCTCGATCCGGGTGCAGGCCGAGGTCGCCGTCACCAACCCCGATCCGGAGCTGGCCCAGGAGACCCTCGGCGACATCCTGACCGAGGCCGAGCGGCTCTCGTCGCTGCTGGACGGCCTGTTGTCGCTGGCCCGCTCGGACGCGGGGGAGGTGCCGCCCGCGGAGCCGGTCGAGCTGGTCAGCGAGGTCCGCGCGGCGGTCGGCCGGCTTCCGGCGGGAGCGCCGGAGACGCGGGTGAGCAACGCGGTCGCGCAGGCCTGGGCGTGGGCGCAGCACGGCGAGGTCGAGCTGGTGCTGGACAACCTGCTGCGCAACGCCTGCCGCTACGCGCGCGGGGAGATCGTGGTCTCGGTGCTGGCGTCCCGCTCGTCGGTGCGTGTCGTGGTCGACGACGACGGCCCTGGCATCGCGCCCGAGCATCGGGAGAAGGTGTTCGACCGCTTCTACCGGGTGTCGGACGACCGGGCCCGGATCACCGGGGGAACGGGACTGGGGCTGGCGATGGTGGCGGAGACGGTCCGCCGTCGCGGCGGCCGGGTCCAGGTGGGCGAGTCGCCGGACGGCGGGGCTCGCTTTCAGGTCACCTGGCGTGCGGCGCCGGTCTCGTGAGGGTTTGGCCGGGTTCTGACCCGGCCGAACACGCACGACCGGCGGAAGGCGTGTCCGGAGGGTCGGCACGGCGCGGCCCCGTACGGGCTTCCGGGTAGATTCCGGGGCTGTGAACGGTGTGATCGTGGGTGCCGCCCTGGTGCGCGACGGGAAGCTGCTGGCCCAGCAGCGGGCCTGGCCACCGGGGCACGCGGGGCAGTGGGAGCTGCCCGGCGGGCGCGTCGAAGACGGTGAGTCCGACGCCTTCGCCCTGGCTCGCGAGTGCAGCGAGGAGCTGGACGTCGTGATCGAGGTCGGCGAACGGGTCGGGCAGGAGATCCCGCTGCCCGGGGACAAGGTCCTGCGGATCTACGCGGCGTCGCTGGTCTCACCGGGGGACGAGCCGCGGGCGGTGGAGCACCTGGCCGTGCGGTGGCTCGGGCCCGACGACCTCGACGACGTCGACTGGCTGCCCGCCGACCGCATCCTCCTGCCGGCCTTCCGCCAGCTGCTCTCCTGAAAAGTCCGTGAATGTCGCATTGAGGGACTTCAAGTCCCTCAATGCGACATTCACGGCTCTTCAATTCGCGCCGATCATCCGCAACGCCGCCGAGAGCCGGTGGGAGCCGCGTTCGGCGGCGCGGGCCGCGCCCGCCTTGCGGATCCGGTCCAGCTCCGCGACGTCTTCGAGCAGCGTCGACGCGCGTTCGCGCAGTGGCCGCAGCTCCTCGATGACGGCGTCGGCGACGGCGTCCTTCACCTGGCCGTACGACGAGAACTCCTCGGCCAGGTCCGCCGGCGAACCGCCCCGGCACGCGGCGAGGATCTCCAGCAGGTTCGCCATGCCCGGCCGGGTGTCCGGCGCGTGCACCGGCACCGAGCCGCCGTCGGTGACCGCGCGGCGGATCTTGCGGCGGATCTGGTCGGGCTCGTCGAACACGAACACCACGCCGGCCTCGTCGCGCGTCGACTTCGACATCTTGCGCGTCGGGTCGGTGAGGTCCTTCACCCGCGCCCCGGCGGGCGGGAGCACGGCCTCGGGGACGGTGAACACGTCGCCGTAGGTGCCGTTGAAGCGCTTGGCCAGCGTCCGGGCCAGCTCGACGTGCTGGCGCTGGTCCTCGCCGACCGGCACCTCGTCCGCGCCCTGCAGCAGGATGTCCGCGGCCATCAGGACCGGGTAGGTCAGCAGCGACAGCCGCACCCCGGCCTGGCCCTTGGACTTCTCCTTGAACTGGATCATCCTGGCCGCCTCACCGTAGTTGCAGGTGCACTCCAGGACCCAGGTCAGCGCGCCGAGCTCGCGGGCGAGATCGGACTGGACGAACACCCGCTCGGGGTCGATGCCGGCGGCGATGAGGACGGCGAGCTGCTCACCCGCCAAAGATCGGAGTTTGGCGGGGTTGTGCGACGTCGTCATGCCGTGCAGGTCGGCGACGAAGTAGAGGTCCTCCGGCCCGCCCTCGGCGGCCCAGCGGCGCACGGCCCCGAGGTGGTTGCCGAGGTGGACGTGACCGGACGGGGTGATCCCGGACAGCTTGCTCATCGTGGGTCCTTTCGACGGGGACCACCCCGGCGAAGGCACGAAAAAGGCCGCCCGTCCGGGGCGGCCGCTGCTGGTTTCAGCGCAGGGTCAGTGGGCCGCCGGGGGCGGCCACCACTGGGACGTCTGCGCATGCACACGGCGACTATAACCGAGCGGGACTACCGTCGTAACCATGTTCGCCGTAGTGCTGACCTACACCGCCCCGATCGAAGAGGTCGACCTGGCGCTGCCGGACCACGTCGAGTGGCTGGACCGGCAGTACGAGCGCGGTCTCTTCCTCGCGTCCGGGGCGCGGAAGCCGCGCGTCGGCGGCGTGATCATCACGCGCCCGATGTCGCAGGGGAAGCTGGACGCCATCCTGGCGAGCGACCCCTTCGCGGTGCGGAAGCTCGCGAAGTACGAGGTCATCGAGTTCTCGCCGACCAAGACGGCGCCGGAGCTACGGGACCTCAACGAGGCCATCCCGCATTAGGCGGCCAGGTCGAGCTTCGCCTTCTTCAGCGCCAGCACCGGGCACTTCTTGCAGCGCGGCTTGGACCGGCAGCACTTCTTCTTGACCTTGCCGGCCTTCATCAGCTTGCGCACGACCTTGCGGGGGTCGTCCGGCGGCTTCTTGCCCACGCGCATGCTCCTCGGATCGGCGACGCTGACCGGTTCTCCAGGTTAGGAGAGCCTAACCGTTTGTGGGGCGTGGGGCTGCTCACAATGGGGGTGCAGGTATCCTGGGTGAGGTCCGCGTGTGACCAGAGCCGGTCACGGGATGCCGAACGGGCTTACGCGGCCACCCACACCTTTGAAGTTCAGGAGTCTTCGCGTGCCCGCAGTAAGCGCTACCGTCGAAACCGGCCGGCCGACCGGTAAGACCCGGCCCGACCTGCGCAACGTCGCGATCGTCGCCCACGTCGACCACGGCAAGACCACGCTGGTCGACGCCATGCTCCGCCAGTCCGGCGCCTTCGCCGAGCGTGCCGAGCTCGTCGACCGGGTGATGGACTCCGGTGAGCTCGAGCGGGAAAAGGGCATCACGATCCTGGCCAAGAACACCTCGATCCACCGCCAGACGCCCGAGGGCTCGGTGACGATCAACGTCATCGACACCCCCGGCCACGCCGACTTCGGCGGTGAGGTCGAGCGCGGCCTGGCGATGGTCGACGGTGTCGTCCTGCTGGTGGACGCCAGCGAGGGCCCGCTCCCGCAGACCCGCTTCGTGCTCCGCAAGACCCTCGAGGCCAAGCTGCCGGTGATCCTGCTGGTCAACAAGGTCGACCGGCCGGACGCCCGGATCGCCGAGGTCGTCGAGGAGACCCACGACCTGCTGCTGGACCTGGCCGGCGACATCGAGGACGCCGACCTCGACGCGATCCTCGACCTCCCGGTCGTCTACGCCTCCGCGCGCGCCGGCAAGGCGAGCCTGGCGCAGCCGGAGGACGGCGGCCTGCCCGACAGCGAGAACCTCGACCCGCTGTTCGACACCCTGCTCCGCCACGTCCCGCCGCCCGCGGCCGACCTGGACGCGCCGCTGCAGGCCCTGGTCACGAACCTCGACGCGTCGAACTTCCTCGGCCGCATCGCGCTCATCCGCATCCACGCCGGCCGGCTCCGCAAGGGCCAGACCGTGGCCTGGATGCGCGAAGACGGCACCGTGCAGAACGTCCGGATCTCCGAGCTGCTGGTCACCGAGGCGCTCACCCGCGTCCCGGCGACCGAGGCCAGCGCGGGCGAGCTGGTCGCCATCGCCGGCATCCCGGAGATCACCATCGGCGACACCCTCGCCGACTCCGAGAACCCGGTGGCGCTGCCCCGGATCACCGTCGACGAGCCCGCCATCTCGATGACCATCGGCGTCAACACCTCGCCGCTGGCCGGGCGCAACGGCGGCGACAAGGTCACCGCGCGGCTGGTCAAGGCCCGCCTCGACGTCGAGCTGATCGGCAACGTCTCGATCCGCGTGCTGCCGACCGAGCGCCCCGACACCTGGGAGGTCCAGGGCCGTGGCGAGCTGGCGCTGGCCATCCTCGTCGAGCAGATGCGGCGAGAGGGCTTCGAGCTGACCGTCGGCAAGCCGCAGGTGGTGCTCCGCACGATCGACGGCAAGCTGCACGAGCCGTTCGAGCGCCTGTACATCGACTCGCCGGAGGAGCACCTCGGCGCGATCACGCAGCTCCTCGCGTCCCGCAAGGGCCGCATGGAGGACATGAGCGGCAACGGCACCGGCCGGATCAAGCTGGTCTACGTGCTCCCGTCGCGCGGCCTGATCAGCTTCCGCACCGACTTCCTCACCGAGACCCGCGGCACCGGCATCGCGAACCACGTGTTCGAGGGCTACTTCCCGTGGGCGGGCGAGATCCGCACCCGCCACAGCGGCTCGCTGGTCGCCGACCGGACCGGCCCGGTCACCGCGTACGCGATGATCCAGCTGGCCGACCGCGGCACGTTCTTCGTCGAGCCGGGCGCCGACGTCTACGAGGGCATGGTCGTGGGCGAGAACCCGCGCTTCGAGGACCTCGACATCAACATCACCAAGGAGAAGAAGCTGACGAACATGCGTCAGTCCTCCGCCGACGTGATGGAGACGCTGGCCCGCCCGCGCAAGATGGGCCTGGAAGAGGCCCTGGAGTTCTGCTCGGTCGACGAGTGCGTCGAGGTGGCCCCGGAGGTCGTCCGCGTCCGCAAGGTCACGCTGGACATCAACACCCGGGCCAAGGAGCGCTCGCGCGCCAAGAGCCGCGACAACGCCTGATCCGAATCCGAAAAGGGCCTCCCGGTGACCGCCGGGAGGCCCTTTTTCGATTGCGCCCGTGACCCTGTGTCCGATATACCGGGGCCCAGCGTCACCGAAACGACCGAGCTTCTCCTTATATCTTTATAGGCGACCCGCCTGGTGTTCACCTCCGCCCGGCGCCGTCCCGTGTCCGGCCCGTGTTCGTTCCGCCGTTCCGGAACGGTCCGGGAACCCGGACGGCGGTCCGCGCGTCCTTTTCCATAGCGCCACCAAGGGGCGCCGGACCCGGCCGATCCGGGTATGGGAATCTCGGTTCCGGCGGCGGAGGGGGCCATGGGAGCATGGCTCACCCGATCGGTGAGAATCCGGAAGGAACAGGGCGTGCGGGTGAATCGCAAGGTGGGGCCGGTACTGGCACTCGCGGCCGTACTGCTCGCCGCCTGCTCGAACACCCCGCCACCCCCGGTCGTGTCGTCGTCGGTGGCGCCGGCCTCGACCACCGGCAAGACGCCGTCGCAGATCGTCGTCGGCGTCGACGACGTGCTCGGCGGGTACAACCCGCACAACCTCGCGGATTCCTCGCAGGTGACCTCGGCGCTCTCGCAGCTGCTGCTGCCCTCGGTGTTCCGCCAGAAGGACGACGGCAGCACCCAGCTCGACAAGAACCTCATGAAGTCCGCGCAGGTGATCTCGCAGCAGCCGTTCGTCGTCGCCTACGAGATCCGGCCGGACGCCTCCTGGTCCGACGGCGCGCCGATCGCCGCCGAGGACTTCGACTACCTGCGCACGCAGCTGCGCGACCAGCCCGGCGTGATCGGCCCGGCCGGCTACCGGCAGATCACCGACCTGCAGTCCCGTGAGGGCGGCAAGCGCGTCGAGGTCACCTTCGCCAAGCCCTACCCCGGCTGGCAGACGCTGTTCTCGGACCTGCTGCCCGCCCACCTGCTCAAGGACGCCCCCGACGGCTGGCGCGGCGCGCTGGCCTCGAACTTCCCGGCCATCGCCGGCCCGTTCTCGATCAAGAGCCTCGACACCGCCCGCGGCGAGGTGATCCTCGAGCGCAACGAGCGCTACTGGGAGAAGCCGGCCGCGGTCGACCGGATCGTGCTGCGCCGGTCGGACCAGAGCACCCTGCTGGCCGCGCTGCGCAGCGGCAACGACCAGTTCGCGCTGGCCCGGACCACCGGCGACGAGCTCAAGCTGCTCGGCGAGCTCGGCTCGGCCGTCCAGCTGCACACCGTGGCCCGGCCGCTGGTCGCCGACGTGCTGCTGCGCCCGGTCAGCGCCACGCTGCAGGACGCGCAGGTCCGCGCCGGGATCGCCGCGCTGGTCGACCGGACCAAGCTGATCACCGAGGGCGTCAACGGCGGCCCGTCGGCGACGCTGCACGCCGACGCCCAGGTCAAGGCCCCGTCGGTCGCCGGGTACACCGCGACCATCCCGCCCGGCCCGCCGACCGCGCCCGACGTCGCGAAGGCCGAGGAGTCGCTGAAGGCGGCCGGGTACACCAAGACCGCGGGCACCTGGCGCAAGAACGGCAAGGCGCTTTCGCTGGTCATCGCCTCGCCCGCCACCCAGGAGCCGTACGCGTCGATCGCCAAGGAGCTCACCGGCGAGCTGGTCGCGCAGGGCATCGAGGTCAACGCGATCACGCCGCCGCCGCGGGACCTGTTCAGCGGCCTGCTCGCCATGCCGGTCGCCGGTGGCGTGCAGCAGCCGGCCGGCGACTCGGCCGGCAACGTCGGTGTCGACATCGCGGTGGTGCCGCAGGCGGTCGGCGGCGACACGGCGTCGGTGCTCGCGTCGACCTTCGGCTGCCGCCCCGAGCAGACGGCGGTGGGCGCGGACAAGAACAAACCGGTTGTTCCGGGCAATTCGGCGGGGTTCTGCGACCCGGCGCTGCAGCCCTCGATCGACGCCGCGCTCTCCGGCGCGACCCCCATCGCCGAAGCCCTGACCACCCTTGAGCCTGAACTTTGGCGTCAGAACGTGGTGATTCCGTTGTTCCAGATGGCTGACACACTGGCGATTGGTTCGGGCATCTCGGGCGTCACGCCGGGTCCCCCCATGGTGGGCCCGTTCGGGTCCGCCGTGAACTGGACTCGCGGCCCGAAGTAATCACTCGGCTACGCATTCAGTACTACCGAGTGATCTTTACCGACGCCTTCGGGTGGGGGGCATTGATTCCATGAGGTAACCGTCGTATTTCTGGATGTCCACTGGAAGTCACCCTTTGGTCACGATCGACCCTGAACTGGTGACTGTCGGTGCTTTTCCTTTCTAGCGTGCTCCCGCAGTGCGCCAGTTGAGTGTCGCTTGGCGTGTCGTAGGCTCCGGCCCATCCAAACCGGAGCGGTGTGGGCCCTTGTCCCGATATTCAAGGGTTCAGTGCTAGGAGGGCACACTTCATGAGGAGATCCAAAGCTGTCTCCGCCTTGTCGCTCGTCGCCGGCGCTTCACTGCTGCTGAGCGCCTGCAGCGGCGGCGATTCGGGTTCGGGCAACACCGACCAGAACGGATCGTCCACCGACGTCAAGGCGATGGCTGTCGGCAAGGCCGAAACCGCTGACCAGTTCAAGCTCGCGGACACCCCGGGGTACGACGGCACGGTCACTGTTGGTATCGATGACGGTTACTCTGGGTATAACAACCAGACGACCGACACCAACACGTCGTACAACAACTACGTCCTGACGTCCGTGCTCTCCGGCGTCTTCAAGCTCGACGGCAACAACAAGCAGCTGCTGAACAGCGACGTGTTCGAGTCGGCGGAGGTCACCTCCAAGGACCCGCAGATCGTCACGTACAAGTTCAAGCCGAACCAGAAGTGGTCCGACGGCCAGGCCTTCGACTGCAAGGACCTGTACCTGGCGTGGCTGTCGCAGAGCGGCCTGGCCAAGGGCCCGGACGGCAAGACCCCGTTCAACGCGGCGTCGACCACCGGGTACTCCAGCATCAAGACGGCCACCTGCAAGGACGCCCTCACCTTCGAGGCGGACTTCGACCAGCCGTACCTGGACTACAAGGGCCTGTTCAACAGCGCGGCGATCATGCCGGCGCACGTCCTCGAGGCCAAGACCGGCATCGCGGACATCACCAAGCTGGCCCCGACCGGCGACCCGGCGCAGCTCAAGAAGGCCGGTGACTTCTGGACGAACGAGTGGAAGGGCTTCAAGGCGGACATCATGCCGTCGTCGGGCCCGTACAAGATCACCGCGTTCGACGCCAACCAGAAGGCCGTCACGCTGGAGAAGAACCCGAACTGGTCGGGCGGCAAGGGTGGCCCGTCGAAGATCGTCATCCGGGCGATGGAAGACACCAAGGCCATGGCGACCGCGCTGCAGAACGGCGAGATCGACGTCGCGGCGTCGACCCAGCCGGACGCCACCGCGGCCCAGACCCTGAAGGGCCTCGCGGCCCAGGGCGTGACCTACGGTTCCGCTCCGCAGCTCACCTTCGAGCACCTCGACCTGAACTACGCGCGCATGTTCTCCGACAAGGACCTGCGCAAGGCGTTCTTCGAGTCGGTCAACCGCAAGGAGATCACCGACAAGCTGCTCAAGGAGGTCCAGGCCGACGCTTCGCCGCTGAACTCGATCGAGTTCTTCCAGGGTGAAGAGGGTTACCAGGACCAGTACAGCAGCAAGGCGGGCCTGGGCGCCGACGCGGCGGCCAAGACCCTGACCGACGCCGGCTGGGTCAAGGGCGGCGACGGCATCTTCGCGAAGAACGGCAAGCGGGCCTCGTTCAAGATCACGCACAACCAGAACGCGCGGCGCAGCCAGACCGTCGAGATCATCATCTCGCAGGCGAAGCAGGCCGGCATCGAGGTCAAGGACGAGACCGACGCCAACTTCCTGAAGGGTGGCCGCCTGGCCGCCAGTGACTACGACGTCGCGCTGTTCGGCTGGTCCTCCTCGCCGAGCAAGTCGGAGTCCCGGTCGATCTACGTCTGCAAGGCCAACGGTGGTGAGCAGAACTACCAGGGTCTCTGCGACCAGAACATCGACAAGAACTACGACATCGCGGTGAAGGCGACCGACGAGGCTGTCAAGCTCAAGGCCTACCAGGACGTCGACAAGGCGATCGCGGACCAGTACGCGACGCTGCCGCTGTTCCAGACGCCGAGCATGTGGGCGTTCAAGGGAATCGACCGCGTGTACATGCAGTCGTACGACGGTGCCCTGTGGAACGCCGGCGAGTGGGAGCAGAAGAAGTAGGGCTCTGCCCGCCTCTTCTTTCCCCTCGCTCCAGATGACCTGGGGGTACCGGGGCCCGGCCACGAGCCGGGCCCCGGTACCCACCGGAAGTAGCTGTTGACCGTAGGGTGACCCCCACTACGGTAGACAACCGGGTAGCGGTCCAGCGCACTTCTGAAGACCAGGCCCGGATGAGGAGCAGTTCGTTGAACCTGGTGATCTACATCCTTCGCCGTCTGGCGATATCGATTCCCGTCCTGCTGGTCGGGACTTTCTTGTGTTTCGTCATGGTCGCCGGCACGGGCGACCCGCTGGGCGAGCTGAAGAGCAACCCGCTGATCAGCAAGGAAGCACTGGCCGCCACGGCCTCCAAGCTCGGTCTGGACCAGGGCATCGTGCCCCGCTACTTCGACTGGCTCGGGCACTTCCTCACCGGTGACTGGGGGATCTCGATCGCCCAGGGCAACGCCCTCGCGCCGGTCGCCCCCAAGGTGATGGCCGCGTTCGGCGTCACGCTCAAGCTGGTCGTCGGCGCCGAGGTCCTCGCGCTGATCATCGGCATCATCGTCGGTGTCCTGGCCGCCGTGAAGCAGTACTCGATCATCGACTACATCGCGACCACCCTCGCCTTCCTGCTGTTCTCGATGCCGATCTTCTGCGTCGCGATCGTGTTGAAGCGCTACGCGATCGAGATCAACGGCTGGGTGCGCGACCTCGGACTGACCGACATCCTCGGCAACCCCTGGCTGCGCACGACCAGCCCGGAGCAGCTGAAGACCGACGGAGTCGGCGACTTCATCGCGAGCACGATCGGTGCGTACCTGTTGCCGACGCTCTCGATCATGGCGATCAGCTTCGCCGCGTACAGCCGGTTCCAGCGCGCGTCGATGCTCGAGGTCATGAACGCCGACTACGTGCGCACCGCGCGCGCCAAGGGCCTGCCGAACGGCCGGGTGATCTTCCGGCACGCGTTCCGCAACGCGCTCATCCCCGTGACGACGCTGTTCTCGGTGAACTTCGGGTCGGTCCTCGCCGGCGCGATCATCACGGAAACGGTGTTCAACTGGCACGGTATGGGCACATTGCTGGTCGAAGCCGTCGGCAAGAACGACACTCAGGTGATGATGGGCTGGCTCGTGGTGATCGCCAGCAGCGTGATCGTTGCCAACCTGATCGCCGACATGATGTACGGCATCCTGGACCCGAGGATTCGCGTTGGCTGACTTGAACTCTCTTCTCGCGAGCGAAACCAAGACGGCCGACGGCACGCTGCCGCCGGAGGCCCTGCCGGAGCCGCGGAGCCAGGGCAAGCTGGTCCTGCGCAAGTTCCTGCACCACAAGCTGGCGATGGCGTCGTCCGCGGTGCTCATCCTGATCGTGCTGCTCAGCATCGTGCTGCCGCTCGTCTGGAAGCACAACTACGAGGACAGCTCCTTCCCGTCCTTCGCCAAGCCGAGCGGGGACTTCCCGCTGGGCACGACGCAGGTCGGCAAGGACATGGTGTCGCAGGTCCTGCGCGGCACGCAGTACTCGCTGCTCATCGCGCTCACGGTGTCGATCCTGGCCACCGTCATCGGCGTGGTGTTCGGCGCGGTCGCCGGTTACCTGCGCGGGTTCTCCGACTCGGCGATCTCGCGCGTGACGGACCTGTTCCTGATCATCCCGCAGATCGCCGCGGCGGCCATCCTCGCCAAGGTGTTCGGCGGTGGTTCCTGGTACATCGTCGCGCTGGTGCTGGCGGCGTTCGGCTGGATGCAGATCGCCCGGATCACCCGGGCCGAGGCCATGTCGCTGTCCCAGCGTGAGTTCGTGGACGCGGCCCGCGCCTCCGGTGCCGGCACGTTCCGGATCATCTTCAAGCACCTGGTGCCGAACATGGTCGGCAGCATCACGGTCAACGCGACCCTCGCGGTCGCGCAGGCCGTGCTGGCGGAAGCCGCGCTGTCGTTCATCGGCCTCGGCGTGCAGCTGCCGGACACCTCGCTCGGCCGCGTCATCCTGGAGAACTACGCCCAGCTGCAGACGCGGCCGGCGCTGTTCTTCGGGCCGTTCGTCGTGCTCGTGCTGATTTCACTGACGATCAACTTCATCGGTGACGGTCTTCGCGACGCCTTCGACCCGCGCCAGCGGAGGATGAAGGCCTGAAGGCCCGAACGAGCGACGCGGGGGTGACCGGATCGGTCACCCCCGCGTTCGCGTTCAGGGTCCGGCCGATTCGTCCCGGGTGCCGCCGAGCTGGGCGCGCAGGACGTACTCGGCCAGCGGGGTCTGGCGGTACAGGACGCTGCGGCCCGACCGCCGGCTGGTCACCAGGCCGGCGTCGCGCAGGACCGCGAGGTGCTCGCTGACCGAAGCCGGGCTCTGCCCGAGCTCGCGGGCGATCCGGGTCGTGGACATCGGCACGTCGGTGCGGCGCAGGATGGCCGCCCGGGTCCGGCCGAGCAGCGTGGCCAGCGGCTCGGCGGTCTTCGGCGCCAGGGCGTCGGCCCCTTCCCACACCCGGGCGATGCCGCGCGCGGCGTAGGTCAGCCCGAAGCAGCCCGTCTCCCCGTCCTCGAGGATCAGGCCCGGCCAGGTGAACACCGACGGGGTGAGGATCATCTCCGACGCCTCGTACACGGCGTCGGCGAAGTGCGGCTTGTCGATGCGCAGGAGGTTGCCCTCGACGCTGATCTCCGGATGAAGGTCCCGCAACAGCGCGAAGAACCCGTGGTCGACCAGCGCGGCCATCCGCCGGCTCACGTCGTCCTCGAGCACCGCGCACATGCGGGGCCAGTGCGGCCGGATCACCGCGTCCCAGTAGTCCCAGAGGGCCTCGGCCAGCCGGGCCGTCGCCCGCGCGCCGGACGCGATCAGGTCGGCCACCTGCCGGGGCGGGGTCCGGCCGGACCAGACTTCGCGCAAGTCGCGCTCCAGCTCGTCGGCGGTGACGGCGGTCAGCGCGGAAAGCTGATCCTCCAGCGACGGCTGGGGGATCCGCCCACGAGGCACCAGGCACGAGGCGATGTAGCGCCCGGGCGGGACCACGGCCAGCAACAGCGCCAGGTCGACGCCGTCCAGCCGGGTCCGGGCCTCCCGCAGCCAGGGCGTGTGCACGTGGGCGGGATGGGGCAGGCCCAGCAACCGCAGGCTCGACGTCGCCTCGGCCAGCGGTGAGAAGCAGAACCGCGTCCGCCCGAGCACGTCCGGACTCAGCACAAAAGTGATCACAGGCCCTCGACCCGCCGTTGGATGGGGGAATCGTCCTCCCCGGGCGAAGGGTGACGCAACCGCGTTCGAGGATTCGGCGGCTGCCGAAACGTTGGCCCGGACGTGACGGAGCCGGATGCTGTTCGCGGGCCTGACGGTGGTGGGGGTTACGGATGAATCTCGTGCTCTACGTGCTCCGCAGGCTGGTCATCTCGGTCCCGGTCCTGCTCGTCGGCACGTTCCTCTGCTTCGTCATGGTCTCCAACACGGGCGACCCGCTCGGCGAGCTGCGCGGCAAGCCCGGCATCAGCGCCCAGGCGATCGCCGACAGCGAGCACAGGCTGGGGCTCGACCAGGGTGTGTTCGCCCGGTACTTCACGTGGCTCGGCCACTTCCTGACCGGTGACTGGGGCATCTCGATCGCCCAGGGCAACGCGCTCGCCCCGGTGCAGCCGAAGGTGCTGGCGGCCTTCAAGGTGACGCTCGAACTCGTGCTGGCGGCTTCGGTGCTGGCGCTGGTCTTCGGGGTGCTGGTCGGGGTGCTCGCCGCCGTCAAGCAGTACTCGCTCTGGGACTACCTCGCCACGACGGTGGCGTTCCTGATGTTCTCGATGCCGATCTTCTGCGTCGCCATCGTGCTCAAGGGCTACGCGATCCGCGCCAACGGCTGGGTGCGCGACCTGGGCCTCGCGGACGTCCTCGGCGACCCGTGGCTGCGCACGACGAGCCCAGAGAGCCTCTCGGCCACCGGTGTCGGTGACGCGCTCGCCAAGTACGTCGGCGCGTTCCTGCTGCCGACCCTGTCCATCATGGCCATCACGTTCGCCGCCTACAGCCGGTTCCAGCGCGCGTCGATGCTGGAGGTGCTGGACGCCGACTACGTGCGCACAGCGCGCGCCAAGGGCGTCACGAACACGCGCGTGATCTGGCGGCACGCGTTCCGCAACGCGCTGATCCCGGTGATGACGCTGTTCTCGGTCAACTTCGGCGCCACGGTGACGGGCGCGATCATCACGGAGACGGTCTTCAACTGGCACGGCATGGGCACGCTGCTGGTGGAGGCGGTCGGCAAGAACGACCCGCAGGTGCTGATGGGCTGGCTGGTGGTGATCGCGGCGAGCGTCGTGGTGGCGAACCTGGTGGCCGACCTGATGTACGGGATCCTCGACCCCCGCATCCGCGTGGGCTGACGAGGCTCAGGCCACCGGGCTTGGCCTGAACGCGCGGAAGGGCGCCCCCCCCGCCCGGGGGGGGCCGTCCGCGCGGCGCACGGAGCGGCAGTCGGCGACCCGCGCCCCCCCGCCCCCATACCC
>NZ_JBICSQ010000026.1:0-104406 GCF_043197175.1 Amycolatopsis sp. NPDC049252
TCGACGGGGACATCGACCGGACGCAGTACACCCAGGCGACCCTGTTTGCCCTGGAAGTCGCCCTGTTCCGGCTGTACGAGTCGTGGGGCCTGCGGCCGGACGTGCTGGTCGGCCACTCGATCGGCGAGCTGGCGGCCGCGCACGTCGCGGGCGTGCTGACGCTGTCCGACGCCGTGACGCTGGTGTCGGCGCGCGGCCGGCTCATGCAGGCGCTGCCGGAAGGCGGCGCGATGCTGGCCATCCAGGCCACCGAGGACGAGATCACGCCACACCTCTCGGACTCCGTGAGCATCGCCGCGCTGAACGGCCCGGACTCGACGGTGATCTCCGGCGTCGAGAAGGCCGTGCGGGCGGTCGCCCGGAAGTTCAAGGGCCGCAAGACCAAGCGGCTCAAGGTGAGCCACGCGTTCCACTCGCCGTTGATGGACCCGATGCTCAACGAGTTCCGCGGTATAGCTGAGTCTCTGTCTTACGGTAAGACGGTTATACCGATCGTCTCGAACGTCACCGGCGAACTGATCAGTGAGTTCGACGCGGACTACTGGGTGCGGCACGTCCGAGAGGCCGTCCGCTTCCTGGACGGTGTCCGCACGGCCGCGGCGCAGGGTGTCACGACGTTCGTCGAGCTGGGCCCGGACGGCGTGCTGTCCGCGCTCGGCCAGGAGATCGTCCCCGACGCGACCTTCGTCCCGGCCCTGCGCAAGGGCCGGCCGGAGGCGCTGACCGCGGTCACCGCGCTCGGTGCGGCGCACGCCCATGGTGCCGACGTCGACTGGGCCGCCGTCCTCGGCGGTGCCGGGCAGCACGTCGACCTGCCGACCTACGCCTTCCAGCGCGAGCTGTACTGGCCGAAGCCGGGCACCCGCACCGGGGACCTGACCGCGGCCGGCCTCGGCGCGGCGAACCACCCGCTGCTGGGTGCGGCCGTCGCCCGGGCCGACGACGGCGGGTTCCTGCTCACCGGCCGGCTCTCGCTCAAGACCCACCCGTGGCTGGCCGAGCACACCGTCCGCGACGTCGTCGTGCTGCCCGGGACGGCCTTCGCCGACCTGGCGCTGCACGCCGGCGAACCGGCCGGCTGCGACCGCCTCGAGGAACTGGTCCTCGAGGCGCCGCTGGTCGTCC
Organism: Amycolatopsis sp. NPDC049252; assembly: GCF_043197175.1. Lineage (NCBI taxonomy): Bacteria > Bacillati > Actinomycetota > Actinomycetes > Pseudonocardiales > Pseudonocardiaceae > Amycolatopsis > Amycolatopsis sp. NPDC049252. The sequence continues at coordinate 1,126 of NZ_JBICSQ010000026.1, forward strand.
CGGCCGACGGTGTCGTCGTCCAGGTCTCGCTGGGTGCCGAAGACGAGGCGGGCCATCGCTCGCTCGTGGTGCACTCCCGCGTCGGCGACGCACCCTGGGTGCGCCACGCCACCGGTGAACTGGCCCCCGGCGCGATCGCCGCGACGCCGTTCGTGGGCGAGTGGCCGCCGTCCGGTGCCGAACCGGTCGACGTTTCCGCGCTCTACGAAGGTCTCCTGGCCGGCGGGCTCGGTTACGGCCCGGTGTTCCAGGGCCTGACCACGGCCTGGCGACGGGACGGCGAGGTGTTCGCCGAGGTCACGCTGCCGGAAGACACCGACGTCACCGGGTTCGGCCTGCACCCGGCGCTGTTCGACGCGGCCCTGCACGGGGTCGGGCTCGGCGCGTTCGTCGAGGACACCGGGACGGCGCGGCTGCCGTTCAGCTGGGCCGGCCTCACGCTGCATGCCACCGGCGCCCGCACGCTGCGGGTCCGGCTGGCGGCAGCGGGCACCGACGCGGTGTCCGTGCACGCCGCCGACACCGCCGGCGAGCCGGTGCTGTCGGTCGAATCCCTTGCCCTGCGCCCGGTTTCGGGCGTTCCGGTCGACGACGTCGTCCGCCAATCGCTGTACACAGTGGACTGGACGGCCGTCGCCGTGCCCGCCGACGCCGACCCGGACACCCCGGTGCTGCTGGTGCCGCGCGGGGAAACCCCGGAAGAGGTCCGCGCGGCGGTGCACCTCGTGCTCGACGCGCTCCAGCGGCAGGCCGACCTGGACGGCCGGCTGGCCGTCGTCACCCGCGGCGCGGCCGCGGTGCTGGACGGCGACGAGCCGGACCTCGCCGGTGCCGCCGTCTGGGGCCTGGTCCGCGCGGCCCAGGCCGAGCAGCCCGGCCGGTTCACGCTGGTCGACCTCGACGCGGCGGCCGACCTCGCCGAGCTCCCGGGCGTGCTCACCTCCGGTGAACCGCAACTCGCCGTTCGCGGCGGAGCAGTGCTCGCGCCGCGGCTGGCGCGGGCCGCGGTCGCCGACCACGAGCCCGCGGCGTTCGACGGAACGGTGCTGGTCACCGGCGCGACGGGCGCGCTCGGCGCGGCCTTCGCCCGCCGGCTCGCCGAACGCGGCGCGCGGCACCTGCTGCTGGTCAGCCGGTCCGCCACCGCGGACTCCCTGGCCGACCTGACCGCCGAACTCACCGGGTTCGGCGCGGACGTGACCGTCGCGGCCTGCGACGTCGCGGACCGGGACGCGCTGGCCGCGCTGCTGGCCGAGCACCCGGTGACCGGCGTGGTGCACGCGGCCGGGGTTCTCGACGACGGCGTGCTGGCGTCGCTCACCCCCGAGCGCGTCGACGCCGTGCTGCGGCCGAAGGTCGACGCCGCGTGGAACCTCCACGAGCTGGCCGGCGACGCGTCCTTGTTCGTGCTGTTCTCCTCGGCCTCCGGGGTGTTCGGCGGCGCGGGCCAGGGCAGCTACTCGGCCGCGAACGCCTACCTGGACGCGCTGGCGCACCGCCGGCACGCGGCCGGGCAGGCCGCGACCTCGCTGGCGTGGGGCCTCTGGGCCGGCGACGACAGCATGGCGGCCGACCTGGCCGAGGCCGACCTGCGGCGGATGTCCGCCGCCGGGATCGGCGCACTGTCCACCGAGGACGGCCTGACACTTTTCGACGCCGCACTGTCCACAGGAGACGCCGTGCTGGTGCCGGTGCGGCTGGACCTGGCCGCGATCCGGGCCCGGGGTACCGTGCCGTCGCTGCTGCGGGGGCTCGTGCCGGCGCCGAAGCGGCGGGCCGCGGTCTCGACCGTCACCGCGTCGCTGGAACAGCGGCTCGGCGCGCTGGCCACGGCCGAGCGGGAACGGGCGCTCGTCGATCTGGTCCGCACCGAGGTCGCGCAGGTCCTCGCGTTCGCTTCGGCGGACGCGGTCGGCGCCACCCGGACGTTCACCGAGCTCGGCTTCGACTCGCTCACCGCGATCGAACTGCGCAACAAGCTGCACACGGCGACCGGCCTGCGGCTGCCCGCCACGCTGATCTTCGACTACCCGACCCCGGACGCGCTCGCCGCGTACCTCACGGACGAACTGTTCGGAGTGGACGGTCCGGCCGAGGTCAACACCGTGCTGGCGGTGGACGAGCCGATCGCGATCGTCGCGATGAGCTGCCGGTTCCCCGGCGGCGTCACGACCCCGGAAGAGCTGTGGGACCTGGTCGCCGGGGGAGTGGACGGCATGACGCCGTTCCCCGCCGACCGCGGCTGGGACGTCGAAGGGCTGTACCACCCGGACCCCGACCACGTCGGCACGAGCTACGCCCGCGAGGGCGGGTTCCTGCGCGACGCGGCGAACTTCGACCCCGAGTTCTTCGGCATCTCGCCGCGTGAAGCGGTGACGATGGACCCGCAGCACCGGTTGCTGCTGGAGACGTCGTGGGAGGCCATCGAACGGGCCGGTATCGCGCCGGAAGCGTTGCGGGGCAGCCGGACCGGCGTGTTCGCCGGGATCATGTACCACGACTACGCCAACCTGCTCGAGGCCGCGCCGGAGGACTACGTCGGCCACCTCGGCACCGGCAACGCGGGCAGCGTCGCCTCCGGCCGCGTGTCCTACACCTTCGGGCTCGAGGGCCCGGCGGTGACCATCGACACCGCGTGCTCGTCGTCGCTGGTCGCCCTGCACTGGGCGGTCCAGGCACTGCGCCACGGCGAGTGCACGATGGCTCTGGCCGGTGGCGCCACGGTGATGGCGACGCCGGGCGCGTTCCTGGAGTTCTCGCGTCAGCGCGGTCTCGCCGCCGACGGCCGGTGCAAGGCGTTCTCCGCGGACGCTGACGGCACGGGCTGGTCCGAGGGCGCGGGCATGATCCTGCTGGAACGCCTCTCCGACGCCCAGCGCAACGGTCACCCGGTGCTGGCGGTCGTGCGCGGCAGCGCCATCAACCAGGACGGCGCGTCCAACGGCCTGACCGCGCCGAACGGTCCCTCGCAGCAACGCGTGATCCGACAGGCCCTCGCCGACGCCGGTCTGTCCACTTCGGACGTCGACGCGGTCGAGGCGCACGGCACCGGGACGTCTCTGGGTGACCCGATCGAGGCGCAGGCGCTGCTGGCGACCTACGGCGCCGAGCGTGCGGGTGACCCGCTGTGGCTGGGCTCGCTGAAGTCCAACATCGGGCACAGCCAGGCGGCCGCCGGTGTCGGCGGCGTGATCAAGATGGTGCAGGCGCTGCGCAACGGCGTCCTGCCGAAGACGCTGCACGTCACCGAGCCGTCGCCGCACGTCGACTGGGCATCCGGCGCGGTCGAGCTGCTGACCGAGACGCGGGACTGGCCGGACACCGGCCGGACCCGCCGGGCCGGCGTGTCATCGTTCGGGTTCAGCGGAACCAACGCGCACGTGATCATCGAGCAGGCCCCGGCGCCGGAGCCGGTCGAGGTGGCGGCTCCGGTCGTCACCCCGCTGGTCTTCTCGGCGCGGACACCGGAAGCCCTGCGGGAGCAGGCCGGACGGCTGCGCACCGCCTTGTCCACAGTGGACGTCGCCGAGCTGGGTTCGGCGCTCGTCACCCGGCGCTCGCTGTTCGAGCACCGCGCGGTCGTCCTCGACCCGGCGGGTCTCGACGGGCTCTCCGGCGCCGGTGTCGTCACCGGTGAGGCCGGCGACGGCGGCACGGCGTTCCTCTTCACCGGGCAGGGCAGCCAGCGGGCCGGCATGGGCCGCGAGCTGTACGAGAAGTTCCCGGTGTTCGCCGCGGCGTTCGACGCGGTGCGGGCCGAGTTCGACTTCGACCTCGACGGCGGTGCCGTCGACGAGACGCAGTACGCCCAGGCGAACCTGTTCGCGCTGGAAGTGGCGTTGTTCCGGCTCTTCGAAAGCTTCGGCGTCACGCCCGGCTCGCTGGCCGGGCACTCGATCGGCGAGCTGGCCGCCGCCCACGCGGCCGGGGTGTTCTCCCTGGCCGACGCGGTGCGGCTGGTCTCCGCCCGCGGCCGTCTCATGCAGGCACTCCCGGCCGGTGGGGTGATGGTCGCGATCCAGGCGACCGAAGCCGAGATCACGCCACACCTGTCGGACCGGGTGAGCATCGCGGCCCTCAACGGCGACGAGTCCACTGTGGTCTCCGGCGACGAAGACGCGGTGCTGGCCAGCGCGGCGCAGTTCCAGGACCGCAAGACCAAGCGGCTCACGGTGAGCCACGCGTTCCACTCGCCCCACATGGACGCGATGCTGGACGATTTCCGTGCCGTCGCCGAAACGGTGACCTACCACGAGCCGCGCATCCCGCTGGTCACCACCGGCGGCACGGCCGGACCGTCCACTCCGGACTACTGGGTCGGCCAGGTCCGCAACACCGTCCGGTTCACCGACGCGATCCGGACGCTGGAAGCCCGTGGGGTCACGACGTTCGTCGAGCTGGGTCCGGACGGTGTGCTGTCCGCGCTCGGCCGCGAGCTCTTGCCGGACGCGACCTTCGCGCCCGCGCTGCGCAGGGGCCGGCCCGAGCCGGATACCCTGGTCACGGCGTTGGCCGAGGCGCACGTCCACGGCACGGCCGTCGACTGGACGGCGCTGTACCCGGTGGCCGCGCGGGTCGACCTGCCGACCTACCCGTTCCAGCGGGTGCGGTACTGGCCGCGGCCGGGCAACACCACGGGCGACGCCACCGGTCTCGGCCTGGGTGCGGCGGAGCACCCGCTGCTGGGCGCGGCGGTCAGCCGCGCCGACGGTGACGGGTTCCTGCTCACCGGCCGGCTGTCCACGCAGACCCACCCGTGGCTGGCCGAGCACGCGGTGGGCGGCGCGATCCTCGTGCCGGGCACGGCGTTCGTCGAGCTCGCGGTGCGCGCGGCCGACCTCGCCGGCTGCCGCCAGGTCGAGGAGCTGACCATCGAGGCCCCGCTGGTGCTCCCGGAGCGCGGCGCGGTGCAGGTCCAGCTGTGGGCCGGCATGACGGACGCGGCCGGGCGCCGCGAGCTGACGCTGTACTCGCGGGCCGAGGACGCGGCCGATCTGCCGTGGACCCGCAACGCCGGCGGCCTGCTCGCCGCCGACGCCCCGGCGGTTCCGGAGACGCTCGCCGAGTGGCCGCCCGCCGCGCAGCCGGTCGACGTCGGCACGCGGTACGACGACCTGGCCGCCGCCGGCTTCGGGTACGGCCCGGCGTTCCAGGGCCTGACCGCGGCCTGGCGCCGGGACGGTGAGGTGTTCGCCGAGGTCAGCCTGCCCGAGGACGTCGAGGTCACCGGCTTCGGCGTGCACCCGGCGCTGCTCGACGCGGCCCTGCACGCGGTCGGCCTGGGTGATCTGCTCGGCGACGACCGGGCGCGCCTGCCGTTCTCGTGGGCGGGTGTCGGCCTGCACGCCGAAGGCGCCCGCACCCTGCGGGTCCGGCTGGCGAAGGCGGGCCCGGACGCGGTGTCGCTGACCGCCGCCGACGAGTCCGGCGCGATCGTCGTGTCGGCCGAGTCGCTGGTGCTGCGCCCGATGGCGGTGGAGGACCTCGCGAAGCGGCCCGAATCGCTGTTCCGCATCAACCAGGTGGAAGTCCCTGGTGGACAGTCCACAACGGACTGGGAGGTGTACGACCAGACCGGCACCGGTGACACGCCGGACGACGTCCGCGCGGCCACCCACCGCGTCCTGGCCGTCCTACAGGACTGGCTGACCAAGCCGGAAGACGCGCGGCTAGCGATCGTCACGCGGGGCGACAGCCTCGCCGCGGCCGCCGTCCACGGCCTGGTCCGCTCGGCCCGTACCGAGCACCCGGACCGGTTTGCGCTGGTCAGCCTGGACGTCGAAGCCGGACCCGAGGACCTGCGGGCCGCGCTGACGTCCGGCGAGCCCGAGGTGACGGTCCGCGACGGCAAGCTGTACGCGCCGCAGCTGGCGCGGGCGACGGTGTCCGCACCGGCGTTCACCACCGACGGCACGGTCCTGCTCACCGGTGGCACCGGCGCGCTCGGCGCCGCCGTGGCGGAGTACCTGGTCACCGAACGCGGTGTCCGGCGGCTGGTGCTGACCAGCCGCCGTGGCCCGGCCGCCCCGGGCGCCGCGGAACTGCGGAACGCCCTGGTCACCGCCGGTGCCGAGGTCGACATCGTGGCCTGCGACGCGGCCGACCGCGACGCACTGGCCGCGCTGCTGGCCGGGATCACCGACCTCAAGGCCGTGGTGCACGCGGCCGGTGTCCTCGACGACGGGGTGCTGTCGTCGCTGACGCCCGAGCGGCTCGACGCGGTGCTGCGGCCGAAGGTCGACGCCGCGTGGAACCTCCACGAGCTGACCTCGGACCTCGACGCGTTTGTGCTGTTCTCCTCCGCGGCCGGCGTGTTCGGTGGCGCGGGGCAGGGCAACTACGCCGCGGCCAACGCGTTCCTCGACGCCCTGGCCACCCACCGTCAGGCGGCCGGGCTGCCCGCGACGTCGCTGGCCTGGGGCCTGTGGGCGACCGGCACGAGCATGGCCGGGCACCTCGGCGACACGGACCTGGACCGGCTCGCCGGTGCGGGTGTCGCCGCACTGTCCACCGAGGACGGTCTCGCGCTGTTCGGTGCCGGACTGTCCAGTGAGGACGCCGTGCTGGTGCCGATCCGGCTGGACCTCGCCGCCGTGCGGGCGTCCGGCCAGGTGCCGCCGCTGCTGCGCGGCCTGGTGACCGCCCCGCTGCGGCGGACCGCGGTCGCCGTCACCGGCTCGCGGCTGAGCCGCGACGGGATCCTCGACCTGGTCCGCGACGAGGTCGCCGCGGTGCTCGGGTTCGCCTCGGCCGCCGCCGTCGGCGCGACCCGGGCGTTCACCGAGCTCGGCTTCGACTCGCTGACCGCGATCGAGCTGCGCAACCGGCTCAACGCGGCGACCGGGCTGCGGCTGCCCGCGACGCTGATCTTCGACCACCCGACGTCGTCGGCGCTGGCCGAGGAGATCGCCGGGCGCCTGTTCGGCGTCGAAGAGCAGGCCGTCGCCGAGGTGGTGGCGCGGGACGACGAGCCGATCGCCATCGTGGCGATGAGCTGCCGCTTCCCAGGCGGTATCACCAGTCCCGAGCAGCTGTGGGCGCTGGTCGAGTCCGGGCAGGACGCGATCGGGCCGATGCCCGCGGACCGCGGCTGGGACCTCGACGCGCTGTACGACCCCGACTCCACGCGGCCGGGCACGAGCTACACCCGCCACGGCGGATTCCTGCGCGACGTCACCGAGTTCGACCCCGAGTTCTTCGGGATCAGCCCGCGTGAAGCCCTGGCCATGGACCCGCAGCAGCGGATGCTGCTGGAGACGTCGTGGGAGGTCTTCGAGCGGGCCGGGATCGACCCGGATGCCGTGCGCGGCAGCCGGACCGGCGTGTTCGCCGGCCTGATGTACCACGACTACGTCAGCCTCCTCGAGCGTTCGAAGGACGACGTCGCCGGGCACCTCGGCACCGGCAACTCGGGCAGCGTCGTCACCGGGCGGTTGTCCTACCACTTCGGACTCGAAGGCCCAGCGGTCACTGTGGACACCGCGTGCTCGTCTTCGCTGGTGGCGCTGCACCTTGCGGCGCAAGCCCTGCGCAACGGCGAGTGCACGATGGCCCTGGCCGGCGGCGTCACGGTGATGTCGACGCCCGCCGCGTTCATCGAGTTCAGCAAGCAGCGCGGGCTTTCGCCGGACGGCCGCTGCAAGGCGTTCTCCGCGGACGCCGACGGCACGGGCTGGGCCGAAGGCGCCGGCATGCTCCTGCTGGAACGGCTGTCCGACGCGCAGCGCAACGGGCACCCCGTGCTCGCCGTCGTGCGCGGCACCGCGATCAACCAGGACGGCGCGTCCAACGGCCTGACCGCACCGAACGGCCCGTCGCAGCAACGCGTGATCCGCCAGGCCCTCGCCGACGCCGGTCTGTCCACTTCGGACGTCGACGCGGTGGAAGCGCACGGCACCGGGACGTCACTCGGCGACCCGATCGAGGCGCAGGCCTTGCTCGCCACCTACGGTGCCGACCGCACCGGCGACCCGCTGTGGCTCGGCTCGCTGAAGTCGAACCTCGGCCACAGCCAGGCCGCGGCCGGTGTCGGCGGGATCATCAAGATGGTCATGGCGATGCGGCACGGCACGCTGCCGAAGACGCTGCACGTCTCCGAGCCGTCGGGGCACATCGACTGGACCGCGGGCGCGGTGGAACTGCTCACCGAGGCCCGGCCGTGGCCGTCGGTGGATCGGCCGCGCCGCGCGGCGGTGTCGTCGTTCGGCTTCAGCGGCACCAACGCGCACACGATCATCGAGCAGGCACCGGCTTCGATAGAGGTCGCCGCGGGCGAGGACGTCCTGGCTCCGCTGGTGCTCTCGGCGAAGACCGCCGACGGCGTCCGCGCCCAGGCGGGCCGCCTGCTGGAACTGTTCGAAGTGGACCCTCCGCGCATGACCGATGTGGCACTTTCGCTGATTCGGTGCCGCCACCGGATGGAGCATCGGAGCGTCCTGCTCGCGCGGGACGCCGACGAGGCCCGCACGGGTCTCGCCGCGCTGGCCGCCGGGGAGCCCGCCAACGCCGTGCACGGCCTGGCGGGCACCGGAAAGGTCGCGTTCGTCTTCCCGGGCCAGGGTTCGCAGTGGCCGCGGATGGCCGTCGATCTGCTGGAGACCTCACCGGTCTTCGCCGCGCGGATGGCCGAATGCGCCGAGGCGCTGGCGCCGTTCGTCGACTGGTCCCTGCTGGACGTCCTGCGTGCGGCGGAACCGCTGGAACGCGTGGACGTCGTCCAGCCCGCGCTGTGGGCGATGATGGTCTCGCTGGCCGCGGTCTGGCGCCACCACGGCGTCGAGCCGGCCGCGGTGGTCGGCCACTCGCAGGGTGAGATCGCCGCGGCGGTCGTCGCGGGTGCACTGTCCCTTGAGGACGGCGCCCTGGTGGTCGCGTTGCGCAGCAGGGCGATCCTCGCGCTGGCCGGGCGCGGCGGCATGGTCTCCGTGCCGCTCCCGCCGGAGGAGGTCGCCGCGTCCCTCGAGCCGTGGGAAGACCGGATCTCGATCGCCGTCGCCAACGGACCGCGGGCAACCGTGGTCTCGGGTGACGCCGACGCCCTGGACGAGTTCCTCGCCCGCTGCGAGGAGCAGGAGATCCGGGCGAAGCGGATCCCGGTGGACTACGCGTCCCACTCGGCGCACGTCGCGTCCCTGGAGACGGAACTGCTGAACGTGCTAGCTCCGGTGCGCCCGCGCCCGGCGGAGATCCCGTTCTACTCGACGGTGACCGGCTCACTGCTCGACTCCGGCCTCGACGCCGGGTACTGGTACCGGAACCTGCGCCAGACGGTGCGGTTCACCGACGCGATCGAGGCGCTGGCCGGGCACGGCCACGACGTGTTCGTCGAGGTCAGCCCGCACCCGGTGGTCGCCACCGGCCTGCAGGACATCCTCGAGGACGCGGGTGTGCCGGCGACGGTCACCGGCACCCTGCGCCGAGACCAGGGCGGCTTCGCACGGGTGCTCACGTCGCTCGCCCAGGCCCACACCGGTGGTGCGCAGGTGGCGTGGGACACCGTGTTCGCGGGTGGCCGGCGGATCGACCTGCCGACCTACGCGTTCCAGCGCAGCCGCTTCTGGCCGGAACTCGCCGAGCCGACGGTTTCCGGTGACGGCTTCGCCGACAGCTCCTTCTGGGACGCCGTCGACAGCGACGACCCGGCTGCCGTCGCGGCCGCGTTGGAGATCGACGGCACCGACGAGGAGACGCTGCGGGCCGCACTGCCGGTGTTGTCGACCTGGCGCCGCAACCGCCGTGACAAGTCCACTGTGGACAAGTGGCGGTACCGGATCGCGTGGACTGCTTTGGACTTCGAGGCCGCGGACCTGGACGGTGACTGGCTGGTGCCGGTCCCGGCCGATGCGCACGCCGAGATCGAGGCGGTCACGGCGCTGCTGACCGCTCATGGCGCCCGGCCGCACGTGGTCCCGGTCGAACCGGGCACGTCGGCCGAGGAACTGGCGACGCTGCTGGCTGCTCACGGGGCAGACCCGCTCGCAGGCAGTGCAGCCGGCGCAGCCGGCTCGCTTCCGGCGGAGTCGGGCGCACCTGCCGAGCCGCTGCAGTTCCGTGGTGTGCTGTCCCTGCTGGCGCTCGACGAGCGGCCTGATCCCGAGCACCCCGTCGTCTCGGCCGGGCTCGCCCTGACCGCCGCGCTCATCCGCGCACTGGACGGTGTCGCGGCTCCGCTGTGGCTCGTCACCCGCGGTGCCGTCTCCGCGGGCCGGTCCGACCGGCTGGCCTCGGCCGTCCAGGCGCAGGTCTGGGGCCTCGGCCGGGTCGCCGGGCTGGAACACCCCGAACGCTGGGGTGGCCTGCTCGACCTGCCGGAAGACCTCGACCCGCGGGCCTCGGCCCGGGTAGCGGCGGTGCTCGCCGGTAACACGGACGAGGACCAGCTGGCGGTACGCCCGTCCGGGGTCTTCGCCCGCCGCCTGGTGCGGGCTCCGCTGGCCGAGCGGCCGGCGATCACCGGCTGGACTCCGCGTGGCACGGTGCTCGTCACCGGCGGCACCGGCGCCGTCGGTGCGCAGATCGCGCGCTGGCTGGCCCGCAACGGCGCCGGGCACCTGGTGCTTACCAGCCGTCGCGGTCTCGACTCGCCTGGCGCACGAGAGCTGGTCGAGGAGCTGACCGGGCTCGGCGCCCGGGTCACCGTCGACCCGTGCGACGTCGCCGACTTCGAGTCGGTGCGACGCCTCACCGCCGAGCACCGGTTCACCGCGGTGCTGCACGCCGCCGGGGTCGGGGTCTCGCCGCCGCTCGCCGAAACCGGCCCGGCCGACCTCGCGGTCAACGCGGCCGCGAAGGTCGCGGGCGCGGTCAACCTGGACCGCGCGCTGGCGGACGTCGAGCTGGACGCGTTTGTGCTCTTCTCCTCCAACGCGGGGGTCTGGGGCGGCGGTGGCCAGGGCGCGTACGCCGCGGCCAACGCCTTCCTCGACGCCTTCGCCGAACAGCGCCGCGCCCGCGGCGCCCAGGCCACCTCGGTGGCGTGGGGCGCGTGGGCCGAAGGCGGCATGGCCGAAGGCGAGGCCGGCGAGCAGATGCGCCGGCGCGGGCTGCGGCCGATGGCGCCGGAGCTGGCCATCTCGGTGCTGCAGCAGGCCCTCGACGCGGACGAGACGTTCCTCGCGGTGGCCGACGTGGACTGGGCGAAGTTCGCGCCCGCGTTCACGGCGCTGCGCGCGCGTCCGTTGATCGCCGACCTGCCCGAAGTGTCCGCTTTGGACGTAGAACCGACCGCAGTAGTCCACAGTGGACTCGCTGGACGTCTCAGTGAACTGCCCGCGGCCGAACGCAAGCGCGTGCTGCTCGACCTGGTCCGCGGCGAGTCGGCCGCGGTGCTCGGCCACACAGGCACCGACGCCGTCCCGCCCGCCCGGGCGTTCCGCGAGCTGGGCTTCGACTCGGTGACCGCGGTCGAGGTGCGCACCCGGCTGGCCACGGCCACCGGCCTCAAGCTGCCCGCGACCCTGGTGTTCGACTACCCGACCCCGCTGGAGCTGACCACGTTCCTGCTGAGCGAGCTGCTCGGCGCCGAGCCGGAAAAGGTGACGGCGGTCGTCACCACCGGGTCCGACGAGCCGATCGCGATCGTCGCGATGGGCTGCCGGTTCCCCGGCGGCGTCCGCTCGCCCGAGGACCTCTGGCGGCTGGTCGCGGCCGGCGACGACGCGATCGGGCCGTTCCCGGCCGACCGCGGCTGGGACCTGGACTCGCTGTACCACCCGGACCCGGAGCACGCGGGCACGACCTACACCAAGGAAGGCGGTTTCCTGCACGACGCCGGCGAGTTCGACCCCGGCCTGTTCGGCATCAGCCCGCGCGAGGCGCTGGCGATGGACCCGCAGCAGCGGCTGCTGCTGGAGACGTCGTGGGAGGTCTTCGAGCGCGCCGGCATCGATGTGCGGACCCTGCGCGGCACCCGCACCGGGGTGTTCCTCGGTGCGGCGGCCTCCGGGTACGGCGCGGGCGCCGGTGAGCTGCCCGACGGTGTCGAGGGCCACATGCTGACCGGCAACGTCGGCAGTGTCCTTTCCGGACGGCTGGCCTACTCCTACGGGCTCGAGGGCTCGGCGGTCACGCTCGACACCGCGTGCTCGTCGTCCCTGGTCGCGCTGCACTGGGCGGCGCAGGCCCTGCGGTCGGGCGAGTGCTCGATGGCCCTGGCCGGCGGCGTCGCCGTGATGGCCGACCCGGGCGGGTTCGTCGAGTTCGCCCGGCAGCGCGGCCTGGCCGCCGACGGCCGGTGCAAGCCCTTCGCCGAGGCGGCGGACGGCACCGGCTGGTCCGAGGGTGTCGGTCTGCTCCTGCTGGAGCGGCTGTCCGACGCCCAGCGCCACGGTCACCAGGTCCTGGCGGTCGTGCGAGGCTCCGCGGTGAACTCCGACGGCGCGTCCAACGGCCTCAGCGCCCCCAACGGGCCCGCACAGCAGAAGGTGATCCGCCAGGCGCTGGCCAACGCCGGTCTGGCTGCTTCGGACGTCGACGTGGTCGAAGCCCACGGCACGGGCACCCGGCTCGGCGACCCGATCGAGGCCCAGGCGCTGCTGGCGACCTACGGCCGCGACCGGTCCGAACCGCTGTGGCTCGGTTCGCTGAAGTCCAACATCGGGCACACCCAGTCCGCGGCCGGGGTCGCGGGCGTGATCAAGATGGTCCAGGCCATGCGGCACGGGGTGCTGCCGGCCAGCCTGCACGTCGACGAGCCGTCGACGCAGGTCGACTGGACCGCCGGCGCGGTCGAGCTGCTCACCGAGGCCCGGCCGTGGCCGGAAACCGGTGTGCCGCGCCGGGCCGGGGTGTCCGCGTTCGGTGTCTCCGGCACCAACGCGCACGCGATCATCGAGGCCGTTCCCGCCGAGGAACCGGCCGCGGTGGTCGAGTCGCCGCTGCCGGTGCCGATCGTCCTTTCCGGACGGACGGCCGCCGCGCTGCGGGCCCAGGCGGCCGCGCTGGCCGCTGCGGACGCATCGGACCTGGACGCCTTCGGGTACGCCCTGGCCACCACCCGGTCCGCGCTCGACCACCGCGCGGCCCTGCTGGCCACCGACCACGACGAGCTGCGGACGGCGCTGACCGCGCTGGCCGAGGACGGCACGGCACCCGGCGTGCTGAGCGGGGTGGCCCGCGACCGCGGGCAGCTGGCGTTCCTCTTCGCCGGCCAGGGCAGCCAGCGGACCGGCATGGGCCGCGAGCTGTACGACGCGTTCCCGGTCTTCGCCGACGCGCTGGACGCGGTGTGCGCCGAGTTCGACGCGCACCTCGACCGTCCGCTGCGGGCGGTGCTGTTCGACGACGGAGAGCCGCTGGACCGCACCGCCTACACCCAGGCGGCGCTGTTCGCCCTGGAAGTGGCGTTGTTCCGGCTCTTCGAGCACTTCGGGTTCCAGCCGGACTTCCTGGCCGGGCACTCGATCGGCGAGCTGGCCGCAGCGCACGTCGCCGAGGTCCTCCCGCTGGCCGACGCGGTGACGCTGGTCGCCGCGCGGGGCCGGTTGATGCAGGCGCTGCCGGAGGGCGGCGCGATGCTGGCGATCCAAGCGACCGAGGACGAGATCACGCCACACCTGTCGGACGCGGTGAGCATCGCCGCGCTGAACGGCCCGGACTCGACGGTCATCTCCGGCGAGGAAGACGCCGTGCTGGCGGTCGCGGCACAGTTCGGTGACCGCAAGACGAAGCGCCTGGTGGTGAGCCACGCCTTCCACTCGCCGCTGATGGACCCGATGCTGGACGAGTTCCGCGGTATAGCGGAGTCTCTGTCTTACGGTAAGCCGGTTATACCGATCGTCTCGAACGTCACGGGTGAGCTGATCACCGAGTTCACCGCCGACTACTGGGTGCGGCACGTGCGGGAGGCGGTGCGGTTCGCCGACGGCGTCGCGACGCTCGCCGCGAGCGGCGTCTCCGTCTTCGTGGAGCTGGGCCCGGACGGCGTGCTCTCGGCCCTGGCCCAGGCGAGCGCCGACGGCGAGTTCGTCCCCGCCCTGCGGGCCGGCCGGGCCGAGCCCGAGGCACTGCTGACCGCGGTGCTCGGCGCGCACGTCCACGGCGTCGAGCCGGACTGGGCCGCGGTGTTCGGCACCGCCGCCCGGCGCCGGGTCGAGCTGCCGACCTACCCGTTCCAGCGGCAGCGCTTCTGGCTCCGGACCAGCGCGGGCGGTGACGTCACGGCCGCCGGTCTCGGCGCCACCCGGCACCCGCTGCTGCGCGCGGCGGTGGCCCGGGCCGACGGCGACGGGTTCCTGCTCACCGGGCGCCTGTCCGCGCAGCTCCTGGGCGGCGCGGCACCGGGCTCGGTGTTCGCCGAGCTGGTCTCGCGGGCCGCGGACGAGGCGGGCTGCGGGCTGGTCGAACGGCTGTCCGTCGACGCGCCGCTCGTGCTCCCCGAGCGCGGGGCGCTCCAGCTGCAGGTGTGGGTCGGCGAGCCGGACGGCTCCGGCCGCCGGGACGTGACCGTCCACTCGCGACCGGAAGACGGTGGCACGTGGACGCGGCACGCCGAAGGTGTGCTCGCGGTCGCACCGCCGAAGGTTCCCGAGTGGACGGACGAGGACGTCGTCGAGGTGTCACTGCCGGAAGGCGTCGAGCCAGGGCGGTTCGGCCTGCACCCGGCGCTGCTCGACGCGGCGTTCGGCGGGCTTTCGCCGGTCGCCTGGTCCGGGTTCGCGCTGCACGCCTCAGGCGCCCGTGACCTGCGGGTCCGCCTGACTGACCTGGGTGACGACACGGTTGCGCTGCACGCGGTCGACGCGGAAGGCACGGCCGTGGTCACCGCCGACGCGGTGACGCTGCGGCCGGTGGAGTCCGTGAAGACCGTCGACTCGCTGTTCCGGGTCGACTGGGTGCCGGTCCAAACAGGACTTAACGCCGACCTGTCCGAGGTCTACCGGGTGCCGGAAGGCGAGTCCCCGGAGGACGTCCACCGGATCGTCGGAGACGTGCTCGCGAAGCTGCAGACCGGCGAGAAGCTGGTCGTCGTGACGCAGGGCGCGGCCGGCCCGGACGCCGGGGAAGACCTGGCGGGTGCCGCCGTCTGGGGCCTGGTGCGTTCGGCGCAGTCCGAGCAGCCCGGCCGGTTCGTCCTGGTCGACACCGACGATCCCGACGCGGTGGCCGCGGCCGTCGCCACCGGGGAACCGCAGGTCGTCGTCCGCGCCGGGGAGACGTTCGCGCCGCGGCTGGTGCGGGCGGCCGTCCCCGCCGAAGCGCGGGCGCTCGGCGAGGGCACGGTCCTGGTCACCGGCGGCACCGGCGCGCTGGGCGCCGAGCTGGCGAAGCACCTGGTCGCGACCCAGGGCGTGCGAAAGCTGGTGCTCACCAGCCGCCGCGGGCCCGACGCGCCGGGCGCGGCGGAGCTGGCCGAAGAGCTGGTCGCCGCGGGTGCCGAGGTGGACGTCGTGGCCTGCGACGTCGCCGACCGCACCGCGGCGGCGGCCCTGCTCGACCGGATCACCGACCTGACCGCGGTGGTGCATACCGCGGGCGTGCTCGACGACGGCGTGCTGGCGTCCCTGACGCCGGAGCGCGTCGCCACCGTGCTGCGGCCCAAGGTCGACGCGGCCTGGCACCTGCACGAGCTCACCGCCGGCCGGGACCTGACGGCGTTCGTCGTCTTCTCCTCGGCCGCCGGGGTGCTCGGCGGGGCCGGCCAGGCGAGCTACGCGGCGGCGAACGTGTTCCTCGACGCGCTGATGCAGCGCCGCCGGAACAGCGGGCGGCCCGGGACGTCGCTGGCCTGGGGCATGTGGTCCGGCGCCGGCAGCATGGCGGCCCGGCTCACCGCCGCGGACCTGCGGCGGATGACCGAAGCCGGGATCGGGGCCCTGTCCGTCGCGGACGGCATGGCGCTGTTCGACACGGCAGTGTCCACAAGGGACGCCGTGCTCGTGCCGATCAAGCTGGATCTGCCCGCCCTGCGGGCGAGCCTCACCGGTGACGTGCCGCCGATGCTGCGCGGCCTGGTCACCGTCCCGCGCCGCCGGGCGGAAGTGTCCACAGTAGAACGTCCGAAGCGGCGCGACACCCGGGCACTGCTCGACCTCGTGCGCGCCGAAGTGGCGGCCGTGCTCGGTTACCGCTCGGCCGCCGAGGTCGAACCGGACCTGCCGTTCCGCGAGCTGGGCTTCGACTCGCTGACCGCGGTCGAGCTGGCCAAGCGGGTCAGCGCGGCGACGGGCCAGACGCTGCCCTCGACGCTGGTGTTCGACTACCCGACCCCGGCCGTGCTCGCCGCACACCTGCGCGGCGACGAGGCGGACGACGTCATCACGCCGACCGCGACCGACGACGACCCGATCGCCATCGTGGCGATGAGCTGCCGCTTCCCCGGCGGCGTCACCACGCCGGAAGACCTGTGGCGGCTGGTGTCGGAGGGCACGGACGCGATCACGCCGTTCCCGGCCGACCGCGGCTGGGACCTGGACGCGCTCTACGACCCGGACCCCGACCACAGCGGCACGTGCTACATCCGCGAAGGCGGTTTCCTGGCCGGTGCGGGGGAGTTCGACCCGGCGTTCTTCGGGATCAGCCCGCGGGAAGCGCTGGCCATGGACCCGCAGCAGCGCCTGCTGCTCGAGATCACCTGGGAGGCGTTCGAGCGGGCCGGGATCGACCCGCAGTCGGTGCGCGGCAGCCGGACCGGCGTGTTCGCCGGCACCAGCGGCCAGGACTACGGCACGCTGCTCGCCGGCACCGAGGAGGCCGAGGGCTACCTGGCCACCGGCACCGCGGCGAGCGTCGTCTCCGGCCGGCTGTCCTACACCTTCGGGCTCGAAGGCCCGGCGGTCACTGTGGACACCGCCTGCTCGTCTTCGCTGGTGGCCCTGCACCTCGCGGCGCAGGCACTGAGGGCCGGTGAGTGCTCGCTGGCGCTGGCGGGCGGCGTGATCGTCACGTCGACGCCGGGGGTGTTCGTCGAGTTCTCGCGGCAGCGCGGGCTCGCGATGAACGGCCGCTGCAAGTCCTTCGCCGAGGCCGCCGACGGCACCGGCTGGGGTGAAGGCGCCGGAATGCTCCTGCTGGAACGGCTTTCCGACGCCCGCCGCAACGGCCACCCGGTGCTCGCGGTGGTCCGCGGCAGCGCGGTCAACCAGGACGGCGCGTCCAACGGCTTGACCGCGCCGAACGGTCCCTCGCAGCAGCGGGTGATCCGCCAGGCCCTGTCCGCCGCCGGTCTGTCCACATCGGACGTCGATGCGGTCGAGGCGCACGGCACCGGCACGAAGCTCGGCGACCCGATCGAGGCGCAGGCGCTGCTGGCGACCTATGGCCAGGACCGGGAGACGCCGTTGCTGCTGGGCTCGCTGAAGTCCAACATCGGGCACACGCAGGCGGCCGCCGGGGTGGCCGGGGTGATGAAGATGGTGCTGGCCATGCAGCACGGGCAGCTCCCGAAGACGCTGCACGTCGACGCGCCGTCGTCCCAGGTGGACTGGACGGCGGGCGCGATCGAGCTGCTGACCGAGGCGCGCGCGTGGCCGGAGACCGGCCGGGCGCGCCGGGCCGGTGTCTCCTCGTTCGGGGTCAGCGGCACCAACGCCCACGTCGTCATCGAGCAGGCCCCGGAACCCGCGGCCCTGCCGGACGTGCAGGGCCCGGCCGTGGTCCCGGTCGTGCTCTCCGGTCACGACGCCGCCGCGCTCGCCGCGCAGGCGTCCCGGCTGCGGGACCACGACGGCGAACCGGCGGAGCTGGCCTACGCGCTGGCCACCACCCGGTCCGTCTTCGAGCACCGCGCCGTGGTGCTCGCGAGCGATCGCGGCGAACTGCTCGCCGGACTGGACGCGGTCGCGTCCGGCGCCCCGGCGGCAGGGGTCACGAGCGGGACGGCCCGGCCGGGCGGCCTGGCGTTCGCCTTCTCCGGGCAGGGCAGCCAGCGAGCCGGTATGGGCCGCGAGCTGTACGAGGCGTACCCGGTGTTCGCCGCGGCGCTCGACGAGATCTGCGCCGCGTTCGACTCCCGGCTGGACAGTCCACTGCGGACGGTCATGTTCACCGGGAACGACCTGCTCGACCGTACGGTGTACACCCAGCCCGCGCTGTTCGCCCTGGAGGTGGCGCTCTTCCGGCTGCTGGAGAGCTGGGACGTCCGGCCGGACGTCCTGGTCGGCCACTCGATCGGCGAGCTGGCCGCGGCGCACGTCGCCGGGGTGCTCACCCTGGCCGACGCCGTCGAGCTGGTGGCCGCGCGCGGGCGGCTGATGCAGGAGCTGCCTTCGGGTGGCGCGATGGTCGCGGTCCAGGCGTCCGAAGAGGAGGTTGTGCCGCTGCTGGCGGGCTTCGAGGACGTCGTCGGGATCGCGGCGGTCAACGGCCCGGTCGCGGTGGTCATCGCCGGCGACGAGGAGCCGGTGGCCGAGGTCGCGGCGCGGCTGGCCGCGCTGGGGCGCAAGACGAAGCGGCTGACCGTCAGCCATGCGTTCCACTCGCCGCGGATGGAGCCGATGCTGGCCGAGTTCGCCGCGATCGCGCAGCGGCTGGACTACCACGAGCCGACGGTTCCGCTGGTGTCCACCTTGACCGGGGCGCCGGTCACCGCGGACGAGTTCCGCACGGCGGACTACTGGGTGCGCCACGTCCGCGCGGCGGTCCGGTTCGCCGACGGCATCCGCGCGGTGTTCGCCGCCGGGGTGTCCACTGTGGTCGAACTCGGCCCGGACGGCGTGCTGACGGCGATGGCGCAGGACTGCGCCGCGGTCGACGGCGGCACGCCCGTGGTGGTGCCCGCCCTGCGGCGCGGGCGTCCCGAGCCGGAGGCGCTGCTCACGGCGGTGGCCGCGACCCATGTAAACGGCGTCGCCGTGGACTGGGCGGCGCTGTTCACGCCGGGCCGGGTGGTCGCGCTGCCGACGTACCCGTTCCAGCGCGAGCGCTACTGGCCGGAACCGGTGTCCGCGCCCGCGCCGCGGGACGCCGCCGAGGACCGGTTCTGGGCGGCCGTCGAGCGCGAGGACGTCGACGAGCTGGCCGGGACGCTCCCGGCGGGCGTCGACCGCGAATCACTCGGCACGCTCCTGCCGGTGCTGTCCGGCTGGCGCCGGCAACGCCGCGAGCTGTCCACACTGGACGACTGGCGGTACCGGGTGTCGTGGACCGCGGTGGCCGAACCGGAGCCGCCGCTGTTCACCGGCGGCTGGCTGGTCGTGCTGCCGGAGACGGAGGCCGCGTGGTGCGGCCGGGTCGTCGAGGCGCTGCGGACCCAGGGCGCCGAGGTGCGCACGGTCCGCGGCACGGCGGATCTCACGCAAGATGGCCTCCCGCTCGCCGGGGTGCTCTCGCTGCTGGCCGTGGACACGCGGCCGCACACCGAGTACGGCATGGTCGCCACCGGCGTCGCGGGCACCCTGGAGCTGATCCAGGCCCTCGGCGCGGCGGGGATCAACGCTCCACTGTGGACGATCACGCGGGACGCGGTGTACGGCGGCCACGTCGACATCGCGGGCGCCGAGGTCTGGGGCCTGGGCCGGGTCGCGGCCCTGGAGCACCCGGACCGCTGGGGTGGCCTGATCGACCTGCCCGCGGTGCTGGACGACCGCGTCGCCGGGCTCCTGGCGGGCGTGCTCGCCGGGGACGGCGCGGAGGACCAGCTCGCGGTGCGGGCCGACGGGGTCTTCGCCCGGCGGCTGGCGCGGGCACCGTTGCCCGCGACGTCGGCCGAGCCGTGGCAGCCCCGCGGCACGGTGCTGGTCACCGGCGGAACCGGCGGTCTCGGTGCCCGGATGGCGCGGTGGCTGGCCGAGCACGGCGCCGAGCACCTGGTGCTGGTCAGCCGTCGTGGCCCGGCCGCGCCGGGAGCCGAGGAGCTGCGGGCCGAGCTGGTCGCGACCGGCGTCGAGGTCACCGTCGCCGCCTGCGACGTCGGCGATCTGGACGCGCTGGCCGCGCTGGTCGGCGGGCTGGAGTCCCCGGTGCGGGCGGTTGTGCACGCCGCAGGGGTCAGTCAGGGCACGCCGATCGCGGCGAGCAGCGTCGCGGAGTTCGCCTCCGTGGTGGACGCCAAGGTGACGGGTGCGCTCGCGCTGGACGAGCTGTTCGGCGAGCTGGACGCGTTCGTGCTGTTCTCGTCGGTCGCGGCGACCTGGGGTGGCAGCGGCCAGTCCGGGTACGCGGCGGCGAACGCGGCACTGGACGCCTTGGCACAGCGGCGGCGGGCGGCCGGCTTGGCCGCGACGTCGATCGCGTGGGGCCCGTGGGGTGGCGGCGGCATGGCGGCCGAGGGTGAGCACGAGGAGCAGCTGCGTCGCCGCGGCCTTCCCGCCCTCGACCCGAACCTGGCCGTCGCGGCGCTGACCCAGGCCGTCGACCACGGCGACGCGGCGGTCACGGTGGCCGACGTCGACTGGGCGAAGTTCGCGCCCGGCTTCACCGCGCTGCGGCCGAACGCGTTCATCGCGGATCTGCCGGAGGTGCAGGCGGTCCTCGCGGCGGAGGTCGCCGAGGAGGCCGACACGGGTGCCGAGCTGCGCGGCAAGCTCGCGGAGCTGGACGAGGCTGGCCGCCGGCGGACGCTGCTGGAGCTGGTCCGCACCGACGTCGCGCTGGTGCTCGGGCACCGCGGCACGGCGGCGGTGGGGCCGGACAAGGCGTTCACCGAGCTGGGCTTCGACTCGCTGACCGCGGTCGAACTCCGCAACCGGCTGACCGCCGGGACCGGGCTGAAGCTGGCCGCGTCGCTGGTGTTCGACTACCCGACCCCGCAGGACCTGGCCGCGCACCTGGGCCGCGAGCTGGGTGGCGAAGACGGCGTCGCGTCGGTGTTCGGCGAGCTGGACCGGCTCGAGGCCGTGCTGTCGGCGGCCGCCACGGACGAGCTGACCCGCGCCAAGGTCAAGGTCCGCGTCCAGGCGCTGCTGGCCAAGTGGGAGAACGAGGAGGCCGTGGTCGAGGACAGCCCGGCGAGCGTCTTCGACGGCGCGTCCGACGAAGAGCTCTTCGAGTTCATCAACAAGGACCTCGGCCGCTCCTGACCCTGGTCGCACCCGGCCCCGGGACGCCTCGCGAAAGCGGGGCGTCCCGGGGCTTTTCCGCAGGTCGGAGCCGGGTTCGCCTAGGGGCGTAGGGGGTCGCTAAGGGTTGTCGCGGGAGTCTGCGGATTCATAGGTTTCCCTGGCACCGGTTCGTCGGCGCAGCGCTGTGACCACGGGAAAGACCGTGGAAAACAGCCTCACCGAACGAAGCCGGGAGACGCAGACACGGCGACAAGTGAGGTGTGCGGCGATGGCCGATGAGGCGACGCTCCGTGACTATCTGAAGTGGGTCACCGCCGACCTGCACCAGACCCGGCAGAAACTGCGCAGCCTCGAGGACCGGACGCAGGAACCGATCGCCGTCGTCGCGATGAGCTGCCGGTACCCCGGCGGTGTGCGGACGCCGGAGCAGCTCTGGGAGCTGGTGTCGGAGGGGCGCGACGTCATCGGCCCGTTCCCCGAGGACCGCGGCTGGGACACCGACGCCGTCTTCGACCCGGACCCCGACCACAGCGGCACGACCTACGCGAACGAAGGCGGCTTCCTCAGCGAAGCCGGCCGGTTCGACGCCGCGTTCTTCGGCATCTCGCCGCGCGAAGCGCTCGCCATGGACCCGCAGCAGCGGCTGCTGCTCGAGACGTCGTGGGAAGCCTTCGAGCGCGCCGGCATCGTCCCCGCTTCGCTGAAGGGCACCCAGTGCGGTGTCTTCGTCGGCACCACCAGCCACGACTACGCGACGCTTCTCGCCGACGCGCCCGAAGGCGTAGAAGGCCACGTCGCGACGGGAAGCGCGGCGAGCGTCTTCTCCGGCCGGGTCGCCTACAGCTTCGGGCTCGAAGGGCCCGCCGTCACCGTCGACACCGCGTGCTCGTCGAGCCTCGTTTCGGTGCACCTCGCCGCGCAGGCGCTGCGCCGGGACGAGTGCTCGCTCGCGCTGGCCGGCGGCGTGACCGTGATGTCGACGCCGGGTGCGTTCGTCGAATTCAGCCGCCAGCGCGGGCTCGCGCCGGACGGCCGCTGCAAGGCGTTCGACGCCGCCGCCGACGGCACCGGCTGGGCCGAGGGTGTCGGCATGTTGCTGCTGGCCCGGCTCTCCGACGCGCGCCGCCTCTGTTACCCCGTGCTCGCGGTGGTGCGCGGCACGGCGATCAACTCCGACGGCGCGTCCAACGGCCTCACCGCCCCCAACGGCCCGGCCCAGCAGAAGGTCATCCTGCAGGCGCTGGCCAACGCGCGGCTGTCGGCCGGGCAGGTCGACGCGGTCGAGGCGCACGGCACCGGCACCTCGCTCGGCGACCCGATCGAGGCCCAGGCGCTGCTCGCCACCTACGGCCAGGACCGCCCGGACGGACGCCCGCTGCTGCTCGGCTCGATGAAGACCAACATCGGCCACTCGCAGGCCGCGGCCGGCGTCGGCGGCATCATCAAGATGGTCCAGGCCATCCGGCACGGCGTCCTGCCCCAGACCCTGCACGTCACCGAGCCCACCCCGCACGTCGACTGGGCGGCCGGCGCCGTCGAGCTGCTCACCGAGGCGCGGACCTGGCCGGAGACCGGCGAACCGCGCCGCGCGGCCGTCTCGTCGTTCGGCATGAGCGGCACCAACGCGCACGCCATCATCGAACAGGCCCCCGAACCGGAGGAGGCCCCCGAAGCGCCTCGGGTGCCCGTCGGCGGCACCCTGCCGCTGCTGCTGTCCGGGCGTACCGAGGCCGCGCTGACCCGGCAGGCCGAGGTCCTGCGCGACCACCTCGCCGCGCACCCTGAACTGTCCCTTGTGGACGTCGCCCGCACACTGGCCACGACACGGGCGGTCTTCGAACACCGCGCCGTCGTGGAGGCTTCCGACCGGGACGCGCTGCTGTCCGCTTTGGACGACCTGACGACGGCCACCCGGGCCTCGGTCACCTCCTCCGGCCGGACCGCCTTCGTCTTCCCCGGCGCCGGCGCGCAGTGGGAGGGCATGGCCCGTGAGCTGATAACGGCGTCCCCGGTCTTCGCCGACCGGATGCGCGCGTGCGCGGCCGCGCTGGCCCCGCACGTCGACTGGTCGCTGCTGGACGTGATCGCGGGTGCCGAAGGCGCACCGTCCGAAGTGGACCGCGTGGACGTGCAGCAGGTCGTGCTGTGGGCCGTGATGGTCTCACTCGCCGAGGTCTGGCGCGCGCACGGCGTGACCGCGGACGCGTTCGTCGGACATTCCCAGGGCGAGATCGCCGCGGCCGTCGCCGCGGGCGCACTGTCCATCGAGGACGGTGCCCTGGTCATCGTGACGCGCAGCCGGCTGGCGCTCCGTCTGTCCGGCCGGGGCGGCATGGTCTCCGTGGCACTGCCGCAGGCCGAAGTCGAAACCCTGATCGCAGGCGGCCCGCTCTCGATCGGTGCGGTCAACGGCCCCGGCAGCACGGTTGTCTCCGGTGACGTCGCCGCGCTCGACGAACTGCTCGCCCGGTGCGAGCGTGACGGCGTGCGCGCCAAGCGGGTCGCCGTCGACTACGCCGCACACTCGGCGCAGCTGGAGGAACTGCGCGAGGAGTTCGAACGCGCCGTCGCCCCGGTCCGCCCGCGCGCCACCGACCTGCCGTTCTACTCGACCGTCACCGGCGAGCGGATCGACACCACGACCCTCGACGTGCACTACTGGTTCCGCAACCTGCGCGAGACCGTGCGGTTCGACGGCACCGTCCGCGTCATGCTCGCCGAAGAGATCGGCGCGTTCCTCGAGGTCGCGCCGCACGCGGTGCTCACCGTGGGGCTGCAGGAGATCTTCGAGGACGAGGGCGTCGAGGCGGTCGCCGTGCGCACGCTGCGCCGCGGTGAAGGCGGCCTCGCGCGGTTCCACCTGTCCCTGGCCGAGGCGCTGGCCGGCGGGGTCGTGCCCGACTGGGCCGTGCTGTACGGCACCGGCGAGCGCGCCGACCTGCCGACCTACGCCTTCGAGCCCAGCCGGTTCTGGCCGGACGTCTCCGCGATCCGCACCGGCGACCTCGGCTCAGCCGGGCTCGGCGCGGCCGCGCACCCGCTGCTCGGCGCCACCGTCGCGCTGGCCGACGGCGACGGGTTCCTGTTCACCGGCCGGCTGTCCGCGCACACCCAGCCGTGGCTGGCCGACCACGCCGTCGGCGGCACGATCCTGTTCCCCGGCACGGCTTTCGTCGAGCTGGCCGTGCGGGCGGGGGACCAGGCCGGCTGCGACCGGCTGGCCGAGCTGACCCTCGAAGCACCGCTGGTGCTGCCCGCACGCGGCGGGGTCACGCTGCAGGTGACGGTCGGCGCCGGCGACCCGCTGACCATCGAGTTCTACTCCCGGCCCGCCGACGCCGCCTTCGACGAGCCGTGGACGCGGCACGCCACCGGCACCCTCACGACGTCCGGCAACCCGGCGCCCGACGGCACCGTGACCTGGCCGCCGGAAGGCGCGCAGGTGGTCCCGGTCGACGGCCTCTACGACGCCTTCGCCGCCGCCGGTTTCCAGTACGGGCCCGCCTTCCGTGGCCTGCACGCCGCTTGGCGCGCCGGTGACGACTTCTACCTCGACGTCCGCCTCCCCGACGCCGTCAAGCCTGCCGCCGGGCGGTTCGGCCTGCACCCGGCCCTGCTCGACGCCGCACTGCACGGCGTCGGCCTGACCGGGTCCGCCCGCGGGCTGCTGCCGTTCTCCTGGAGCGGGGTGACGCTGTTCGCGGCCGGGGCCGACGCGATCCGCGTCAAGCTGAGCCCGGCCGGTCAGGACACGGTCTCGCTCGACGTCGCCGACCAGAGCGGCCGCCCGGTCGCCGCGGTCGAGTCGCTGGTCCTGCGTCCGGTCGACGCCGCGGCCATCGGTGACGCCGGCCGGGTCCGGGACGCGCTGTACCGGGTGGACTGGCCGGAGCTGCCGCTGTCCGTAGTGGACGGTTCGGCCACCTGGGCGCAGCTCGGCACGCCTCTGGGTGGCTCGGTCGCCTCCTGGGCCGACCTCGCCGCGCTCGCGGCGTCGAGCGAAGGCGGCGCACCGGACTTCGTCGTGGTCTCCCCGGGTGGGGGCGACGGGCTCGCGGCCGCCGCGCACCGGGCCGCGCGGGACACCCTCGACCTGGTCCAGGCCTGGCTCGCGGAGCCGAAGTTCGACCGCTCCCGGCTGGTCTTCGTGACCCGCGGCGCGCTCGGTCCGGACGGCAGCGGCGACCCCGCCGCGGCGACCGTCTGGGGTCTGCTGCGCGTGGCGCGTTCGGAACACCCGGGCCGCTTTGCTGTCGTTGATGTCGATGCGGTCACGCCCGACAGCCTGCTCGACCTGCTGCCGGCCGCACTCGCCGCCGACGAGGCCGAGCTGGCCGTACGAGACGGCGTCGCGTACGCCCCGCGCCTGACGCGGCACAGCGTGTCCGATGTGGACGACACGGTGTTCGGTCCGGACGGGACGGTCCTGATCACCGGCGGCACCGGCACCCTCGGCGGGCTGGTGGCCCGCCACCTCGTCGCCGAGCGTGGCGTCCGGCGCCTGCTGCTCGTCGGACGTCGTGGCCTCGCCGCCGACGGTGCCGTCGAACTGGCGGAAGAGCTGACCGCACTCGGTGCCGACGTCGAGATCGCGGCGTGTGACGTCGCCGACCGCGACGCCCTCGAAGCGCTGCTGGCGCGGACCGCGGACCTCACGGCCGTCGTGCACACCGCGGGCGTGCTCGACGACGGGACCGTGGAGTCCCTGACGCCCGAACGCCTGGCCGCCGTGCTGCGCCCGAAGGTCGACGCCGCCGCGAACCTCCACAAGCTGACCGCCGGGCTGCCGCTGCGCGCGTTCGTGCTGTTCTCCGGCGCCGCCGGGACTTTCGGCGGGCCGGGTCAGGCCAACTACGCCGCCGCCAACGTCTTCCTCGACGCGCTGGCCGCGCACCGGCGCGCCGCCGGGCTGCCCGCGACGTCGCTGGCCTGGGGCCTGTGGGCGCAGGCGTCCGGCATGACCGGCCACCTCGACGACGGCGACCTCGGCCGGATGAGCCGCGGCGGCATCGAGCCGCTGCCCACCGAAGACGCCCTCACCCTGTTCGACCTGGCCACCGGCGGCGGCGACGCCCTGCTCGTGCCGGTGCGGCTGGCCGCGTCGACGGCGAAGCCCGGCTCGGTGCCGGCGCTGCTGCGCGGGCTCGTCCGCGCTCCGGCGCGCCGTGCCGCGGCCGGCGCCGCCGAGGACGAGTCCCTGCTGCGCGAACGGCTGAGCGGCCTCGGCGAGGCCGAGATCGAGCAGCAGCTGCTCGACCTGGTCCGGACCACCGCGGCCGCCGCGCTGGGCCACGCGTCCGCCGACGAGGTGCGCGACGGCAAGCCGTTCAAGGACCTCGGGTTCGACTCGCTGACCGCGGTCGACCTCCGCAACCGCCTCAACCTCGCGACCGGCCTGCGGCTGCCCGCGACCCTCGTGTTCGACCACCCGACGCCGCTCGCGCTGGCCCGGCACGTGCGCGGGGAACTGTTCGGCGCCGGCGAGATCGTGCCGGTCCGGCGGGCGAAGTCCACTGTGGACGACACGGACGACCGGATCGCCATCGTCGCGATGAGCTGCCGTTATCCCGGCGGCGTCCGGACGCCGGAAGACCTGTGGCAGCTGGTCTCCTCGGGCACCGACGCCATCGGCGCGCTGCCCGCCGACCGCGGCTGGGACCCCGAGCTGCTCTACGGCCAGGACCCGGACGGCGACGGCTCGCGCTTCGCCCGCGAGGGCGGTTTCCTCTACGACGCAGCCGATTTCGACCCGGAGTTCTTCGGCATCAGCCCGCGTGAGGCGATGGCGATGGACCCGCAGCAGCGGCTCCTGCTGACCACGACCTGGGAGGCCTTCGAGCGCGCCGGGATCGACCCGGCGGCCGCGCGCGGCTCCCGGACCGGCGTGTTCGCCGGCGTCATGTACCACGACTACGGCTCCCGGCTCTACGCCTCGGACGGCCTCGACGAGTACAGCGCCCACCTCGGCAACGGCGGCGCGGGCAGCATCACGTCCGGCCGGATCGCCTACACGTTCGGCCTCGAGGGCCCGGCCGTCACCATCGACACGGCCTGCTCGTCGTCGCTGGTCGCGCTGCACCTGGCCGCGCAGGCGCTGCGCACCGGCGAGTGCTCGATGGCGCTGGCCGGCGGCGTGTCCGTGATGAACACCCCGACGATCTTCATGGAGTTCCTGCGCCAGCGCGGGCTCGCCGAGAACGCGCGGTGCAAGTCGTTCGCCGACGGCGCCGACGGCACCGGCTGGGGCGAGGGCGTCGGCATGCTTTTGCTGGAAAGGCTTTCCGACGCGCGCCGCAACGGGCACCCGGTGCTCGCGGTGGTCCGCGGCAGCGCGGTCAACCAGGACGGCGCGTCCAACGGCATGACCGCGCCGAACGGCCCGGCCCAGCAACGGGTGATCCGCCAGGCGGTCGCCGCGGCCGGCCTCGAACTGTCCGATGTGGACGCCGTCGAGGCGCACGGCACGGGCACCTCGCTCGGTGACCCCATCGAGGCACAGGCCCTGCTGGCCACCTACGGCCGCGACCGCGCCGGGGAACCCCTGTGGCTCGGCTCGATCAAGTCGAACTTCGGCCACACGCAGGCCGCGGCCGGCGTCGCCGGGATCATCAAGATGGTCATGGCGATGCGCCACGGCACGCTGCCGAAGACGCTGCACGCCGAGCGGCCGTCCACCCGGATCGACTGGGCGGACGGCGCGGTCGAAGTGCTGCGCGACACGCGCGACTGGCCCGAGACCGGGCGCCCGCGCCGCGCCGGGGTGTCGTCGTTCGGCATCAGCGGGACCAACGCCCACGCCGTGCTGGAGCAGGGCGACCCGGCTCCCGAGACGTCCGCCCCCACCGGCGGGCCGGTGGCCTGGGTCCTTTCCGGACGGACCGAAGCCGCGTTGCGCGGGCAGGCGTCCCGGCTGCTGGAGCACGCCGGCGCCGGGCACCCGCACGACATCGGCCGGGCGCTGGCCACCGCGCGCACCGCGTTCGACGTCCGCGCCGCGGTCGTCGGCGAGGACACCGACGAGCTGGTCCGCGGCCTGACGGCGCTGGCCGGGGGAGCGGCGGCGGCGAACGTCGTCCGCGGCTCGGCGGCCGGCGTCGCGCCCGCGTTCCTGTGCACCGGCCAGGGCAGCCAGCGACCGGGCATGGGCCGTGACCTCTACGACGTCCACCCCGAGTTCGCCGCCGCGCTCGACGCGGTGTGCGCGGAGTTCGACGCCTACCTGGACCGGCCGCTGCGGATGGTCATGTTCGCCGAGGCGGGCTCGTCCGACGCCGCGCTCCTCGGCCGCACCGGGTACGCGCAGCCGGCGCTGTTCGCGCTGGAAGTCGCGCTGTTCCGGCTCTTCGAGCACTGGGGCGCGCGGCCGAGTCACCTGCTCGGCCACTCCGTCGGGGAGATCGCGGCGGCGCACGTCGCCGAGGTGCTTTCGCTGGCCGACGCGGTCAAGCTGGTCGCGGCGCGTGGCCGGCTGATGGACGCGCTGCCGTCCGGCGGTGCGATGGTGGCCATCCAGGCGACCGAGGCCGAGGTCTCGGTATATCTGTCAGACGGTGTGACCATCGCCGCGATCAACGGCCCGGACTCGACGGTCGTCTCGGGTGACGAGGACGCCGTGCTCGCGGTCGCCGCGCACTTCACCGACCTGGGCCGCAAGACCAAGCGCCTGGTCGTCAGCCACGCGTTCCACTCGCCGCTCATGGAGCCGATGCTGGCCGAATTCCGCGGTATTACGGAGTCTCTGTCATACGGTCGGACGGTTATACCGATCGTCTCGAACGTCACCGGTGAGCTGATCGCGGAGTTCGACGCGGACTACTGGGTGCGGCACGTACGGGAGGCCGTGCGGTTCGCCGACGGGATGCGGACGCTGGCGGCCCGCGGGGTCACGACGTTCGTCGAGCTGGGCCCGGACGCCGTGCTCACCGCGATGGGCCCGGACTGCCTGGAGGGCATCGGCACCTTCGCCGCCGCACTGCGCGAAGGACGTCCCGCCGCCCGCACGGCGCTGACCGCGCTCGCCGCCGCCCACACCGGCGGCGCCCGGGTGGACTGGACCGCCGTCTTCGGCCCCGCCGCCCGGGTCGACTTGCCGACGTACGCCTTCCAGGAGCAGCGCTACTGGCTCGACGTCCCGGCCGTGTCCGCGTCCGGCCCGGTCGACGAGGGTGAGGCGCGGTTCTGGGACGCCGTCGAGCGCGAGGACGTCGAATCGCTGGCCGGCACGCTCACCCTGCCCGAGGGTGAGGTCGGCCCGGTCGTCTCCGCGCTGTCGGCGTGGCGCCGGTCCCGCACCGAACTGTCCACCGCGGACTCGTGGCGCTACCGCGTCACCTGGCAGCCGCTGCCCGCGGCCGCGAACCGGGTCGGCGGCACCTGGCTGCTCGTCGCGCCGGACGGCGAGGAGGAGATCCTCGCCGCGGTCGTCGACACGCTGACCGAGGCGGGCGCCGAGACGCGGATCCTGCGTGTCCCGGTCGCGGCCGACCGCCCGATCTTCGCCGAACTGCTGCGCGAGGTGTTCGCGGAGGGTCCGGTCTCGGGTGTGCTGTCGCTGCTCGCCACGGCAGAGCCCGGCGCGAACGCCGGAGTGCCGGACGGCGTCGCGGCAACCGCGGCGTTGGCCCAGGCCCTCGGCGACGTCGCCGGTGCGAGCGCGGGAGTGCCGGCGGCGACCGACAAGAACATCGGGATTCCGGGCGGTGCCGCGTCGGCCCAGGCCCTCGGCGACGTTGCCGGTGCGAGCGCGGGAGTGCCGGCGGCGACCGACAAGAACGTCGGGATGCCGGGGGGTGCCGCGTCGGCCCCGGCGCTCGGCAGCGTCGCCTCCTTGGCCCGGTTGTGGCTGGTCACCCGGGGTGCGGTGGCCGTCAGCCGTGCTGATCGCCCGGCCGGGGACCGGCAGCATTTCGCCGCCCAGGCCGCGGTCGCCGGGCTCGGCCGCGCGGTCGCGCTCGAACACCCCGACCGGATCGCCGGGAGCGTCGACCTCCCGCACGACCTCGACGCCCGCGCCCTGCTGCGGCTGCCCGGCGTGCTGGCCGGGCTCGGTGCCGAAGACCAGATCGCGGTGCGCGCCAACGGTCTCTTCGCCCGCCGTCTCACCCGCGCCACCGGCCGCGACGGCGTCTGGACGCCGCGCGGGACCGTGCTGGTCACCGGCGGCACCGGCGCGCTCGGCGCCGAAGTCGCCCGCTGGCTCGCCGCGAACGGCGCGAGCAAGCTGGTGCTCACCAGCCGCCGCGGCCCGGACGCTCCGGGTGCCGCGGAGCTGCGGGCCGAACTGTCCGATGTGGACGTCGAGATCGTCGCCTGCGACATCGCCGACCGCGACGAGGTGGCCGCGCTGGTCGCCCGCTTCGAGCTCGACGCCGTCGTGCACGCGGCCGGCGTCGCCCAGGCGCAGGCCTTCGAGGAGATGTCGCCGGCCGACCTCGCCGACGTCGTCACCGCGAAGGTCGCCGGGGCCACGCACCTCGACGAACTGCTGGGTGAGCTGGACGCCTTCGTCCTGTTCTCCTCCATCGCCGGCACCTGGGGTGGCGCCGGCCAGTCGGCCTACGCCGCCGGAAACGCTTTCCTCGACGCGCTGGCCCAGGCCCGCCGCGCCGCCGGGTTGCCCGCGACGTCCGTCGCGTGGGGTCCGTGGGCCGAGGCCGGGATGGCGACCGGCGACGCCGCCGAGCACCTGCGCCGCCGGGGCGTGACGCCGATGGCGCCGCGGTTCGCGGTCGCCGCGCTGGCCCGCGCGGTCGCCGGGGACGAGCCGGCGGTCACGGTCGCCGACGTCGACTGGGCGCGCTTCGCCCCCGGTTTCACCGCGGCTCGGCCCAGCCCGCTGCTGGGTGAGCTGCCCGAGGTCCGGGCGGCCCTGGACAGCCGCCCCGCCGCCGAGTCCGCCGAGCCCGCGGTGCGATCGGCGCTGCGCAGCCGGCTCGCCGGGGCGTCCGCTTCGGAGCGTTCGGCCGTCCTGCTGGAACTCGTGCGTCACCAGGTCGCCGGGGTGCTCGGCTACGCCGGGACCGACGCCGTCGAGCCCGGCCGGGCCTTCCGCGAACTCGGCTTCGACTCGGTGATGGCCGTCGAGCTGCGCGACCTGGTCGAGTCCGCGACCGGCCTGCGGCTGCCCGCGACGCTGGTCTTCGACCACCCGAGCCCGCTGGCGCTCGCCGACCTGCTGGCCGCGGAGCTGTTCGACGAGTCCGCTGTGGACGACGTCGTCGAGTCCGCTGTGGACGGTACCGAGCCGATCGCGATCGTGGCCATGAGCTGCCGCTTCCCTGGTGGTGTCCGCACCCCCGAACAGTTCTGGGAGCTGCTGCGCGCCGGCGGCGACGCCGTGTCGGACTTCCCCGCCGACCGCGGCTGGGACGCCGACGCGATCTACGACCCCGACCCGGACAACCAGGGCACGAGCTACTCCCGCTCGGGCGGTTTCCTCGACGGCGCCGAGGAGTTCGACGCCGCGTTCTTCGGGGTCAGCCCACGCGAGGCCCTGGCCATGGACCCGCAGCAGCGGTTGCTGCTGGAGACGTCGTGGGAGGTCTTCGAACGGGCCGGCGTCGACCCGCGCACGGTGCGGGGCAGCCGGACCGGCGTCTTCACCGGCACCAATGGCCAGGACTACGTCAACCTCCTGATGGCCTCGGTCGAGGCGATGGAGGGCCACGTCGCCACCGGCAACGCGGCGAGCGTCGTGTCCGGGCGGCTGGCCTACAACTTCGGGCTCGAGGGCCCGGCGGTCACCGTCGACACCGCGTGCTCGTCTTCGCTGGTCGCGGTGCACCTCGCCGCCCAGGCCCTGCGCTCGGGCGAGTGCTCGCTGGCTCTGGCCGGCGGCGCGACGGTGATGGCGACCCCGGCCGCGTTCATCGAGTTCTCCCGCCAGCGCGGTCTCGCCGTCGACGGCCGCTGCAAGGCGTTCGCCGACGCCGCCGACGGCACCGGCTGGGGCGAGGGCGCCGGCATGGTGCTGCTGGAGCGGCTTTCCGACGCCCGGCGCAACGGCCACCCGGTGCTCGCCGTGCTGCGCGGCTCCGCCGTCAACTCCGACGGCGCGTCCAACGGCCTCACCGCGCCGAACGGCCCGTCGCAGCAACGCGTGATCCGCCAGGCGCTCGCGGCCGCCGGACTGTCCACTTCGGACGTCGACGTCGTCGAGGCGCACGGCACCGGCACCCAGCTGGGCGACCCGATCGAGGCGCAGGCCCTGATCGCGACCTACGGTCGTGACCGCGAGCGACCGCTGTGGCTCGGCTCGGTCAAGTCCAACATCGGGCACACCCAGGCCGCGGCCGGGGTGGCCGGGCTGATCAAGATGGTGCTCGCGCTGGAACACGGCGTGCTGCCGCAGACCCTGCACGTGGACGCCCCGTCGTCCCATGTGGACTGGTCGGCGGGGTCGGTCGCCCTCGTCACCGAGCCGACGCCGTGGCCGGAGACCGGCGCGCCCCGCCGGTTCGGGCTCTCGTCGTTCGGCATGAGCGGCACCAACGCCCACGCCGTCTTCGAGCAGGCCCCGCCGCCGGAAGCGGTGGAGGCGCCGGAGCCCGAGCTGTCGACGGCCCCGTTCGTGCTGTCCGCCCGCAACGCCGACGCCCTGCGCGACCAGGCCCAGCGCCTCCGCGCCCAGCTCGACGACCAGCCGGCACTCGGCCTGGCCGGTCTCGGCGCCGCGCTGGCGGGCACCCGCGCCGTCCACGAACACCGCGCGGTCGTGCTCGCCGGTGACCGCGACGCCCTGCTCGACGGGCTCGGCGCGCTGGCCCGCGGCGAGTCGTTCGCCGGCCTGATCGAGGGGACGGCGCCGGCCACCGGCCGGACCGCGTTCCTCTTCACCGGCCAGGGCAGCCAGCGGGCCGGGATGGGCCGCGAGCTGTACGAGGCGCACCCGGTGTTCGCCTCGGCGCTGGACGCCGTGTGCGCGGAGTTCGACACGCACCTCGACCGTCCACTGCAGACGGTCATGTTCGGCGAACCGGAGCTGCTCGACCGGACCGAGTACACCCAGCCCGCGCTGTTCGCGCTGGAGGTGGCGCTGTTCCGGCAACTGGAGCACTTCGGCGTCCGGCCCGACTTCCTGGCCGGGCACTCGATCGGCGAGCTGGCCGCCGCGCACGTCGCCGGGGTCCTGTCGCTGGCCGACGCGGTGACGCTGGTCGCCGCGCGCGGACGTCTCATGCAGGCGCTCCCGTCCGGCGGCGCGATGCTGGCGATCCAGGCCACCGAGGACGAGGTTTCGGTATATCTGTCAGACCGTGTGACCATCGCTGCCCTGAACGGCCCGGACTCGACGGTCATCTCCGGTGACGAGGCCGCCGTAAACGCCGTGGCGGCGCACTTCGCCGACCGCAAGACCAAGCGCCTGGTCGTCAGTCACGCGTTCCACTCGCCGCTGATGGATCCGATGCTGGCGGAGTTCCGCGGTATAGCGGAGAGTCTGTCTTACGGTCAGTCGGTTATACCGATCGTCTCGACCGTCACCGGTGAGCCGGTGCTGGAGTTCGACGCCGGCTACTGGGTCCGGCACGCCCGCGACGCCGTCCGGTTCCTGGACGGCATCCGCACGCTGGAAGCCGCGGGCGTCACGCGCTTCGTCGAGCTGGGCCCGGACGGTGTCCTGTCCGCGATGGGCCAGGACTGCGTCACCGGCGACGCCGTGTTCGCGCCCACCCAGCGCGCCGGACGCCCCGAGGAGCCCGCCCTGCTCGGCGGCCTGGCGACGGCGTTCGTAAACGGCACCCCGGTCACCTGGACCGCCGCCTTCCCCGGAACGGTGGCGCGGGTCGCCCTGCCGACCTACGCCTTCCAGCGCCGCCGCTACTGGCCGACGCTGCGGGTATCCGTCACCGGCGACCCGTCGGCCCTCGGTGTCGCCGCGGCCGGGCACCCGCTGCTCGGCGCGGCCGTCGCGACCGCCGGCGACGACGGGTTCCTGCTCACCGGACGGCTTTCCGTCCGGACCCACCCGTGGCTCGCCGAGCACCGGGTGCGCGGCGCGATCCTGGTGCCCGGCACCGCGTTCGTCGAGCTCGCCGTGCGGGCCGGCGACGAGGCCGGCCACGACCGGATCGAAGACCTGACCCTGCACGCCCCGCTCGTGCTGCCCGAGGACGAAGCGGTCGACGTCCAGGTCCGCGTGGGTGAGACCGACGAACGGGGACTCCGTCCGCTGACCGTCCACGCCCGCATCGCCGGTGGCGGCGAATGGACCCTGCACGCCGAAGGCGCGCTCGGGACGGCCGCGGCCGCACCGTCCGACGGCCTGGCCGTCTGGCCTCCGGTCGGTGCCGAACCCATCGACGTCAGCGGTCTGTATGACGGTATGACCGAAGCCGGATTCGGTTACGGCCCGAGCTTCCGCGGCCTGTCCGCCGCTTGGCGGACGGCCACCGAGATCTACGCCGAGGTCGCGCTGCCGGCCGGCACCGCGGAGTTCGGCCTGCACCCGGGGCTGCTCGACTCGGCCCTGCACGCGCTCGCCCTCGGCACCGGCGACCAGGTCGCCCAGCCCGGCGAGCGGCCGGCCCGCTTGCCGTTCGCGTGGACCGGCGTCACGCTGCACGCCGCCGGTGCCGCGAAACTGCGCGTCCGGCTGACCCCATCCGGCGACGACGCGGTGTCGCTGCTGGTCGCGGACGCGTCCGGAGCGCCGGTCGCCACCGTCGAATCCCTGGTGCTGCGCCCGGTTTCGGCCGTGGCGGACCCGGGTCCCGCGGCACCCGAATCGCTGTACCGGCTCGCCTGGACGCCGATCCCGAAGCCCGTCGCGGTCGCCGTCGCAGTCCCGCTCAGCGAGATCGCCGACGACGTGCCCGAACTGGTCGTGGCCGACGCAACGAGCGTCGCCGAGGTCTTGGAGCTGGTCCAGAGCTGGATTTCCGAAGAACGCTTCGCCGACTCGAAGCTGGTGCTGCGGACCCGCGAAGCGGTGTACACCGAGGCACCGGATCCGGCCGTGGCCGCCGTCTGGGGCCTGGTGCGGTCCGCGCAGGCCGAGCACCCCGGCCGGTTCGTCCTCGTCGACGCACCCGACGGCGAGCCGCTGGACGCGGCTTTGGCCACCGGCGAACCGCAGGTCGCGGTCCGGGGCGGGGACCTGTTCGTCCCGCGGGTCACGCGGGGTGGCGGGGCGCTGCAACCGCCGACCGGTGACCGCGCTTGGCGGCTCGACACGCGGGCCAAGGGCACCCTGGACAACCTGGTTCTGGTGCCCAGCGCGGAGGCCGTCGCGCCGCTGGCCGGCCACGAGGTCCGGGTCGGCGTCCGCGCCGCCGGGCTCAACTTCCGCGACGTGCTGAACGCGCTGGGCATGTACCCCGGCGAGGCCGGGCTGCTCGGCATCGAGGGCGCGGGCGTCGTGCTGGAGGTCGGGGCCGACGTGACCCGGCTGGCCCCGGGCGACCGCGTGATGGGTCTGCTCGCCGGCGGGTTCGGCCCGGTCTCGGTGTCCGACAACCGTTACCTGGTCCCGATTCCCGACGGCTGGAGCTTTGAGCAGGCCGCGTCCGCGCCGATTGTGTTCCTGACCGCGTACTACGCGCTGGTCCAGCTCGGCGCACTGCAGGCCGGTGAGCGCGTGCTCATCCACTCCGCCGCGGGTGGCGTCGGCATGGCCGCCGTCCAGCTCGCCCGGCACCTCGGCGCCGAGGTCTTCGGCACCGCGAGCCCCGGCAAGTGGGACGTCCTGCGCGGGATGGGCCTGGACGACGCGCACCTCGCCAGCTCCCGCACGCTCGAGTTCGAGCAGTCGTTCGGCGGCGGGATGGCCGTCGTGCTCGACGCGCTGGCCGGCGAGTTCGTCGACGCGTCGCTGCGCAGCACCGCACCCGGCGGGCGGTTCCTGGAGATGGGCAAGACCGACGTCCGGGACCCGGAGCAGGTGGCCGCCGCGCACGACGTCCGCTACCAGGCGTTCGACCTGATCGACGCCGGGCCGGACCGGATCGCCGAGCTGTTCGCCGACGTTCTCGCGCTGTTCGCGAGCGGCGCGCTCGAGCCGCTGCCACTGTCCACATGGGACGTCCGGCACGCGCCGGAGGCGTTCCGCCACCTCAGCCAGGCCAAGCACGTCGGCAAGGTCGTGCTGCGGATCCCACGGCAGCTCGACCCGGCGGGCACCGCGCTGATCACCGGCGGCACCGGAGCCCTTGGCCGACTGGTGGCCCGGCACCTGGTCGCCACTCACGGCCTGAAGCACCTGCTGTTGCTCAGCCGCAGCGGTGGCGCAGGAGACCTCGTCGAGGAATTGGCCGGGCTGGGCGCCGAAGTCACGGTCACGGCGTGCGACGTCACCGACGGCGCGGCGTTGGGGGCGGTGCTCGGCACCATCCCCGCCGAGCACCCGCTCACCGCCGTCGTGCACACCGCCGGCGTCCTCGACGACGGCACCGTCGAGTCCCTCACCCCCGAGCGGCTCGGCACCGTGTGGGCACCGAAAGCCCTTGCGGCCCAACGCCTGCACGAGCTGACCGCGGACACCGACCTGGCCGCGTTCGTCCTGTTCTCCTCGGTCGCCGGCACGTTCGGCAACGCCGGGCAGGCCGGCTACGCCGCGGCCAACGTGTTCCTCGACGCCCTCGCCCAGCGGCGCCTGGCGGCCGGGCTGCCCGCGACGTCGCTGGCCTGGGGTCCCTGGGCGGGCGGCGGCATGCTCGGCAGCCTGACCGAGGCCGACGTGCGCCGGATGACCCGCGGCGGGATCCCGCCGCTGACCGCCGCCGAAGGCCTGGCGCTGTTCGACGCCGGGCTGGCCTCGGCCGAACCGGCGCTGCTGCCGGTGCGGCTGGACCTGGCCGCGCTGCGGGCCCGCGCCGCCGGTGGCGGGGTGCCGACCGTCCTCAACGGACTGATCCGGCACCGCGCCCGCCGGGTCGCCGAGAACTCCGCCGCGGGCGGGGCCGCGCTGAAGACGCGGTTGGCCGCGATGTCCGAAGTGGAGCGTGAGCAGCTGCTGACCGAGACGGTCTGCGGCGAGGTCGCCGCGGTGCTCGGCCACCTCTCGGCGGCCGAGGTCGACCCGGCCCGGCCGTTCAAGGAGCTCGGGTTCGACTCGCTGACCTCGGTCGAGCTGCGCAACCGGCTCAACGCCGGTACCGGCCTGCGGCTGCCCGCGACGGTGGTGTTCGACCAGCCGACCCCGCTGGAGCTGGCCCGGTACCTGCGCGAGGCGCTGCTGGACGAGCCCGTCGCCGCGGCCCGCCCGGCCGTGCTCGGCGAGCTGGACCGGCTCGAAGCGCTGCTGCTGGCGCCCGGCCACGACCAGGCCGAGCACCCCCGCATCACGCTGCGGCTGCAGAGCCTGCTCGCGAAGTGGAGCGACGCGCACCGGAGCGCGGAGACCGCCGACGCCGAGCTCGAGTCGGCCACCGGCGACGACATCTTCGAGCTGCTCGACAAAGAACTGGGCATGTCGTGAACCCCCGCCCGAGCCCCCGTTCCCCCCGCGTCCCCGAGGTGACTTCGAATGCCTGACGAAAGCAAGTACCTCGAGTACTTGAAGCGGCTCACGGCCGACCTGCGCACCGCCCGCCGGCAGCTGCGCGACGTCGAGGAGCGGGACACCGAGCCGATCGCCGTCGTCGCGATGAGCTGCCGCTTCCCGGGCGGCGTGCGCAGCCCGGAGGACCTGTGGGAGCTGGTCACGACCGGCGGCGACGCGATCGCGGACTTCCCCGGCGACCGCGGCTGGCAGCTCGAGCCCGGTCCCGGCGGCCGGGTGCCGCAGGGCGGGTTCCTCTACGACGCACCGAAGTTCGACGCTGGGTTCTTCGGCATCAGCCCGCGCGAGGCACTGGCCGTCGACCCGCAGCAGCGCGTCCTGCTCGAGGTCGCCTGGGAGGTGTTCGAGCGGGCGGGCATCCCGGCGGACGCCTTCCGCGGCTCGGACACCGGCGTCTTCATCGGCGCCGCGTCCTCGCAGTACGGCGCGGGCAGCGGCGCGGAGCTGGCCGGGCTGGCGGGGCACCTGCTGACCGGCAACGCGACCAGCGTTGTTTCCGGACGCCTGGCCTACACCTTCGGGCTCGAGGGCCCGGCGGTCACTGTGGACACCGCGTGCTCGTCTTCGCTGGTGTCACTGCACTTGGCGGTGCACGCGCTGCGCACCGGCGAGTGTTCGATGGCGCTGGCCGGCGGCGTGACCGTGATGGCGCACCAGGGCACGTTCGTCGCCTTCGACAGCCAGCAAGGGCTTTCCCCGGACGGGCGCTGCAAGGCCTTCGCCGCCGCGGCCGACGGCACCGGCTGGGCCGAGGGCGCGGGAATCATCCTGCTGGAAAGGCTTTCCGACGCCCGCCGCAACGGCCACGACGTCCTCGCCGTCGTGCGCGGCACCGCGGTCAACTCCGACGGCGCGTCCAACGGCCTGACCGCCCCGCACGGCCCGTCCCAGCGCCGGGTCATCCGCCAGGCCCTGGCCAACGCGCGGCTGTCCGCCGCGCACGTCGACCTGCTCGAGGCGCACGGCACCGGCACGAAGCTGGGCGACCCGATCGAGGCACAGGCGCTGCTCGCCACCTACGGCCAGGAGCGCGAGCCGGGCCTGCCGCTGTGGCTCGGTTCGCTGAAGTCGAACCTGGGCCACGCCCAGGCCGCGGCCGGCGTCGGCGGCGTGATCAAGCTGGTCGAAGCGTTGCGGCACGCGAAGATGCCGCGCACCCTGCACGTCGACGAGCCGACCCCGCACGTCGACTGGGCCTCGGGTGAGGTCGAGCTGCTCACCGAGGAACGCGACTGGCCGGAGACCGGACGTCCCCGGCGCGCCGCGGTGTCCGGCTTCGGGATCAGCGGCACCAACGCGCACGCGATCCTGGAGGAGGCACCTCTCGCGCCGGTTGCCGAAGACACCGAAGACGTCGTGGTCATCCCGCCGCGTGCCCTGCCGTCGCCGCTGCCGGTGCTGGTGTCCGCCCGCAGTGCGGAAGCCCTGCGCGCGCTAGCCGGGGACTTCGTCACCCACCTGACCGCTCGTCCCGAGCTGGGCCTCGCGGAGGTCGCCTTCTCGGCTGCCGCCGGTCGCTCCTCCCTGGAGCACCGCGCCGTCCTGCTCGCCGACGACC
The DNA here is from genome assembly GCF_043197175.1 of Amycolatopsis sp. NPDC049252. Lineage (NCBI taxonomy): Bacteria > Bacillati > Actinomycetota > Actinomycetes > Pseudonocardiales > Pseudonocardiaceae > Amycolatopsis > Amycolatopsis sp. NPDC049252. Next base: position 40,118 of record NZ_JBICSQ010000026.1, read on the forward strand.
GTGACGCGCTGCTCACCGGTCTCACCGCGCTGGCCGCCGACACGTCTGCGCCGGGGCTGGTCCGCGGGGTCACGGCCGTCCGCGGCCGCCTGGCGTTCCTCTTCACCGGCCAGGGCAGCCAGCGCGCTGGTGCCGGGCGCGAGCTGTACACCGCGTTCCCGGAGTTCGTGGCCGCGGTCGACGAGATCTGCGCCGCGTTCGAGTCCCACTTGGACCGTCCACTCAAGACGATCTTGTTCGACGAAACCGTTCTGCTGGAACGGACCGAGTACACCCAGGCCGCGCTGTTCACCCTCGAGGTCGCGCTGTTCCGGCTGCTGGCGCACTTCGGCGTCACGCCGGACTTCCTGGTCGGCCACTCGATCGGCGAGCTGGCCGCCGCGCACGTCGCCGGGGTCTGGTCCCTGGCGGACGCGGTGACCCTGGTCGCCGCGCGCGGCCGTCTCATGCAGGCGCTGCCTTCCGGTGGCGCGATGGTGGCGTTGCAGGCGACCGAGGCCGAGGTTTCGGTATATCTGTCAGACCGGGTGACCGTCGCCGCGGTGAACGGCCCGGAGTCGACGGTCGTCTCGGGGGACGAGGACGCCGTGCTGGCCGTGGCGGCGCACTTCGCCGACCTGGGCCGCAAGACGAAGCGCCTGGTCGTGAGCCACGCGTTCCACTCGCCGTTGATGGATCCGATGCTGGCGGAGTTCCGCGGTATAGCGGAGTCTCTGTCTTACGGCCAGCCGGTTATACCGATCGTCTCGAACGTCACCGGCGCCCCGGCGACCGCGGCCGAGCTGGCCGACCCGGAGTACTGGGTGCGGCACGTCCGCCAGGCCGTCCGGTTCGCCGACGGCATGCGCACGCTGGCCGCGAAGGGCGTCACGACGTTCCTGGAGCTGGGCCCGGACGGTGTGCTGTCCGCGCTCGGCCGCGAGTCCGCCGGCCCGGACGCGGTGTTCGCCACCGTGCTGCGGGCCGGCCGTCCCGAGCCCGGCTCGGCGCTGGCCGCCCTCGCCGCCGTCCACGTGCAGGGTGTCGCTGTGAACTGGCCGGTGCTGTTCGAGGGCACCCGGCGCGTCGAGCTGCCGACCTACCCGTTCCAGCGCGAGCACTACTGGATCGAGCCGAGCGGTTCCACGCCGGCCACCACCGCCGAGGACGCCGGGTTCTGGCAGGCCGTCGAAACCGGCGACCCGGCCGCGCTCGCCGCCACGCTCGACCCGGGCAACACGGACCTGGCGTCGTCACTCGGCGACGTCCTGCCCGCGCTCGCTTCCTGGCGCGACCGCCGCCGCGAAGAATCCACCGTGGACGGCTGGCGGTACCGGATCTCCTGGACCCCCAAGCCGACCGCGGCCGCCGAACTGTCCGGCACCTGGCTGGTGGTCGGCCCGCCCGGCCCACTCGCCGACTCGGCCGTGGAAGCCCTGACCACGCACGGCGCGCGAGTCCGCTGGATCGCCGACCCGAGCGAGCTGCGCGGTGACCGCGCCGGTGCGAGCGGCTTGGCCGGCGAACCCGTCGACGTGAGCGGCTTGCCCGCCGAACCGTTCGCCGGGGTGCTCTCCCTCCTCGCCCTCGACGAGACCCCGGACCCCGCGCACCCCGGCCTCACCACGGGCCTGACCAGCACGATCGAACTGATCCAGGCCCTCGGCGTGACCGCGCCGCTGTGGCTCGCCACCTCCGGCGCCGTCGCCACCGGCCGCGCCGACCGGGCCGTCTCGCCGGTCCAGGCGCAGGTCTGGGGCCTGGGCCGGGTGCTCGGCCTGGAGGAGCCCGGCCGCTGGGGCGGGCTCGTCGACCTCCCCGCCGAGCTGGACGCCCGCGCCGGCGCCCGGCTGGCCGCGGTGCTCGCCGACGCCGGTGAAGACCAGGTCGCCGTGCGCGCCAGCGGCGTGTTCACCCGCCGCCTGGTCCGGGCCCCGGCGACGCCGGTGCGGTCCTGGGCCCCGCGCGGCACCGTGCTGATCACCGGCGGCACCGGCGCCCTGGGCGCGCAGGTCGCCCGCCGCCTCGCCGTCACCGGCGCGGAACGCCTGGTGCTGACCGGCCGCCGCGGCCTCGACGCCCCGGGCGCGGCCGAGCTGCGTGACGAGCTCACCGCACTCGGTGTGGACGTCGTCGTCGCGGCGTGTGACGTCGCCGACCGCGACGCCCTGGCCGCGCTGCTCGCCGAACACCCCGTGACGTCGGTGTTCCACGCCGCCGGCGCGACCGGATCGGCGCCGCTGCACGAGACTTCCCTCGCCGGGTTCGCGGAGCTGGTGCGCGCCAAGGTCGTTGGCGCAGCCAACCTCGATGCACTTGTCGGCGACGTCGACGCCTTTGTCCTGTTCTCCTCGATCGCCGGGGTCTGGGGCAGTGGCGGGCAGGCCGCGTACGCCGCGGCGAACGCCCACCTGGACGCCCTGGCCGAGCAGCGCCGTGCGCGCGGGCTGGCCGCGACCGCGATCGCCTGGGGCCCGTGGGCCGGGGGCGGCATGGTCGAGGGTGACGGCGAGCAGCAGCTGCGTCGTCGCGGCCTGCCGCCGATGGCGGCCGAACCGGCGCTCGCCGCGCTGGCCGGGGCGCTCGACGGGGACGAGACCACGCTGACCGTCGCCGACGTGACCTGGGCGTCCTTCGCACCCGGGTTCGCCGCGGCCCGCCCGCGTCCGCTGCTCGCCGAGCTGCCCGAAGCGGTCGCCGCGCTGACCGGCGGGCCCGCCCGCACCGAGTCCGGCGCGGGGGCCGAACTCCGGGCCCGGCTCGCCGCGCAACCGTCCGAAAAGGACGCTCTCGGGGTCCTCGCCGGAATCGTCCGCGCCGGCGTCGCCGCCGTGCTGGGGTTCACGTCGGTGGCCGACGTGCGCGACGACCGGCCGCTCGCCGACCTCGGCTTCGACTCACTCACCGCGGTCGAGCTGCGTGACCTCCTGGCCACCGAGACCGGCCTGAACCTGCCCGCGTCCCTGGTGTTCGACCGCCCGACGCCAGAGTTGCTCGCGGCGCACCTGCACGCCGAGCTGATCGGCGACGCACCGGTCGCCACCGTCGTTACGACGTCCACTGTGGACGACCCGATCGCGATCGTGGCGATGAGCTGCCGGTACCCCGGCGGTGTCACCTCGCCCGAGGACCTCTGGCGCCTGGTCGAGGGCGGCGTCGACGGCATCGGCCCGTTCCCGGCCGACCGCGGCTGGGACCTCGACGCGCTGTACGACCCCGACCCGGACAACCCGGGCACCAGCTACACCCGCGAGGGCGGGTTCCTGCCCGCGGTCGGCGGGTTCGACGCGGCCTTCTTCGGCATCTCGCCGCGTGAGGCGCTGGCCATGGACCCGCAGCAGCGGGTGCTGCTGGAGACCGCGTGGGAGGCGTTCGAGCGTGCGGGCATCAACCCGCGTTCGGTGCGTGGCAGCCGGTCCGGCGTGTTCGTCGGCTCGAACGGCCAGGACTACGCGGCCCTGCTGATGCGCTCCGGCGACGCCGGTGAGGGTTACCTCGCCACCGGCAACGCCGCCGCCGTCGTGTCCGGCCGGCTGGCCTACACGTTCGGCCTCGAAGGCCCCGCGCTGACCATCGACACGGCGTGCTCGTCGTCGCTGGTCGCGCTCCACCTGGCCGCTCAGGCCCTGCGCAACGGCGAGTGCGAGCTGGCCCTGGCCGGCGGCGTCACGGTGATGACGACGCCGACCGCGTTCGCCGAGTTCTCCCGCCAGCGCGGCCTGGCCGCCGACGGCCGCTGCAAGTCCTTCGCCGCCGCGGCCGACGGCACGGGCTGGGGCGAGGGCGCCGGGCTCCTGCTGCTGGAAAGGCTTTCCGACGCACAGCGCCACGGCCACCCGGTGCTCGCGCTCGTCGCGGGCAGCGCGGTCAACTCCGACGGCACGTCCAACGGCCTCACCGCGCCCAACGGCCCGGCCCAGCAGAACGTGATCCGCCAGGCGCTCGGCGCGGCCGGCCTCACGCCGTCCGATGTGGACACCGTGGAGGCGCACGGCACCGGCACGGTGCTCGGCGACCCGATCGAGGCGCAGGCCCTGCTGGCCACCTACGGCCGCGACCGCGACGGCGAACCGCTGTGGCTGGGCTCGCTCAAGTCGAACATCGGGCACACCCAGGCCGCCGCCGGGGTCGGCGGCGTGATCAAGGCCGTCCTCGCGATGCGGCACGGTGTCCTGCCGCGCACGCTGCACGTCGACGAGCCGTCCCCGCACGTGGACTGGGCGTCCGGCGCGGTCGAACTGCTGACCGAGGCGCGGGCCTGGCCCGAGACCGGACGTCCGCGCCGCGCCGGCGTGTCGTCGTTCGGCGTCGGCGGGACCAACGCGCACACGATCATCGAGCAGGCCCCGGCCACCGAGCCGGCTCCGGAACGCGGTTCCCGGCCGTCGCTCGCCCCGGTCGTGCTGTCCGCCCGCACACCGGAAGCGCTGCGGGCCCAGGCCGCGGCTCTGACCGTCGACGCCGACCTGGGTGACCTCGCCTTCTCCCTGGCTACCTCGCGGGCGGCGCTCGAACACCGCGCGGTCGTCACCGGCGAGACCGCCGAGGACGTCGAGCGGGCCCTGCGGGCGCTGGCCGAGGACCGCTCCGACGCCGCCCTCGTCCGCGGTGAAGCGGGCGGCGGGCTGGCGTTCCTGTTCACCGGCCAGGGCAGCCAGCGGGCCGGGATGGGCCGCGAGCTGTACGCGGCGTTCCCGGTGTTCGCGGACGCCCTGGACGCGGTGTGCGCGGAGTTCGACACGCACCTCGACCGTCCACTCCGGACGATCTTGTTCGACGACTCCGACCTGCTTGACCAGACCGCGTATACCCAGGCCGCGTTGTTCGCGGTCGAGGTCGCGCTGTTCCGGCTGGTCGAATCCTGGGGCCTGCGGCCGGACTTCCTGGCCGGGCACTCGATCGGCGAGCTGGCCGCGGCCCACGTCGCCGGGGTGCTGTCGCTGGCCGACGCAGTGACGCTGGTCGCCGCTCGGGGCCGCCTGATGCAGGCGCTGCCGACCGGTGGCGCGATGGTCGCGATCCAGGCGACCGAAGACGAGGTCACCCCGCACCTGACCGAGCGCGTGAGCATCGCCGCGCTCAACGGTCCGAACGCGACAGTCGTCTCCGGTGACGAGGACGCCGTGCTGGCCGTCGCCGCGCAGTTCGCGGACCGCAAGACCAAGCGGCTCGCGGTGAGCCACGCGTTCCACTCGCCGCTGATGGACCCGATGCTCGACGAGTTCCGCGCGGTCGCCCGGTCGCTGACGTTCGCCGCGCCGCGGATCCCGATCGTCGCCGGCGACGTCACCGACCCGGAGTACTGGGTGCGGCACGTCCGCGACGCCGTCCGGTTCGCCGACGGCATGCGCACGCTGGCCGACCGCGGCGTCACGACGTTCCTGGAGCTGGGTCCGGACGGCGTGCTGTCCGCGATGGGCCAGGACTGCGTCGCCGAGGGCACCTTCGCGCCGCTGCTGCGGTCCGGCCGCCCGGAGCGCGACACGGTCGCGACCGCGCTGGCCACGGCGTACGCGCACGGCGCGAAGATCGACTGGCCAGGCCTGTTCGCGGGCACCGACGTCCGCCGGATCGACCTGCCCACCTATCCCTTCCAGCACACGACGTTCTGGCCCGAGCCCGCCACCATTCAGGCCTCGGGCGCGGAGGACGCCGGGTTCTGGCAGGCCGTCGAAACCGGCGACGCGGACGCGCTCGCCGCGACCCTCAACCTGCCCGCCGGCTCGCTCGCCGACGTCCTGCCCGCGCTCGCCGGCTACCGCCGTCGCGGCCAGGAGAGGTCCACTGTGGACTCCTGGCGCTACCGGATCGACTGGCTGCCGGTGCCGTCGGACACGACCCCCGGCCTGTCCGGCCGCTGGCTGCTGGCCGGGGCCGACGCCCTCGGCGTCACCGCCGCCCTCACCGCGCACGGCGCCGAGGTCGAGCCGCTGACCCCGGAAGCACTCGACGGCCCGGTTGCCGGAGTCGTCTCCCTGCTCTCGCTCGACGAGCGGGACGGCCTCGCCGCGACGCTGGACCTGGTCCAGACCCTGGCCGCGCACGAGGTCGCCGCCCCGCTGTGGCTGGTCACCTCCGGCGCGGTCGGCACCGGCCGCGTGGACCGGCCTCGCAGCGCCACCCAGGCGATGACCTGGGGTTTCGGCCGCGTGGTCGGCCTGGAGTACCCGCAACACGGCGGTGGCCTGATCGACCTGGACACCACACTGGACGAGCGCGCCGCCACCCGGTTCGCCCGAGTGCTGGCCGACGGGACCGAGGACCAGGTCGCGATCCGCGCCACCGGTGTGTTCGGCCGTCGCCTCGTGCACGCGGCCCCCGCCGCCACCGCCTGGACCCCGCGCGGGACCGTGCTGGTCACCGGCGGCACCGGCGCGCTCGGTGCCCACGTCGCCCGCCACCTCGCCGCCGAGGGCGCCGACCGGCTGGTGCTGACCAGCCGTCGCGGGCTGGACGCGCCGGGCGCGGCCGAGCTGCGTGACGAACTCGCCGAGTCCGGTGTGGACGTGGTCGTCGCGGCCTGCGACGTCGCCGACCGCGACGCCCTCGCCGCCCTGCTGGCCGAGCACCCGGTCGACGCCGTGGTGCACGCGGCCGGCGCGGGCGACCCGGCCCGGCTCGCCGACCTGACGCGGGACGGGCTCGCCGCCGTCGTCGAGGCCAAGGTCGCCGGCGCGGCGAACCTCGACGAACTGCTGTGGGACACCGAACTCGACGCGTTTGTGCTGTTCTCGTCCATCGCGGGCGTGTGGGGGAGTGGCGGCCAGGCCGCCTACGCCGCCGCCAACGCCTACCTCGACGCGCTCGCCGAGCAGCGCCGTGCCCGGGGTGTCACGGCGACCGCGATCGCGTGGGGCCCGTGGGCCGAGGGCGGCATGGTCGGCGCCGAAGCCGAGGCCGACCTGCGCCGTCGCGGCCTCCCGGCACTCGCCCCCGAACTCGCCGTCACCGCGTTGACCTGCGGTGACACCGCCGTTGTCGTCGCCGACGTCGACTGGGCCCGGTTCGCGCCGGGCTACCAGCTGGCCCGGCCGCGGCCGCTGATCGCCGACCTGCCCGAGGTCCGCGCCCTGGACACGGCCCTGGCCGCCGGGGACCGGCCGGTGCTGGTCGCCCGGCTGGCGCCGCTGGCCGCCGCCGAACGGCGGCGTGCGCTGCTGGACGTCGTCCGCGTCGAGGCCGCCCTTGCGCTCGGCCACACCGGCCCCGACGCCCCGGCCGCCGTGCCGCCCGCTCGCGCGTTCCGCGACCTGGGGTTCGACTCGCTGACCGCGGTCGACCTGCGCACCCGGCTGGCCACCGCGACCGGCCTGCGACTGCCCGCGTCCCTGGCTTTCGACCACCCGAACTCCGAAGCGCTGGCCCGGATGCTCGACGCCGAGCTGTTTGGCACCGTCCACAGTGGAACCGAGACGCCGGGGGTCACGACGTCCGCCGACGACGACCCGATCGTCGTCGTCGCGATGAGCTGCCGCCTGCCCGGCGGCGTGCGCAGCCCGGAGGACCTCTGGGACCTGGTCGTCTCCGGCGGCGACGCGGTGACCGAGTTCCCCGCCGACCGCGGCTGGGACCTCGGCGCGCTTTACCACCCGGACCCCGCCCACCCGGGCACGTCCTATGCCCGCACCGGCGGTTTCCTGCACGACGCGGGTGACTTCGACCCGGCGTTCTTCGGCATCAGCCCGCGTGAAGCGCTTTCGATGGACCCGCAGCAGCGGCTGCTGCTGGAGACGTCGTGGGAGGCGTTCGAGCGGGCCGGCATCCCGGCGGAGTCCGTGCGGGGCAGCCGGACCGGCGTGTTCGTCGGCTCGAACAGCCAGGACTACGCGACCCTGCTGATGGTCGCGCGGCAGGACGCCGAGGGCTACGTCGCCACCGGCAACGCCGCGAGCGTGGTGTCCGGCCGGCTCGCCTACACCTTCGGGCTGGAGGGCCCGGCCGCGACGATCGACACCGCGTGCTCGTCTTCGCTGGTCGCGGTGCACTGGGCCGCGCAGGCGCTGCGGGCCGGCGAGTGCTCACTCGCGCTGGCCGGCGGCGCGCTGGTGATGGCCACGCCCGGCACGTTCATCGAGTTCTCGCGCCAGCGCGGCCTCGCCGCGGACGGCCGCTGCAAGGCGTTCGCCGACGCGGCCGACGGCACCGGCTGGGGTGAAGGCGCCGGAATGCTGCTGCTGGAAAGGCTTTCCGACGCCCGCCGCAACGGCCACCCCGTCCTCGCGGTGCTGCGCGGCTCGGCGATCAACTCCGACGGTGCGTCCAACGGCCTGACCGCGCCCAACGGCCCGGCTCAGCAACGCGTGATCCGCCAGGCGCTCGCGACTGCCGGATTGTCCACTTCGGACGTCGACGTCGTCGAGGCGCACGGCACCGGAACCACCCTGGGCGACCCGATCGAAGCGCAGGCCGTGCTCGCCACCTACGGTCGTGACCGCGACGGCGAGCCGCTGCTGCTGGGCTCGCTGAAGTCGAACATCGGGCACACCCAGGCCGCCGCCGGCGTCGCCGGGATGATGAAGATGATCCTGGCGATGCGGCACGGCACCGTGCCGAAGACGCTGCACGTCGACGCGCCGTCGTCCCAGGTGGACTGGACGGCCGGCGCGGTCGAGCTGGTCACCGAGGCCCGGCCGTGGCCCGAGGTGGGTCGCGCGCGCCGCGCCGCCGTGTCGTCGTTCGGCATGAGCGGTACCAACGCGCACGTCGTGCTGGAGGAGGCACCGCCCGCCGACCAGGTACCCGCGGTCGCGGTGCCGATGGCGCCGTGGACGCTGTCCGCGCACACCGCCGAGGCCCTGCGCGAGCAGGCCGCCCGGCTGCTGACGCACCTGGACACCGGCGGCTGGGAGCCGGCGGACGTCGCGTATTCGCTGGCCACGACCCGGTCCCGGCAGCCGCACCGCGCGGCCGTGCTCGGCACCGACCGCGAGACCCTGCTGGCCGGGCTCGCCGCGCTGGCCGCGGGCGAGCCGTCGGCCGTCACCGGCGTCGCCGGGGAAGGCCGGCTGGCGTTCCTGTTCACCGGCCAGGGCAGCCAGCGGGCCGGGATGGGCCGTGAGCTGTACGCGGCGCACCCGGTCTTCGCCGACGCGCTGGACGCGGTCTGCGCGGAGTTCGACACGCACCTGGACAGTCCACTCCGGACTGTCCTCTTCGACGACTCCGCTCTGCTGGACCAAACGGCGTACACCCAGGCCGCGCTGTTCGCGCTCGAGGTCGCCCTGTTCCGGCTGGTGGAGCACTATGGTCTCCGGCCCGACTTCCTGGCCGGGCACTCGATCGGCGAGCTGGCCGCGGCGCACGTCGCCGGGGTCCTGTCCCTGGCCGACGCGGTGACGCTGGTCGCCGCGCGCGGCCGTCTCATGCAGGCGCTGCCCTCAGGCGGGGCGATGGTCGCGATCCAGGCCACCGAGGCGGAGGTTTCGGTATATCTGTCTGACCGTGTGACCATCGCCGCCCTGAACGGCCCGGACTCGACGGTTATCTCCGGCGACGAGGACGCGGTGCTGGCCGTGGCAGCGCAGTTCGCGGACCGCAAGACCAAGCGCCTGGTCGTGAGCCACGCGTTCCATTCGCCGCTCATGGACCCGATGCTGGACGAGTTCCGCGGTATAGCTGAGTCTCTGTCTTACGGTCAGTCGGTTATACCGATTGTCTCGAACGTCACCGGTGAGCTGATCACCGAGTTCGACGCGGACTATTGGGTCCGTCACGTGCGTGAGGCGGTCCGGTTCGCCGACGGCATGCGGACGCTGGCGGCGGCCGGGGTCACGACGTTCCTCGAGCTGGGCCCGGACGGTGTGCTGTCCGCGATGGGTCAGGACTGCGTCGCCGACGCCGTCTTCACCCCGGTGCTGCGGAGCGGACGGCCCGAGGAACAGGCGTTCGCCCACGCCCTCGGCCAGGCGCACGTCCGCGGCCACGTCCCGGACTGGGCCACCGTCCTGGCTGGCGCCCGCCGGATCGACCTGCCCACCTACGCCTTCCAGAACCGCCGCTACTGGCCGGAAGTCGAGCTGCCCAACGGTTTCGAGGCCACTTCGGGCGACGCCGAGTTCTGGTCCGTCGTCGAGGCCGACGACGTCGCCTCGCTCGCCGAGACCCTGGCCATCACCGAGCACGACGCCGAGACACTGCTGCCCGCGCTGGCGAACTGGCGCCGCTCGGGTCAGGAGACGTCCACTGTGGACTCCTGGCGGTACCGGATCACCTGGCAGCCGCTGACCGACCTGCCCGCGCCGGTGCTGTCCGGCACCTGGCTGCTGCTGGCCCCCACCGGCCACCCGCTGTCCGGGGTCCTGACCCGTTACGGCGCGGACACCGTCGTCGTCGAGCCCGCGGCCCGCGAGGCGCCGGCCGTCGAGATCGCCGGCGCCGTCTGGGACCGCGAGATCACCGGGGTGCTTGCGCTGGTCACGGCCGACGACCCGGCCACCGCGTCCGCGCAGCTGCTCGACGTGCTGCGGGCGCTGGGTGACGCCGACGTCGTCGCGCCCCTGTGGGTGGCGACCGAAGGCGCCGTCTCCACCGGGCGCGCCGACCGCGTCCGCACTGCCGGCCAGGCCGCCGCGTGGGGCCTGGGCCGGGTGGCCGGCCTCGAGCTGCCGCAGCGCTGGGGTGGGCTCGTCGACCTGCCGGAGGTGCTCGACGAGCGGGCCGGAGCCCGGCTCGCCGGGGTGCTGGCCGGTGCCGAGGACCAGGTCGCCGTGCGCGGCTCGGGTGTCCACGTCCGCCGTCTCGTCCGCGCGGAGAAGTCCGCAAAGGACGTCTGGACGCCGCGGGGCACCGTGCTCGTCACCGGCGGCACCGGCGCGCTGGGTGCGCAGGTCGCCCGCTGGGCCGCGGAAAACGGCGCCGAACAGCTCGTCCTGACCAGCCGTTCCGGACTCGCCGCGCCGGGCGCCGAAGCCTTGCGCGACGAGCTCGGCGTCGACGTCGTGATCGCCGCCTGCGACGTCACCGACCGGGACGCCGTCGCCGCCCTGATCGCCGAACACCCGGTGGACGCCGTGGTGCACGCCGCCGGTGTCGACCGCCCGACACCACTGGCCGACGGCGACCCGGGCGAGTTCGCCGACGTCCTGGCGGCCAAGGTCGCCGGCGCGGCGAACCTCGACGCCGTCCTCGGCGAGACCGCGCTCGACGCGTTCGTCCTGTTCGCCTCGATCTCCGGGACCTGGGGTTCCGGTGGCCAGGGCGCGTACTCGGCGGCCAACGCCTACCTCGACGCGCTGGCGCAGTCGCGCCGCGACCGCGGCCTGACCGCGACCGCCGTTTCGTGGGGCCCGTGGGACGGCGGCGGCATGGCCTCGCGCGGCGACGCCGCCGACCAGCTGCGCCGCCGCGGTCTCGAGCCGATGTCCGCGACGCTCGCGGTCCGCGCGCTCGCCAACGCCGTCGGCGCCGGTGAAACCGCGCTGGTCGTGGCCGATGTGGACTGGGCGCGGTTCGCGCCGTCGTTCGCCGCGGCCCGCCCGCGTCCGCTGCTCGACACGATCCCCGAGGTCGCCGCGGCGCTGGCCGGTGATGAGGAAACAGCCGAGACGTCCGAGTTCGCCCGGCAGCTGGCCGGGCTGGCCGGCGCCGAGCGTGAGCGGGTGCTGCTGGACCTGGTGCGCACGCACGCGGCCGCGGTGCTCGGCCACTCGGGTGTCGACCAGATAGCACCGCGCCGAGCCTTCCGTGAGCTGGGTTTCGACTCGCTCACCGCGGTCGAGCTGCGCAACGCCCTGGGCACCGCGACCGGCCTGCGCCTGTCCGCGACGCTCGTGTTCGACCACCCGACGCCGTCCGTGCTGGCCACCCACCTCGCCACGCAGCTGCTCGGCGGCGAGGTCGTCGCGCGGGCCGCGGTCAGCACCGTGCGCGACGCCGACGACCCGATCGCGATCGTGGCCATGAGCTGCCGGTACCCCGGCGGCGTCCGCTCGCCGGAGGACCTCTGGCGGCTGGTGGCCGAGGGCCGTGACGCCGTGTCCGAGATGCCCGGCGACCGCGGCTGGGACCTCGACGCGCTGTACGACCCGGACCCTGAGAGCGAGGGCACGTCCTACGCCCGCGAAGGCGGCTTCCTGCACGACGTGGCCGAGTTCGACGCCGGCTTCTTCGGCATCTCGCCGCGTGAAGCGCTCGGGATGGACCCGCAGCAGCGGCTGCTGCTGGAGATCACCTGGGAGGCGTTCGAACGCGCCGGGATCGACCCGAAGTCGGTGCGCGGCACCGAGGTCGGTGTGTTCGCCGGCACCAACAGCCAGGACTACGCGGCGCTGCTGATGACCGCGCCGCAGGGCGCCGAAGGGCACGTCGCGACCGGCAACTCCGCCAGCGTCGTCTCCGGCCGGCTCGCCTACACCTTCGGGCTCGAAGGCCCGGCCGTCACGGTGGACACCGCGTGCTCGTCTTCGCTGGTGGCGCTGCACCTCGCGGCGCAGGCCCTGCGCAACGGCGAGTGCTCGCTGGCCCTGGCCGGCGGCGCGCTGGTGATGGCCACGCCGGGCACGTTCGTCGAGTTCTCGCGCCAGCGCGGCCTCGCGCCGGACGGCCGCTGCAAGGCGTTCGCCGCGGCCGCCGACGGCACGGGCTGGGGCGAGGGCGCCGGAATGCTGCTGCTGGAGCGGCTTTCCGACGCGCGCCGCCACGGTCACCCGGTGCTCGCCCTGGTCCGCGGCACGGCGATCAACCAGGACGGCGCGTCCAACGGCCTCACCGCCCCCAGCGGCCCGGCCCAGCAGCGCGTCATCCACCAGGCGCTGGCCAACGCCGGACTTTCCACTTCGGACGTCGACGCGGTGGAGGCGCACGGCACCGGCACGGTGCTGGGCGACCCGATCGAGGCCCAGGCGGTGCTCGCGACCTACGGCCAGGACCGGTCCGAGCGCTTGTTCTTAGGCTCGCTGAAGTCGAACATCGGCCACACCCAGGCCGCGGCGGGCGTCGGCGGGATCATCAAGATGGTCGAGGCGATGCGCCACGGCGTGCTCCCGAAGACCCTGCACGTAGACGAGCCTTCTCCGCACGTCGACTGGACGGCTGGGGCGGTTTCGCTGCTGACCGAGGCGGTCGAGTGGCCTTCGGTGGACCGGCCGCGGCGGGCCGCGGTGTCGTCGTTCGGAATGAGCGGGACCAATGCGCATGCGGTGATCGAGCAGGCGCCGGACGTTGTGCCGGAGTCGCAGGTCAGCCGGGTGTCGCTGCCAGGCTCCGGCGCGGAGGCGGTCACCGGGCAGGAGCCAGGCCTCACACCGGCGTCGCCGGCGGGCACCGCGCCGGAGAGTCGTCCGGTCGGCCGCGTGCCGCTGCTGGTGTCGGGTACCGATGCCGAGGCCGTCCGGGCGCAGGCCCGTCGACTGCTCGCGCACTGGGACGCCGCTCCGCAGGTGGCGCCGGCCGAGCTGGCCGTCGCGACGGCGACCACCCGGGCCGCGCTGCCGGCGCGCGCCGCGCTCCTGGCCACCGGGCGCGACGAGCTGCGCGCCGCCCTCGGCGCCCTCTGCCGCGGCGAAGCCGGGGCCGGAATCGTCACCGGCACGGCGACCGGCGGCCGCCTGGCCTTCCTGTTCACCGGCCAGGGCAGCCAGCGCGCCGGGATGGGACGTGAGCTTTACACGGCCCACCCGGTCTTCGCCGACGCCCTGGACGCGGTCTGCGCCGAGTTCGACACCCACCTGGACCGTCCACTCCGGACAGTCGTCTTCGAGGACTCGGCTCTGCTCGACCAGACCGCCTACACCCAGGCCGCGCTGTTCGCGCTCGAGGTCGCCCTGTTCCGGCTGCTGGAGCACTGGGGCCTGCGACCGGACTTCCTGGTCGGCCACTCGATCGGCGAGCTGGCCGCGGCGCACGTCTCGGGCGTGCTGACGCTGTCCGACGCCGTCACGCTGGTCGCCGCACGAGGCCGCCTGATGCAGGCGCTGCCGTCCGGCGGCGCGATGGTCGCGATCCAGGCGACCGAGGCCGAGGTTTCGGTATATCTGTCAGACCGTGTGACCATCGCCGCCCTCAACGGCCCGACCTCAACCGTGATCTCCGGCGACGAGGACGCCGTGCTCGCGGTCACGGCGCACTTCGCGGACCGCAAGACCAAGCGGCTCACGGTCAGCCACGCGTTCCACTCACCGCTGATGGACCCGATGCTGGCCGAGTTCCGCAGTATTACGGACTCTCTGTCTTACGGTAAGACGGTTATACCGATAGTCTCGAACGTCACGGGTGAGCTGATCACCGAGTTCGACGCGGAGTACTGGGTCCGCCACGTGCGCGAGGCCGTCCGATTCGTCGACGGGATGCGGACGCTGGAAGCTGCCGGGGTCTCGACGTTCCTCGAGCTGGGCCCGGACGGCGTGCTGACCACCCTCGCCCAGGACTGCGTGGCCGGCGGGGTGTTCGCCCCGGCGCTGCGGGGTGACCGTCCCGAGGAGGACGCGCTCGTCGCGGCCGTCGCCACCGCGCACGTTAACGGCGTTTCGCCGGACTGGGTGGCCGTGGCCGGTGGCCGTGGTGCCCACGTCGAGCTGCCGACCTACGCGTTCCAGCGCCGTCGTTTCTGGCCCGAGGCCCCGGCCCCGGCCCCGGCCGAGCCTGTGGCCGGGACCGAAGCCGAGCGCGAGTTCTGGACCGCGGTGGAGAACGCCGACCTCGACCGCCTCACCGGCACCCTCGCGCTCACCGGCGACGAGCCCTTCAGCGAGGTCCTGCCCGCGCTGTCGGCCTGGCGACGGCAGCAGCACACCGAGTCCACAGTGGACGGCTGGCGCTACCGGACGACCTGGCAGCCCTGGACGGATCTCGGCGAGCCCACCCTGTCCGGCACCTGGCTGGTTTCCGACGGCGACCCCGCCGTGGCCGACGCCGTGACCAGGGCCGGCGCAGACGTCGTCCGGATCACCCTGGACGAGACCCTCGCCGCGCAGCTCGCCGACGTCGGCGAGGTGGCGGGTGTGCTGGCCGTGCTCGCCGAGCACGACGGCGAACTCGCGATGCCGGGCAGCGTCAAGGCTGCGCTGACCGCAGTGCAGGCCGGCGTCGACGCCCCGCTATGGGTGCTGACCAGCGGCGCCGTCTCGACCGGCCGGGCCGACCGGCTGCGTAGTGCCGCCCAGGCGATGGTCTGGGGCCTCGGCCGCGTCGCCGCGCTCGAACTGCCCCAGCGCTGGGGCGGCCTGATCGACCTGCCCGAGAACCTCGACGAGCGCGCCGGCGGCCGCCTCACCGCGATCCTCAACGGCGGCAACGAAGATCAGGTGGCCGTCCGCGGCTCGGGGGTCTACGTGCGCCGTCTCGTCCGGGCCCCGCGACCGGCCGCCACCGCGTCGTGGACACCGCGCGGAACCGTCCTGGTCACCGGCGGCACCGGCGCTCTGGGCGCGGAAGTCGCCCGCTGGGCCGCCGCGAACGGCGCCGAACGGCTGGTCCTCACCAGTCGCCGCGGCCTCGACGCGCCGGGGGCCGTGCAGCTGCGCGACGAACTCGCCGAGTCCGGTGTGGACGTCGTGATCGCTGCCTGCGACGTCGCCGACCGCAGTGCGGTAGAGGCACTGCTGGCCGAGTACCCGGTGAACGCCGTGGTGCACACCGCGGGTGTCGACCTGCCGACCGATCTGACCACTGTGGACACCGAGGCGTTCGCCGAGGTGCTGTCCGCGAAGGTGCTCGGGGCGGCCCACCTGGACAGCCTCGCCGGGGACGTCGACGCGTTCGTCCTCTTCTCCTCGATCTCCGGTGTGTGGGGCGCGGGCGGGCAGGCCGCCTACTCCGCCGCCAACGCCTACCTGGACGCGCTCGCCCAGTCGCGCCGCGACCGCGGGCTGCCGGCCACGGCCGTCGCCTGGGGGCCGTGGGCCGGCGGTGGCATGGCTTCGCGCGGGGACGCGACCGCGCACCTGCGCCGCCGCGGTGTCACGCCGATGCGGCCGGAGGCGGCGATCGCCGCGCTCGCCCAGGCGGTGAACCAGGAACCGGCCGTGGTCGTGGCCGATGTGGACTGGACGCGGTTCGCGCCGGCGTTCGCCTCGGTCCGCCCGCGTCCGCTGCTCGACGGTGTGCCCGAGGCCCGAGCCGCCCTCGCCGCGGCCGAGGCCGGGCCGGTGACCGGCGACAACACGTTCCGCACCCGGCTGATCGAGATGGGTCGCGCCGAACAGGACCGGACGCTCGTCGCGCTGGTCCGGGCCGAGGCGGCCGCGGTGCTCGGGCACGACGGCGCCGCGGCGATCGAGCCCGGCCGGGCGTTCAAGGACCTCGGCTTCGACTCGCTCACCGCCGTCGAACTCCGCAACCGGCTCACCGCCGCGACCGGCGTCCGGCTGCCCGCGACCCTCGTCTTCGACCACCCGAACACGACCGCGCTGGCCGCGAGCCTGCGGGCGGACCTGGTCGGCGAGACGACGATCGCGACCGTCGAAACCGTGTCCACTGTGGACGACGACCCGATCGTCATCGTGGCGATGAGCTGCCGCTACCCCGGTGGCGTACGGTCGCCGGAAGACCTCTGGCACCTGGTCGCCGACGGGGTCGACGCGGTGAGCGAGTTCCCCGCCGACCGCGGCTGGGACCTGGGCACGCTGTACGACCCGAGCCAGGAAGCGCCCGGCACGAGCTACGCCAAGGAAGGCGGGTTCCTGCGCGGCGCGGCGGACTTCGACCCGGCGTTCTTCGGGATCAGCCCGCGCGAAGCCCTCGCGATGGACCCGCAGCAGCGGCTGCTGCTGGAGACGTCGTGGGAGGCGTTCGAGCGCGCGGGCATCCCGCCGGAGGCCTTCCGCGGCAGCCGGACCGGCGTGTTCGCGGGCACCAACAGCCAGGACTACGCGGCGCTGCTGTTCGGCGCGGCGGAGAACACCGAGGGGTACGTCGCCACCAGCAACGCGGCGAGCGTCGTCTCCGGACGGCTCTCCTACACGTTCGGCCTGGAAGGCCCGGCGCTGACGGTCGACACGGCCTGCTCGTCGTCGCTGGTCGCGGTGCACCTCGCGGCCCAGGCGCTGCGGCAGGGCGAGTGCGAACTCGCGCTGGCCGGCGGTGTCCTGGTCATGGCCACCCCGGGCACGTTCATCGAGTTCTCCCGCCAGCGCGCACTGTCGGCGGACGGCCGCTGCAAGGCCTTCGCCGAGGCCGCCGACGGCACCGGCTGGGGTGAAGGCGTCGGCATGCTCCTGCTGGAGCGGCTGTCCGACGCGCAGCGCAACGGTCACCCGGTGCTGGCGATCGTCCGGGGGAGCGCGATCAATCAGGATGGCGCGTCGAACGGCTTGACCGCGCCCAACGGTCCCGCGCAGCAGCGCGTGATCCGGCAGGCGCTGGCCAGTGCCGGTCTGTCCACTTCGGACGTCGACGCCGTCGAAGGTCACGGCACCGGCACGACACTAGGCGACCCGATCGAAGCGCAGGCGTTGCTGGCCACCTACGGCCAGGATCGTGAGACGCCGTTGTTGCTTGGGTCGTTGAAGTCCAACATCGGGCACACGCAGGCCGCTGCGGGTGTCGGCGGGATCATCAAGATGGTCCAGGCGATGCAGCACGGAGTGTTGCCGAAGACGTTGCACGTCGACGAGCCATCGTCCAAGGTGGACTGGGCCGCGGGTGCCGTCGAGCTGCTGACCGAGGCACGCGAGTGGCCGTCGGTGGACCGCCCCCGGCGCGCCGGGGTGTCGTCGTTCGGCATGAGCGGCACCAACGCCCACGTTATCCTCGAACAGGCTCCCGAAACCCCGGAAACCACCGGTTCGGACGCCCGACCGGCGCTGGTTCCCTGGGTGCTGTCCGGCCGGAGCGCGTCCGCCCTGCGGGCCCGCGCCGCAGAGCTCGCCGGCCACGCCGACGTCGATCCGCTGGACCTCGCGCACGCCCTCGCCACCCGGCGCGGCGCGCACGAGCACCGCGCGATGGTCGTCGCACCGGACCAGGAGGCGCGGCTCGCCGCGCTGACCGCGCTCGCCGCCGGTTCCTCCGCACCCGGTCTCGTCGAAGGTACGGTCGGCACCGGGTCGTCGGCGTTCCTGTTCACCGGCCAGGGCGCGCAGCGCGCCGGGATGGGCCGGGAGCTGTACGCGGCGCACCCCGCGTTCGCGACCGCGTTCGACGCCGTTTGCGCCCACCTCGACCAGCACCTGGACCGTCCACTGCGGACAGTCGTGTTCGCCGCGCCCGGCTCCGACGAAGCGGCATTGCTCGACAACACCGGCTACACCCAGCCCGCGTTGTTCGCCCTCGAAGTCGCGTTGTACCGGCTGCTGGAAAGCTTCGGCGTGACGCCGGGCTTCGTCGCCGGGCACTCCATCGGCGAACTGGCCGCCGCGCACGTCGCCGGGGTGTTCGACCTCGCCGACGCGGCCGCGCTGGTGGCCGCCCGGGGCCGGCTGATGCAGGCCCTGCCCGCCGGTGGCGCGATGGTCGCCATCCAGGCGGCCGAGGACGAGGTCGTGCCGCTGCTCACCGACGGCGTCGCGATCGCCGCGGTCAACGGTCCACAAGCGACGGTCGTGTCCGGCGACGAGCAAGCCGTGCTCGACCTGGCCGCCGGGTTCGGGGCCACCGGGCGCAAGACCCGGCGGCTCACCGTCAGCCACGCCTTCCACTCGCCGCGAATGGACCCGATGCTGGCCGAGTTCCGGACCGTCGCTGAACGCGTCACCTACGCGCCGCCGCGGATTCCGCTCGTGTCGACGGTGACCGGCGAACCGGCTACCGACCTCGGCGCGGACTACTGGGTCGGGCAGGTCCGCGAGGCCGTGCGCTTCGCGGACGCCGTCCGCACTCTGGAGACGGCCGGCGCGACGACCTTCGCCGAGATCGGCCCGGACGGCGTGCTGAGCGCGATGGCCGCCGAGTCGTTCACCGGCGTGACCGAGGACCCGGTCGTGACCCCGGTCCTGCGCGGTGACCGGCCCGAAGCCGACGCGTTCGCCGCGGCACTGGCCCGGCTCTACGTCCGCGGGTTCGCCCCGGACTGGGACGTCGTTTTCGCCGGCACCACGCCGCGCCGGGTCGACCTGCCGACCTACCCGTTCCAGCACGCCCGTTTCTGGCCGACGGCCGCACCCGTCTCAGAAAAGTCCACTGAGGACGACGAGTTCTGGACGGCGGTACGGCAGGGTGACCTGTCGACGCTGCCGGGATTCCCCGCGCACGCCTTGGAAGAGGCGCTGCCCGCGTTGTCCGAATGGCACGAAGGCCGGCAGGAACAGTCCAAGGTGGACTCCTGGCGCTACGGCGTCCGCTGGGTTCCCTTCGAGACGAACGCCTCGCCGGTGCTGAAGGGGACATGGCTGGTCGTCGGCGTTCCCGGTGACGAGCGCACCGCCTCGGTCACCGACGCGCTGGAGGCGCACGGCGCCAAGGTCGTCGGCGTCGACGTCGACCCGCACGCGGCGTTCGCCGACCAGCTGCTGCTCGCCACCGCCGGGCACGACTTCGCCGGGGTGCTGTCGCTGCTCGGAACCACCGAGGGCGCGCACCCGGACCACCCGGTGCTGCCGACGGCCGTGGCCGGCACGGTCACGCTTGTCCAGGCGCTGGCTGAAATCGGGCTCGACGCTCCCTTGTGGATCGTCACCCGTGACGGCGTCGACCGGCCGGAACCGGCGCAGGTCTGGGGCCTCGGCCGGGTCGTCGCGCTGGAGTACCCGCAGCGCTGGGGCGGCCTGGTCGACCTGCCGGAGCGGTTCGACGACCGCGCCGCGACCCGCTTGGCCGCCGTCCTCGGGGGTGACCGCGACGGGGAGGACCAGGTCGTGATCCGGCCGTCCGGGACGCTCGCCCGCCGGCTGGAACGGCGGCCGCGCACCGGAACCGGCACCTGGACCCCGCGTGGCACGGTGCTCGTCACCGGCGGCACCGGCGCGCTCGGTGCCCGGGTCGCGCTGTGGCTGGCGAAGAGCGGCGCGGAGCACCTGGTCCTGACCAGCCGCCGGGGCGCGGACGCGCCCGGCGCGGCCGAACTGACCGCCGGGCTCACCGAGCTGGGGGCCCGTGTGAGCGTGGTCGCCTGCGACGTCGCCGACCGCGACGCCGTGGCGAGCCTGGTCGCCGAGTACCCGCCGGACGCTGTCGTGCACGCCGCCGGGCTCGACGTCCCGGTGCCGCTGCCCGAGGTCACGCCCGCGCTGTTCGCGCAGGTCCTGGCCGGGAAGGTGGCCGGCGCGCGGCACCTGGACGAGCTGCTCGGCGACACGCCGCTCGATGCGTTCGTGCTGTTCTCGTCGATTTCCGGGATCTGGGGCAGCGGCGGCCAGCCGGCCTACGCGGCGGCCAACGCGAGCCTCGACGCGCTCGCCGTGTCGCGGCACACCCGGGGCCTGGCGGCCACCGCGGTCTCGTGGGGTCCGTGGGCCGACGGCGGCATGGCGCAGGGAGCGCCCGAAGAGCACCTCCGGCGTCGCGGCCTGCCCGCGATCGCGCCGGACGCGGCGATCACCGCGCTCGGCCAGGCCCTCGCCGACGGCGACCCGCAGCTCACCGTGGCCGACGTCGACTGGGCGCGGTTCGCCCCGGCGTTCTCGGTGAGCCGGGCGCGGCCGCTGCTGACCGGTGTGCCGGAGGCAGCGAAAGCCATGGCACCGGCCGAAGAACCGGTCACGGGCGGTGAAACCGCTTTCACCCGGCTGCTCGACGGCACGCCGGCGTCCGAGCGGCAGGACGCGCTCACCGGGGCGATCCGGCGGGAGGCCGCGGCCGTGCTGGGCCACACCGACGGCGTCGAGCAGGTCGGCCCGAACCGGGCGTTCCGCGAGCTCGGCTTCGACTCGCTGACCGCGGTCGAGCTGCGCGACCGGCTCGCCACCGCCTCCGGGCTGCGGCTGACGGCGACGCTGGTCTTCGACTACCCGACGCCGGCCGCGCTGGCCGCGCACCTGCTGGCCGGGCTGGCCCCGGACGCCGGCTCGTCGCTGCTGGACGAGCTGGAACGGCTGGAGACGGCGCTGGCCACGGCCGACGTCCCGTCCGGTGTGGACGATCTGCACGGCGCGGTCGCCGCCCGGCTGCAGGCGGTGCTGGCGCGCTGGAACGACCGCCGCGCCGCCGAGCCGAAGGTGACCGCCGCGCAGCAGCTGAGCGACGCGAGCGCGGACGAACTCCTCGAATTCATCGACAACGAGCTGGGGATGTCATGACGGGCACGAACCGTCCACTGGGGAATGAGGGGCAGGCCTGACATGGCGACCGAAGAAAAACTGGTGACCTACCTCAAGAAGGTCACCGCGGATCTGCACGAGACCCGGCAGCGCCTGGCCGCCGCCGAGTCGTCCGACACCGAGCCGATCGCGGTCGTGGCGATGAGCTGCCGGTACGCCGGCGGCGCCGACACGCCCGAGGCGTTGTGGCAGCTCGCCGTCGACGAGATCGACGCGATCACGCCGTTCCCCGCCGACCGCGGCTGGGACCTCGACGCGATCTACGACGAGGACCCCGACCACCAGGGCACGAGCTACGTCCGCGAAGGCGGTTTCCTGGACCGCGCCACCGAGTTCGACCCGGCCTTCTTCGGGATCAGCCCGCGTGAGGCGCTGGCGATGGACCCGCAGCAGCGGCTGCTGCTGGAGACGTCGTGGGAGGTCCTCGAGCGGGCCGGGATCGACCCGAAGTCGTTGCGCGGCAGCAAGACCGGTGTGTTCGCGGGCACCAACATGCAGGACTACGCCACGCTGCTGCTGCTCGCCCGCGACGGCATGGAGGGGCACCTCGGCACCGGCAACGCGGCCAGCGTCGTCTCCGGCCGGATCGCCTACACCCTCGGGCTCGAGGGGCCGGCGGTCACGGTGGACACCGCCTGCTCGTCCGGTCTCGTTTCGCTGCACCTGGCCGTGCAGGCCCTGCGCAACGGCGAGTGCGGCCTGGCGATGGCGAGCGGTGTCGCGGTGATGTCGACGCCGGGTGCGTTCGTCGAGTTTTCGCGCCAGCGTGGCTTGGCCGTCGACGGCCGCTGCAAGGCGTTCGCCGAAGCCGCCGACGGCACCAACTGGGGTGAAGGCGTCGGTGTCCTGCTGCTGGAACGCCTCTCCGACGCCCAGCGCAACGGGCACCCGGTGCTCGCGGTCGTCCGCGGCTCGGCCGTCAACTCCGACGGCGCGTCCAACGGCCTGACCGCCCCCAACGGCCCCGCGCAGCAGCGGGTGATCCGGCAGGCCGTGACGTCCGCCGGGCTCGCGCTGTCCGATGTGGACGCCGTCGAGGCGCACGGCACCGGCACCGCGCTGGGCGACCCCATCGAGGCGCAGGCGCTGCTGGCCACCTACGGTCGGAACCGGCCCGCGGGACGGCCGCTGTGGCTCGGCTCGCTCAAGGCGAACATCGGGCACACGCAGTCCGCGTCGGGCATCGCCGGCGTGATCAAGATGGTGCAGGCGATGCAGCACGGCCTGCTGCCGAAGACGCTGCACGTCGACGCACCGTCGTCCAAAGTGGACTGGACGGCCGGTGAGGTCGAGCTGCTCACCGAGGCACGGCCGTGGCCGGAGACCGGCGCGCCGCGCCGCGCGGCGGTCTCGTCGTTCGGGATGAGCGGGACGAACGCGCACGTCGTGCTGGAGCAGGCGCCTTTGTCCGAACCGGCCGCTGCCCGGCCGGCGGAAGAGCGCCGGCTGCGTCCGTGGGTGCTCTCCGCTCGCAGCGCCGCGGCTCTGCGCGACCTCGCCGGGTCGCTGCGTGGGCGGCTTGAGACCGACCTCCGCCTCGACGACCTCGGCCACTCGCTGGCCGCCACCCGGACCGCGCACGAGCACCGGGCGGTGCTCGTCGAGGCGGACCGCGCCGGGTTCGCCGGCGCGCTGGCCGCGCTCGCCTCGGACACCGAGCGGCCCGGGCAGGTTCGCGGCACGGTCTCCGACGGCAAGCTGGCCTTCCTGTTCACCGGCCAAGGCAGCCAGCGCGTCGGCGCGGGTGCGGAGCTGTACCGGACCCAGCCGGTGTACGCGGCCGCGTTCGACGAGGTCTGCGCCGCGCTGGACGTCCACCTCGACCGTCCACTGGCGACCGCCTTGGACGACGTCGAGCTGCTCGGCCGGACCGCGTACACGCAGCCCGCGCTGTTCGCCATCGAGGTCGCGCTCTTCCGTCTCGTCACCCACCTCGGGCTGCAGCCGCGGTTCCTGCTCGGGCACTCGGTCGGGGAGCTGGCGGCCGCGCACGTGGCCGGGGTGCTTTCCCTGGCCGATGCCGCTGAGCTGGTCGTCGCGCGTGGTCGCCTGATGCAGGCGTTGCCGTCCGGTGGGGCGATGGTGGCTTTGCAGGCGACCGAGGCGGAGGTTTCGGTATATCTGTCTGACCGTGTGACCATCGCTGCGGTGAACGGGCCGGCCGCGACGGTCATCTCCGGCGACGAGGCCGAAGTGCTGGCCGTGGCGGCGCACTTCGCTGACCTGGGCCGCAAGACTAAGCGGCTGGTTGTGAGCCACGCGTTCCACTCGCCGCTGATGGACCCGATGCTGGCCGAGTTCCGTGGTATAGCTGAGTCTCTGTCTTACGGTAAGACGGTTATACCGATAGTCTCGAACGTCACTGGTGAGCTGATCACCGAGTTCGACGCGGACTACTGGGTGCGGCATGTGCGCGAGGCCGTGCGCTTCGCCGACGGCATCCGCACCCTGCGCGCGAACGAGGTCGACACCTTCCTCGAGCTGGGGCCGGACGCCGTGCTGTCGGCCATGGGCGCCGACTGCGTCGCCGCAGCCGACGACGCTGCTGCTGGCCGGGCCGCTGGTGTCGCCGACGACAAGGCTGCTGCTGCTGCCACCGCCACCGCGACCGGCGCGACCGCGACCGGCGCGACCGCGACCGGCGCCACCGCGACCGCGACCGGTGCGCCCGCGACCGGCCCGACCGCGACCGGCGAGACCGCGACCGCGACTGGCGCGACCGCGACCGGCGTGACCGCCACTGCCGCTGACAGTTCGGCAGCGGGCACTACTGCCGACGCCGACGCCGCCGTCACCGGCGCCAGCGGCCTCGCCGATGTCCGGTTCAGCGCCGTGCTGCGGGCGGGCCGGCCGGAGGAGCGGACCCTGCTCACCGCGCTCGCCGAGGTCCACGTGCGCGGGCCGGTACCCGACTGGGCCGCGCTGCTCCCCGACGGCCGGCGCGTCGAGCTGCCAACCTACCCCTTCCAGCGGTCCGTCTACTGGCCCGAACTCGCCACCTCCGGCCCCGGCGACCTCACCTCCGCCGGGCTGAACGCCGTCGAGCACCCGCTGCTCGGTGCCGCCGTCGGGCTGGCCGACGGTGACGGTTTCCTGTTCACCGGCCGGCTTTCCCTGCGTTCACACCCGTGGCTGGCCGAGCACCGGGTGTCCGGTTCGGCCGTGCTGCCCGGTACCGCGTTCGTCGAGCTGGCCGTCCGCGCCGGGGACCAGGCCGGCTGTGACCACCTCGAAGAGCTGACCCTGCAGGCCCCGCTGGTGCTGCCCGAGACCGGCGGCGTCGCCGTCCAGCTCGCGCTCGGCGCGCCGGACCACGACGGGCGCCGCAGTCTGACCGTCCACTCGCGACTCGACGACGAGCCCTGGACGCTCCACGCCTCCGGCATCCTGGCTACCGCTGAAGTGTCCACTCAGGACGGACTCACCGAGTGGCCGCCGACCGACGCGGAGCCGGTCGACCTGACCGGTTTCTACGACCGGACCGCCGAGCGCGGGTTCGGCTACGGGCCGGTCTTCCGCGGCTTGAAGACGGCTTGGCGGCGCGGCGACGACGTGTTCGCCGAGGTCGCGCTGCCCGCCGGGGCGGACGCCGCGCCGTTCGGGCTGCACCCGGCGTTGCTGGACAGCGCCCTGCACGCCGTCGGGCTGGGACGTTTCCTCACCGAGACCGGTGGCGGCAGCCTGCCCTTCGCGTGGACTGGGGTCCGGTTGCACGCCACCGGTGCGTCCGCGCTGCGGGTCCGGCTGAGCCGGGCCGGGACCGACGCCATCGCGCTCACCCTGGCCGACGTCGAGGGGCGCCCGGTCGCTTCGATCGGGTCCCTGGTGCTGCGGCCGGTGTCGGCCGAGCAGATCACGGCCGCGCGGACCCGCGGTCACGACAGCCTGTTCCGCGTCGACTGGACCGCCGTCCCGGCCACTCCGGCGCGGCACGAGTACGTCCTCGCCGGCCCGGACGAGCTGGGTCTCGGTGGCGCCGTCGAGCTCGGTGACGACGTTCCCGAGGTGGTCGTCGCCGGGTTCGCCGGGGACGGCGCCGCGGAGCGGGCACTGGCCGTGCTCCAGGAGTTTCTGACCGACGCACGGTTCGACGAGTCCGCGCTGGTCGTCGCCACGCGGGGCGCGGTGCCGGTCGGCGAGGCGGGCGTGACCGATCTGGCCGCGGCGCCGGTCTGGGGCCTGGTGCGGTCCGCGCAGTCGGAGAACCCCGGCCGGTTCTTCCTGGTCGACCTGGACGCGGCCGCGGGGATCGGCGACCTGGTCGCGGCGGCCGCCACCGGTGAGCCGCAGACCGCCGTCCGCGACGGCGGCGTGCTCGCCCCGCGCCTGGCCCGGGTCACCCGCGACGACAACCCGGCGTCCGAATGGGACTCCGAAGGTACGGTCCTGATCACCGGAGGCACCGGCGCGCTGGGCAAGCTGTTCGCCCGGCACCTCGCCGAGCGTCACGGCGTCCGGCACCTGCTGCTGGTCAGCCGCCGCGGCGCCGACGCCGACGGCGCGGCCGAGCTGGCCGCCGAACTGGGGGACCGCGTCACCTTCGCCGCCTGCGACGTCGCGGACCGCGACGCCCTCGCCGCGGTACTGGCCGGCATCTCGGCCGCGCACCCCCTGACCGCGGTCGTGCACACCGCCGGCGTGCTCGACGACGGCGTCATCTCCGCGCTCACCCCGGAGCGGCTCGCGACCACGGCCCGCCCGAAAGCCGCCGCCGCGTTGAACCTGCACGAGCTGACCGCGGACGCCGACCTGCGCGCGTTCGTCCTGTTCTCGTCCGCGTCCGGCATCACCGGCAGCGCCGGGCAGGCCAACTACGCGGCCGCCAACACCTTCCTCGACGCCCTCGCCGCGCACCGGCGCGCCCAAGGCCTCGCCGCGACGTCGCTGGCCTGGGGCCTGTGGGCGGCGGGCGGCAGCATGGCCGCGTCGCTGGACGACGCCGACCGCGCCCGGATGAGCCGCGCCGGCGTGCTAGCGCTTTCCGCCGCGCAGGGCACCGAACTCTTTGATATCGCTCTGTCCACTGTGTCCAACTTGGACGCCTTATTCGTACCGATGCGGATCGATCCGGCCGCACTGCGGGCCGAGGCGGCCACCGGTGCGCTCGCGCCGATCATGCGCGGGCTGGCCGGCGTGCCCGTCCGCCGCGTGGTGGACACCGCCGCGGCCGCCTCGACGCTGGGCGCGCGGATCGCCGAGCTGTCCCCGGCCGACCGGGGAACCGCGCTGCTGGACCTGGTCCGGACGCAGGTCGCGCTGGCCCTCGGGCACGCCGACGCGGGCGAGATCGAGCCGGGCCGGGCGTTCAAGGACCTCGGGTTCGACTCGCTCACCGCCGTCGACCTGCGCAACCGGATCGCCGCCGCGACCGGCCTGCGGCTGCCCGCCACCCTCGTGTTCGACCACCCGAACCCGGCCAAGGTCGCCGGCTACCTCGGCACCGAACTGTCCGGCGGCCCGAGCCGCGCCCGTGTCGCGGTGACGACGTCCGGCAGCGACGAGCCGATCGCGATCGTCGCCATGAGCTGCCGCTACCCCGGCGGCATCGCCAGCCCGGAAGACCTGTGGCGGCTGGTGCTCGACGGCGGCGACGGCATCTCCCCGTTCCCCGCCGACCGCGGCTGGAACCTCGACGCGCTGCACGACGTCGACCCGGACTCTGCCGGCACGTCCTACGTCCGGGAAGGCGGTTTCCTGCACAACGCGGGCGAGTTCGACCCGGCGTTCTTCGGGATCAGCCCACGTGAGGCACTGGCCATGGACCCGCAGCAGCGGCTGCTGCTCGAGACGTCGTGGGAGGCGTTCGAGCGTGCCGGGATCCCGGCGGAGTCCGTGCGCGGCACGCGGACCGGCGTGTTCGCCGGCGTGATGTACCACGACTACGCCTCGCGGCTGCACACGATCCCGCCCGGCGTCGAGGGTTACCTCGGCACCGGCGGGTCGAGCAGCATCGCGTCCGGCCGCGTCGCCTACACCTTCGGGCTCGAGGGCCCGGCGGTCACTGTGGACACTGCTTGCTCGTCTTCGCTGGTCGCGCTGCACTGGGCGGCCAAGGCGCTGCGCTCGGGCGAGTGCGAGCTGGCGCTGGCCGGCGGCGTCACCGTGATGTCGACGCCGGGGGCGTTCGTCGAGTTCAGCAAGCAGCGCGGCCTCTCGTTCGACGGCCGGTGCAAGTCGTTCGCCGCCGCGGCGGACGGCACCGGCTGGTCCGAGGGCGCGGGCATGCTGCTGCTGGAGAAGCTTTCCGACGCGCGCCGCAACGGGCACCCGGTGCTCGCCGTGGTCCGCGGCTCGGCGCTGAATTCCGACGGCGCGTCCAACGGCCTCACCGCGCCGAGCGGGCCCGCGCAGCAGACCGTGATCCGGCAGGCGCTGGCCGAAGCGCGGCTCGCACCGTCCGATGTGGACGTCGTCGAGGCGCACGGCACGGGCACCACGCTGGGCGACCCGATCGAGGCGCAGGCGCTGCTGGCGACCTACGGCGCCGAGCGCGCCGGCGAGCCGCTGTGGCTCGGGTCGTTCAAGTCGAACGTCGGGCACACGCAGGCGGCGGCCGGTGTCGGCGGGATCATCAAGGTCGTCATGGCGATGCGCCACGGCATCCTGCCGCGCACGCTGCACGTCGACGAGCCGACCCCGCACGTCGACTGGGCGTCCGGCGCGGTGGAGCTGCTCACCGAGCAGCGGCCGTGGCCCGAGACGGGCCGGCCGCGGCGGGCGGCGGTGTCGTCGTTCGGGGTCAGCGGGACCAACGCGCACACGATCATCGAGCAGTACCCGGAGCCCGTCTCGGCTGCCGCTCCGGCGTTGATGCCGGTGGTGCCGTGGGTGCTTTCGGCCAAGACGCCGGAGGCGCTGCGCGGGCAGGCCGCGTCGCTTCTGGACTTCCTGTCGGGGGAGAACCCCGCCGACGTCGGGTTCTCGCTGGCGACCGGGCGGGTCCGCTTCGCGCTCCGCGCGGTCGTGACCGGCGCGGACGTCGTCGAGCTGCGCACCGGGCTGGAAGCCGTCGCGCGCGGCGAGTACGGCGCGGTGGCCGGTGGTGGGCTGGGGTTCCTGCTCACCGGGCAGGGCAGCCAGCGGGCCGGGATGGGCCGGGAGCTGTACGTGGCCTACCCGGTGTTCGCGGCCGCGTTCGACGAGATCGCCGCCGTCCTGGATCTCGACGGCGACGTCGACCAGACCCAGTACACGCAGGCGGCGCTGTTCGCGCTGGAGGTGGCGCTGTTCCGGCTGTACGAGTCGTGGGGCCTGCGGCCGGACGTGCTGGTCGGCCACTCGATCGGCGAGCTGGCCGCGGCGCACGTCGCGGGTGTGCTGTCGCTGGCTGATGCGGTGAAGCTGGTGTCGGCGCGGGGACGTCTGATGCAGGCGCTGCCGTCGGGTGGCGCGATGGTGGCTTTGCAGGCGACCGAGGCCGAGGTTTCGGTATATCTGTCTGACCGTGTGACCATTGCCGCGTTGAACGGCCCGTCGTCGACGGTCATCTCGGGGGACGAGGACGCGGTGCTGGCCGTGGCGGCACAGTTCGCGGATCGCAAGTCGAAGCGGCTGGTCGTGAGCCACGCGTTCCACTCGCCTCTCATGGACCCGATGCTGGCCGAGTTCCGCGGTATAGCTGAGTCTCTGTCTTACGGTAAGACGGTTATACCGATTGTCTCGAACGTGACTGGTGAGCTGATCACCGAGTTCGACGCGGACTACTGGGTGCGGCACGTGCGTGAGGCCGTGCGGTTCCTCGACGGCGTCCGCGCGGCGGCGGCCCGGGGCGTCACGACGTTCGTCGAGCTGGGTCCGGACGGGGTGTTGTCGGCGCTGGGTCAGGAGATCGTTCCTGACGCGACGTTCGTTCCGGCTCTGCGCAGGGGACGTCCTGAGGCGCACACCGCGGTGGGCGCGCTCGGCGTGGCCCACGCGACCGGCGCCCCGGTGGACTGGGCCGCGCTGTTCGACGGCGCCCGCCGTGTGGACCTGCCCACCTACGCCTTCGAGCGCAGCTGGTTCTGGCTGCACGCCCCGGTCAGCGCCGCCGATGTCGCGGCCGCCGGCTTGGTCGCCACCGGGCACCCGCTGCTCGGCGCGGCCGTCGAACTGGCCGAAGTGGACAGTGTGCTGTTCACCGGACGGCTGTCCGTGGCCGCCCAGCCGTGGCTGGCCGAGCACCAGGTGCACGGGGCGATCGTGCTGCCCGGCACCGCGCTGGTCGAGCTGGCCCTGCGCGCCGGCGCGGACCTGGGCTGCGCCCGGATCGACGAGCTGACCCTGCAGCAGCCGATCGTCCTGCCCGCCGACGGTGAGGTCACGGTGCAGCTGACCCTCGGCGCCGCGGTCGGCGACCGCCGGTCGCTGGCGGTGCACTCGCGCATCGGCGGCGAGCCGTGGGTCCGCAACGCGAGCGGCACCCTGACCGCCGAGTCGCTCGCTCCGGCGAGCGAGGTGGCGGTTCTGGGCCGCCGGTCGGCCGGATCCGACTCCGGACCGGCCAACACAGTGACCGGAGTGGCCAACTCGATGACCGGGCCGCCCAGCACGGTGACCGGCCCGGCCAACATGGCATCCGGACCGGCCAACACTGCAACCGGGCCGGCCGGCACGGCGACCGGAGCGACCAACTCGATGACCGGGCCGGCCAACACGGCGACCGGAACAGCCAACACGGTGACCGGGCCGGTCAGCACGGCGACCGAAGCGGTCAGCACGGCGACCGAAGCGGTCAGCACGGCGACCGGAGCGGCCAACTCGGTGACCGGACCGGCCAACACGGCGGCCGGATCGGCCAACACCGCGGAGTGGCCGCCTGCTGGAGCCGAGCCGGTCGACGTCACCGGGCTTTACGACGCGCTCTACGCCACCGGTCTCGGTTATGGCCCGGTGTTCCAGGGCCTGCGGGCCGCCTGGCGCCGTGGTGGTGAGGTGTTCGCCGAGATCGTGCTCGACGCCGACGTCGAGTCGTCGCGGTTCGGGGCGCACCCGGCTCTGCTCGACGCTGCTTTGCACGGCATCGGTCTTGGTGTGCTCAACGCCGATGGGGCCCGGCTGCCGTTCTCCTGGTCCGGGGTCTCGCTGCACGCCACCGGTGCGTCCGCGCTGCGGGTACGGCTGGCCGCGGCGGGCACCGACGCCGTCTCGATCGAGGCGACCGACCCTGCCGGGCAGCCGGTGTTCAGCGTGGACTCGCTGGTCCTGCGGCCGGTTCAGGCCGCGCAGCTCGCCGGGGACTCGCTGCCGCTGTACAAAGTGGACTGGACGGCGGTTGCCGCCGGAGGCGAGCCGGATCGGGCCGCCTACGCCGTGGTGACCGACCTTGCCGAGCTGACCGAGGTGACCCCGGCCGTCGTGGTCGAGGTGTCCGAAGTGGACAAGACCCTCAAGCTGGCCCAGGAATGGCTGGCCGACGAGCGGTTCGCGGAGTCCGCGCTGGTCGTGGTCACCCGCGGCGCGGTCGCCGCCGGGCCGGACGACCGGATCACCGATCTCCGCGCGGCCGCCTCGATCGGCCTGATCCGCACCGCCCAGACCGAGAACCCGGGCCGGTTCGCCCTGGTCGACGCCGGTGACGCCGACGTCGCACAGATCCTCGCGGCCGCCGGCAGCGGTGAGCCGCAGACGGCGATCCGCGACGGCAAGGTGCTCGCGCCGCGCTTGGCCGTGGAGACCACGGGCACGCCGGTGACGTTCCGGCCCGACGGGACCGTCCTCGTCACCGGTGGCACCGGCGCGCTCGGTTCGCTGTGCGCCCGGCACCTGGTCACCGCGCACGGCGTGCGGAACCTGCTGCTGGTGAGCCGCCGCGGCGCCGACACCGGGCTGGGTACCGAGCTACGGGAGCTGGGCGCCGAGGTGACGTTCGCGGCCTGCGACGTCGCCGACCGTGAGGCCCTTGAAGCATTGCTCGCCGAGCACCCGGTGACCGCCGTCGTGCACACCGCCGGTGTGCTCGACGACGGCGTGCTCGGTTCGCTGACCCCCGAGCGGCTCGCTGCGGTGCTGCGCCCGAAGGCGGACGCGGCGCTCAACCTGCACGAGCTGACCGAAGACCTCGACGCGTTCGTGCTGTTCTCCTCGGCCGCCGGGGTGTTCGGCGGCGCGGGACAGGCGGCCTACGCCGCGGCCAACAGCTACCTCGACGCCCTCGCGGCGCACCGCCGTGAGCTGGGCGAACCCGCGACGTCGCTGGCCTGGGGCCTGTGGGCCGAGACCGGCGGCATGGGCGGCACCCTCGACGAAGGTGACCTGCGCCGGACGGAGTCGTCCGGGGTCGCCGCACTGTCCACCGAGGACGGTCTGCGCCTGTTCGACGCCGGTCTGGGGGCCGAACAGTCCCAGCTGGTGCCCGTCCGGCTGGTGGTCGACGTCCTACGGGCGCAGGCCGCCGCGAGCGGGACGGTGCAGCCGCTGCTGCGCGGCCTCGTGCGGGCCCCCGCCCGTCGCGTCGCCGCGACCGCCGAGCCCGGTTCCCTCGCGGCGCGGCTGGCCACGGCCGAGGACCGCGACGCGCTGGTGCTCGACGTCGTCCGCGCGGAGGTCGCCGGCGTGCTCGGCCACACGACGCCGGACGCGATCGGCGCGCGCACCGCGTTCACCGAGCTCGGCTTCGACTCGCTGACCGCGATCGAGCTGCGCAACCGCCTCAACGCGGCCACCGGGTTGCGGTTGCCCGCGACGCTCGTCTTCGACTACCCGACCCCGGAGGTCCTGGCCGGCTTCCTCGCCGCCGAACTGCTCGGCACGCAAGCGCAGCACGAGGTCGTGGCCGCGGCGTCCCCTGTGGACGAACCGATCGCGATCGTCGCGATGGCCTGCCGGTACCCCGGCGGTGTCCGGTCGCCGGAGGAGCTGTGGCGCCTGGTCGAGACCGGCGGTGACGCCGTCTCGGAGTTCCCCGCCAACCGCGGCTGGGACCTCGCCTCGCTCTACGCCGAGGACCGCGGCCGGGCCGGCACGAGCTACACCCGCCACGGCGGGTTCCTGCACGACGCCGACCAGTTCGACCCGGGGTTCTTCGGGATCAGCCCGCGCGAGGCGCTGACCATGGATCCGCAGCAGCGGCTGCTGCTCGAGACGTCCTGGGAGGCGTTCGAGCGGGCCGGCATCAACCCGCACGCCGCCCGCGGCAGCCGCACCGGCGTGTTCGCCGGCGTGATGTACAACGACTATTCCGCGTTGCTGCACACCGTTCCCGAGGGCGCCGAGGGGTACCTGGGCACCGGGACGTCCGGCAGTGTCGCGTCCGGCCGGGTCGCCTACACCCTCGGGCTCGAAGGCCCGGCGGTCACCGTGGACACGGCGTGCTCGTCGTCGTTGGTGGCGCTGCACCTCGCGGCGCAGGCCCTGCGGCAGGGCGAGTGTGAGCTGGCCTTGGCCGGCGGGGTCGCGGTGATGTCGACCCCGGCCGCGTTCATCGACTTCAGCCGCCAGCAGGGCCTGGCCGAGGATGGCCGCTGCAAGGCGTTCGCCGCCGCGGCGGACGGCACCGGCTGGTCCGAAGGCGCCGGAATGCTACTGCTGGAAAGGCTTTCCGACGCCTGGCGCAACGGCCACCCGGTGCTCGCGGTCGTCCGCGGCACCGCGGTCAACTCCGACGGCGCGTCCAACGGCCTGACCGCGCCGAACGGGCCCTCGCAGCAACGGGTCATCCGCCAGGCGCTCGCCAACGCGCGGCTCGCACCGTCCGATGTGGACGCCGTCGAGGGCCACGGCACCGGTACGGTGCTCGGCGACCCGATCGAGGCGCAGGCCCTGCTCGCGACCTACGGCGCCGAGCGCGCCGGTGAGCCGCTGTGGCTGGGTTCGCTGAAGTCCAACATCGGGCACAGCCAGTCGGCGGCCGGCGTGGGCGGCGTGATCAAGATGGTCCAGGCCATCCGCCACGGTGTGCTGCCGAAGACGCTGCACGTCGACGAGCCGTCGCCGCACATCGACTGGTCGGCCGGCGCGGTCGAGCTGCTCACCGAGCAGCGGGCGTGGCCGGAGACCGGACGCCCGCGCCGCGCGGCGGTGTCGTCGTTCGGGTTCAGCGGCACCAACGCCCACACGATCATCGAGCAGGTCCCGGCCGCGGCGGAGCCGCCGGTCGCGGACACCACCGGGCCGCAGCCGTGGGTGCTCTCGGCCCGTGAGCCGCAGGCTCTGCGCGACCAGGCTCAGCGGCTGCGCGCCCACGTCGACGCCCACCCGGAGCTCGGCCTGGCCGAGATCGGCCGGGCCCTGGCGGACACGCGGGCGTCGTTCGACCACCGCGCCGCCGTCGTCGCCGACGACCGGGACGGCTTCCGCGCCGGGCTGGGAGTGCTGGCCCGCGGTGAGCACGCACCGTCCGTTGTGGACGGTGAGGTGACGACCGGCGGGCCGGCCGTGCTCTTCACCGGGCAGGGCAGCCAGCGGGCCGGGATGGGCCGCGAGCTGCACGAGACCTACCCGGTGTTCGCGGCCGCGCTGGACGCCGTGTGCGCGGAGTTCGACGGTCCACTGCGGACGGTCCTCTTCGAGGACGCGGAAGCGCTCGACCGCACCGAGTACACGCAGCCGGCGCTGTTTGCGCTGGAAGTCGCGCTGTACCGGCTGTTCGAGCACTGGGGGCTGCGGCCGGGTTATCTGCTCGGCCACTCGGTCGGTGAGATCGCGGCGGCCCACGTGGCCGGCGTGCTGTCGCTGGCGGACGCGGTGAAGCTGGTGTCGGCGCGGGGACGTCTGATGCAGGCGCTGCCGTCCGGCGGTGCGATGGTGGCTTTGCAGGCGACCGAAGACGAGGTCTCGGTATACCTGTCTGACCGTGTGACCATCGCGGCGCTCAATGGGCCGACGTCGACCGTCATCTCGGGCGACGAGGACGCGGTGCTGGCGGTGGCCGAGCACTTCGCGGACCGCAAGTCCAAGCGCCTGGTGGTGAGCCACGCCTTCCACTCGCCGCTGATGGACCCGATGCTGGCGGAGTTCCGCGGTATAGCGGAGTCTCTGTCTTACGGTAAGTCGGTTATACCGATAGTCTCGAACGTCACCGGCGAGCTGGTGACAGAGTTCAACGCGGAGTACTGGGTCACCCACGTCCGGGCGGCCGTCCGGTTCACCGATGGGGTGCGGGCGCTGGAAGCCGGCGGCGTCACGACGTTCCTCGAGCTGGGACCGGACGCCGTCCTGACGGCGCTGGCCCAGGAAAGCGCCACCGGCGCCTTCGTGAGCGCGCTGCGCTCGGGGCGGCCCGAGCCGCTCGCCGCGGTCACCGCGCTGGGCGCTCTCCAGGTGCGCGGCCACGTCACCCGGCCGTTCGGCCCGGCGACGACCCGGCCCGTCCCGCTGCCGACGTACGCCTTCCAGCGCCAGAGCTTCTGGCCGTCGGCGGGGGCGCCGCGGCCGGGGGACGCGAGTGCGTTCGGTCTCGCCCCGGGCGGCCACCCGCTGCTCGGCGCGACCGTTGCGCTGGCCGGGGGCGAGGGGCTCGTCGCGACCGGCGTGCTGTCGGTGCGGACCCACCCGTGGCTCGCCGACCACGCCGTCCAGGGCGTGATCCTCTTGCCGGGCACCGCCTTCGTCGAGCTCGCGCTGCGGGCCGGGGACCAGGCCGGCTGCCCGCGGATCGAGGAGCTGACGCTGGAGACGCCGCTGGTCCTGCCCGAGCAGGGCGGGGTCGCGGTGCAGGTCGGCGTCGGCGCGCCGGACGCCTCCGGGCGCCGCCCGGTGACCGTCCACTCGCGACCGGAGAACACCGGGGACCCCTGGACGCGGCACGCGGCCGGGACGCTCACGCCCGAGCCGGGACCGGCCGCCACGGACCTCACGTCCTGGCCGCCGGAGGCCGAGGAGGTGCCCCTCGACGGCTGGTACGAGGCACTGGCCGGCGCCGGATTCGGGTACGGCCCGGCGTTCCAGGGCCTGCGGGCCGCCTGGCGGCGCGACGGCGTGGTGTTCGCCGAAGTCGAGCTGACCGAGGAGGCCACCGGGTTCGGGCTGCACCCGGCGCTGCTCGACGCCGCGCTCCACGCGGTCGGGCTCGGCACGCTGGTCGAGGACACCGGCACCGGCCGGCTGCCGTTCTCCTTCACCGGCGTCGGCCTGCACGCCACCGGGGCCTCCCGGCTGCGCGTGCGGCTGAGCGGCGCGGGCCAGGACGCGGTCCGGCTGGACATCGCGGACGCCACCGGCGCCCCGGTCGCCACGGTCGACGCCCTGGTGCTCCGCCCGGCCGGGCGGCTCGCCCCGGCCCGCTCGGGTTCGCTGTTCCAGCTCGGCTGGTCCGGCGTCCCGCTGGCCGCGCAGCAGCCCGGCACCTGGGCGATCGCCGGCGAGGACCCGGCTCTGGCGGACGCCCTGGCTGCGGCCGGGGTGGAAGTCCGCAGCTACGAGGACTTCCTCTCCTTCACCGACGACGACACGGCGGCCCCGGACTTCCTGGTGCTGCCGTGCGAAGCGGGCCCGGCCGACGCCGGCGCGGTACGGCTGGCCGTGTTCCGCGCGCTGGCCCAGACCCAGGCCGCCTTGGCCGATGACCGGTTGCTGGACACGAAGGTCGTGTTCCGGACCCGGCACGCGGCCGGCCCGGACGTCGAGGATCTCGCGAACGCGGCGGTCTGGGGCCTGCTGCGGTCCGCGCAGTCGGAGTACCCGGACCGCCTGGTGCTGGTGGACGCCGACGACCAGGACGCGTCGCTGCGCGCCCTGCCCGCCGCGCTGGCCACCGGCGAGCCGCAGCTGATGCTCCGCCGAGGGGTGGCGAGCGCGCCGCGGCTCGGCCGCGCCGAGCCCGCCGTCGAAGGGCTCGCGTCCCTCGATCCGGCGGGAACGGTGCTGGTCACCGGGGCCACCGGCGCGCTGGGTGGGCTGTTCGCCCGGCACCTCGTCACCGCGTACGGCGTGCGGAACCTGCTGCTGGTCAGCCGCCGCGGCGTCGACACCGGGCTCGGTGACGAGCTGCGGGAGCTGGGCGCCGAGGTGACGTTCGCGGCCTGCGACGTCGCCGACCGCGACGCCGTGGTCGTGCTGCTGGCCGACCATCCGGTGTCCGCGGTCGTGCACACCGCCGGTGTCCTCGACGACTGCACGTTCGCCGGGCTCGACCCCGACCGCCTCGACGTCGTGCTGCGGCCGAAGGTCGACGCCGCGCTGAACCTGCACGAGCTGACCGGGGACGTCGACGCGTTCGTCCTGTTCTCCTCGGCGGCGGGCACGATGGGCAACGCCGGCCAGGCGAACTACGCGGCGGCAAACGCTTTCCTCGACGCGCTGGCCGTCCACCGGCGGGCCCAGGGCCGGCCGGCGACGTCGCTGGCCTGGGGCCTGTGGGCGACCGAGGGCGGTGGCATGGGCGCCGACGCCGACGTCAAGCGCATGTCCCGCGGTGGTGTGGCCGCGTTGACCGAGGACGAAGGCCTGGCGCTGTTCGACGCCGCGTTGGCGTCGGGGGAACCGGCGTTCGTGCCGATGCGGCTCGACACCGGGCTGGTCCAGGCGCGGGCGGCGACGCACGGGGTACCCGCGGTCCTGCGTGGCCTGGTCCGGACACCGGCGCGTCGCGCGGCGGCCGAGGCGGACCCGGCGGCCGCGGTGCTCGCCGCACTGTCCGAAGTGGACGGTACGGACCGGGTGGCGCTCCTGCTGGATCTGGTGCGCTCGCAGGCCGCGGCCGTGCTCGGGCACAGCGGGCCGGAGGCGATCGTCCCCGGCCGCGGGTTCCTCGAGCAGGGGTTCGACTCGCTGACCGCGCTGGAACTGCGCAACCGGATCGGCACCGCGACCGGCCTGCGCCTGCCCGCGACGCTGCTGTTCGACCACCCGAGCCCGGACGTCCTCGCCGCGCACCTGGCCGGGGAACTGGGGGCCGCCGACCCGGCGGGCCCGGCACCGGTGTTCGCCGAGCTGGGCCGTCTGGAGACGGCGCTCGGGGACGCCCTGTCCGGACTGGACGACGGCGACCGGGCCGGGCTCACCGCCCGGCTGCAGGCGCTGCTCGGCCGGTGCGCGCCGGCGGCGTCCGAAGTGGACGAATCGGTCTCGCGGCTCGGTTCGGCCAGCGACGACGAGATCTTCGACTTCATCGACAACCAACTCGGCATCTGAACGGGACACAGCCATGGTGAACGAAGAGAAGCTCCGCGATTACCTCAAGCGGGTGACCGCCGACCTGGCCCAGACCCGGCAGCGGCTGCAGGAGGTCGAGGCCGAGCCGATCGCGATCGTCGCGATGAGCTGCCGGTACCCGGGCGGGATCACGAGCCCGGAAGACCTCTGGCGGCTCGTCGAGTCCGGTGTGGACGGTGTGACGCCGTTCCCGCGCGACCGCGGCTGGGACGTCGAGAAGCTGTACCACCCGGACCCCGACCACCCCGGCACGTCGTACTCGGCCGAGGGCGGGTTCCTGCACGACGCGGCCGAGTTCGACCCGGCGTTCTTCGGGATCAGCCCGCGTGAAGCGCTGGCCATGGACCCGCAGCAGCGCCTGTTGCTGGAGACGTCGTGGGAGGCGTTCGAACGGGCCGGCATCGACCCGGTTTCGTTGCGCGGCAGCCGAACCGGCGTGTTCGCGGGAGTGATGTACCACGACTACGCGTCGCGGCTGCCGGCGGTGCCCGAGGGTGTCGAGGGGTACCTCGGCACCGGTAGCTCGGGCAGCGTCGCCTCGGGCCGGGTGTCGTTCACCTTCGGGCTGGAGGGCCCGGCGGTCACCGTCGACACCGCGTGTTCGTCCTCTTTGGTCGCGCTGCACTGGGCGTGCCAGGCGCTGCGCCGCGAGGAGTGCACGATGGCGCTCGCGGGCGGCGTGACGGTGATGTCCA
This sequence comes from Amycolatopsis sp. NPDC049252, assembly GCF_043197175.1. Classification (NCBI taxonomy): domain Bacteria; kingdom Bacillati; phylum Actinomycetota; class Actinomycetes; order Pseudonocardiales; family Pseudonocardiaceae; genus Amycolatopsis; species Amycolatopsis sp. NPDC049252. Next base: position 77,991 of record NZ_JBICSQ010000026.1, read on the forward strand.
CGCCGGCCGCGTTCATCGACTTCAGCCGCCAGCGCGGCCTGGCCGCCGACGGCCGCTGCAAGGCGTTCTCCGCCGACGCGGACGGCACCGGCTGGGCCGAGGGCGCCGGGATGCTGCTGCTGGAAAGGCTCTCCGACGCGCGCCGCAACGGACACCCGGTGCTCGCGGTGATCCGGGGGAGCGCGGTCAACTCCGACGGCGCCAGCAGCGGCCTGACCGCGCCCAACGGCCCGTCGCAGCAGCGCGTGATCCGCCAAGCGCTGGCCGACGCCCGACTGTCCACTACGGACATCGACGCCGTCGAAGCGCACGGCACCGGCACCAAGCTCGGCGACCCGATCGAAGCCCAGGCGCTGCTCGCGACCTACGGCGCCGAGCGCGCCGGCGAGCCGCTGTGGCTGGGTTCGTTCAAGTCCAACATCGGGCACGCCCAGGCCGCGGCCGGCGTCGGCGGCGTGATCAAGATGGTCCAGGCCATCCGCCACGGGGTCCTGCCCCGGACGCTGCACGTCGGCGAGCCGTCGCCGCACATCGACTGGTCGGCCGGGGCGGTCGAGCTGCTCACCGAGCAGCGTGAGTGGCCGTCGGTGGACCGGCCGCGGCGGGCGGCGGTGTCGTCGTTCGGGTTCAGCGGGACCAACGCGCACACCATCATCGAGCAGGCGCCCGCGGAAGAGCCCGGCGCAGTGTCGCGAGTGGACGTTCCGGCGGTGCCGCGGATCGTCTCGGCCCGCTCGCCGGAAGCGCTGTCCGCACAGGTCGAGGCGATCCGCGAGCTGACGGCCGACCCCGCCGACGTCGCCCACGCGCTGGCGACCGGCCGGGCCGCGCACGAACACCGCGCGGTCCTGGTCGGCGACATCACCGTGACGGGCGTTGCCGGGGAAGGGAAACTGGCCCTGCTGTTCACCGGGCAGGGCAGCCAGCGGATCGGCATGGGGCGTGAGCTGTACGCCGCCTACCCGGAGTTCGCGGCCGCGTTCGACGCCGTCTGCGAGCGCCTCGAGCTGGACCACGACGTCGTGTTCGGCGACGACGCCGACCGGCTGGACCGGACCCGGTACACGCAGGCCGCGCTGTTCGCGGTCGAGGTGGCGTTGTTCCGGCTGGTCGAGCACTGGGGCCTGCGGCCGGACCTGGTGATCGGGCATTCGATCGGGGAGATCGCCGCCGCGCACGTCGCCGGGGTGTTCTCGCTCGACGACGCCGCCAAGCTCGTCGCGGCGCGCGGGCGGCTGATGCAGGCGCTTCCCGAGGGTGGCGCGATGGTGGCCATTCAGGCGACCGAGGCCGAGGTTTCGGTATATCTGTCTGACCGGGTGACCATCGCGGCGCTGAACGGCCCGGCCTCGGCGGTCGTCTCGGGCGATGAAGACGCCGTGCTGGCCGTGGCCGCGCATTTCACGGATCGCAAGACCAAGCGGCTGACGGTCAGTCACGCGTTCCATTCGCCGCTCATGGACCCGATGCTGGATGAGTTCCGCGGTATAGCTGAGTCTCTGTCATACGGTAAGTCGGTTATACCGTTGGTCTCGAGTGTCACCGGTGAGCTGGTGACGGAGTTCGACGCGGGCTACTGGGTGCGGAACGTCTGCGAGACCGTCCGGTTCGCCGACGCCGTGACCGCGGCGCACGAGGCCGGCGCCCGCACGTTCGTCGAGCTGGGCCCGGACGGCGTCCTCTCCGCGCTCACCTCCCAGTCCCTCTCGGAGGTTCAGGCGCTGCCCGTGTTGCGCGCCGGCCGTCCCGAGCCCGAGACCGCCGTGGCCGCGCTCGGCCTGGCCTGGGCGAACGGCGCACCCGTCGACTGGACGCGGCTGCTGCCCGGTGACCACGCGCGGGTCGACCTGCCCACCTACCGCTTCCAGAAGGAGCACTTCTGGCTGTACCCGGCGCGGACCTTCACCGGCTCGGCCAGCGGCTTCGGCCTCGGCCCGGCCGACCACCCGCTGCTCGGTGCCGCGGTCGGCGTCGCCGGGGCCGAGGGCGGGCTGCTGCTCACCGGCCGGCTCGCGCTGGACAGCCACCCGTGGCTGGCCGAGCACGCCGTCGGCGGCACCGTGCTGCTGCCCGGGACCGCGTTCGTCGAGCTCGCGGTGCGGGCCGGCGACCAGGTCGGCGCGCGGAGCGTCGAGGAACTGACATTGCACGCGCCGCTGGTGCTGCCCGAGCGCGACGCCGTCCACGTGCAGGTGTGGGTCGGCGCCCCGGACGAGCAGGGCCGCTACCCGTTGACCGTCCACTCGCGACTCGAGAGCGCGCTCGCCGACGAGCCGTGGACCCAGCACGCCGAAGGCGCCCTGTCCGAGGCCGCGATCCCGGCCGAGCCGCTGGGGGAGTGGCCCCCGGCCGGCGAAGCGATCGACCTGTCCGGCCACTACACCGCGCTCGCGGAGGCCGGGTTCGGTTACGGGCCGTCGTTCCAGGGCCTGCGTGCGGCCTGGCGCCGCGGCGAGCACGTCTACGCCGAGGTCGCGCTGCCGGACGAGCGCGCGGCGGCCGGCTTCGCGCTGCACCCCGCGCTGCTCGACGCCGCGCTGCACGCCATCGGGCTCGGCGCCTTCGTCGAACCGGGCCGCGCGCACCTGCCGTTCGCCTGGTCCGGCGTCGCGTTGCACGCCACCGGTGCGACCGAGCTGCGCGTCCGCCTCTCGTCCACTGTGGACGGCGTCTCGCTGACCGTCGCCGATGGCGCGGGTGCGCCGGTGGCGACGGTGTCGTCCTTGGCCCTGCGCCCGCTGGCGAGTGTCGAACGCGGCACCGACGCGCTGTTCGGCGTCGACTGGGTGCCGGTGCCCGCCGAGACGACCGTCGACGGCCGCTGGGCGCTGCTGGGCCCGGACGCCGGGCTGGACGTCGAGCGGTACGAAGACTTCCTGGAGCTGGACGAGGAGCTGGAGTCGGCATCGGCGCCGGACGTGCTGGTGCTGAACCTCACCGGTGACGTCCACGAGCGCGGGCACCTCGCCCTCGCCCTGCTGCAGACCCTGCTCACCGACGCCCGTTTCGACGAGACGTCGCTGGTCGTGCTCACCCGTGGCGCCGCGGTGCTGCCCGGCGAGGACGTCACCGATCTCGCCGGTGCGGCCGCCGGCGGGCTCGTGCGGTCGGCGCAGGCCGAGCACCCGGGCCGCATCGCGCTCGTCGACACCGACGGCTCGGTGGCGCTCAACATCGCCGTTTCCGCTGGTGAGCCGTATGTCGCGGTGCGCGGCGGGCGGGTACTGGCACCGCGGCTGACTCGCGTCAGCGCCTCCGGTGGGACGTTCGCCGGGCTCCGGCCGGACGGCACGGTGCTGGTCACCGGGGCCACCGGCGCGCTCGGCAGCGCGGTCGCGCGGCACCTGGTCACGACCCACGGCGTCGGGCGGCTGCTGCTGACCAGCCGTCGCGGGCCGGCTGCGCCCGGGGCGTCCGAGCTGGTGACGGACCTGCGCGGGCTGGGTGCCGAGGTGACCGTGGCCGCGTGCGACGTCGCCGACCGTGCCGCGCTGGCCGCGTTGCTGGCCGAGCACCCGGTGACCGCAGTCGTGCACGCCGCCGGGGTCCTCGACGACGGCGTGCTGTCGACGCTGACGGCCGACCGCCTGGACGCCGTGCTGCGCCCGAAGGCCGACGCGGCGCTCAACCTGCACGAGCTGACCGACGACCTCGACGCGTTCGTGCTTTTCTCTTCGGCAGCCGGGGTCTTCGGCAACGCCGGGCAGGGCAACTACGCCGCCGCAAACGCTTTCCTCGACGCCCTCGCGGCCCACCGGCGCGCCCAGGGACTGGCGGCGACGTCGCTGGCCTGGGGCCTGTGGGACGACGGCATGATCGACGGCGCCGACGTCGGACGGCTGGGCCGTGGCGGGGTCGCCGCACTGTCCACCGAGGACGGACTGGCGCTGCTCGACGCGGACGCCGGGCGGGCCTTGGTCGTGCCGATCCGGCTGGACCTGGCCGGGATCCGGGCCGGCGGGGACGTCCCGCCGCTGCTGCGCGGGCTGATCCGCACGGCCACCCGGCGGACCGCGGCGGCCGGGCCGACCGGCTCGCCGCTGGCACGCAAGCTCGCCGCCACGCCCGAGGCCGATCGTGAGGCCCTCGTGCTGGCCACGCTGCGCACGCAGATCGCCGCGGTGCTCGGGCACGCGGCCGCCGACGACGTCGACGTCACGCGCACGTTCGGGGATCTCGGGTTCGACTCGCTGACCGCGGTCGAGCTGCGCAACCGGCTGGGCGCGGCCACCGGGCTGCGGCTGCCCGCGACGCTGATCTTCGACTACCCGACGCCGGCCGCGCTGGCCGGGCAGCTGCGGACCGACCTGCTCGGCGAGGTCGCCGAGGCCGAGGCGGTCACCGCGAAGACCGGGGTCGACGAGCCGATCGCGATCGTCGCGGCCGCTTGCCGCTACCCCGGCGGCGTGCGCAGTCCCGAGGACCTGTGGGACCTGGTGCGCGAGGGCCGGGACGCGATCTCGGCGTTCCCGGACGACCGCGGCTGGGACGTCTCCGGGCTCTTCGGCGGCGACCCGGACCGCGAGGGGAGCAGCCACGCCTCCGAGGGCGGGTTCGTCTACGACGCGGGTGAGTTCGATCCGGCGTTCTTCGGGATCTCGCCGCGTGAGGCGATCGCGATGGACCCGCAGCAGCGGCTGCTGCTGGAGACCTCGTGGGAGGCCGTCGAGCGGGCCGGGATCGACCCGGTTTCGTTACGGGGCAGCAGAACCGGGGTGTTCGCCGGGGTGATGTACCACGACTACCTGTCCCGGCTGCCCGCGGTTCCGCCGGGCGTCGAGGGCTACCTGGGCACCGGTGGGTCCGGCAGTGTCGCGTCCGGCCGGGTGTCCTATGTGCTCGGTCTGGAGGGTCCGGCGGTCACGGTCGACACGGCGTGTTCGTCCTCTTTGGTCGCGGTGCACCTGGCCGCGCAGGCCCTGCGTTCCGGCGAGTGCACGATGGCGCTGGCCGGTGGCGTGACGGTGATGGCGACGCCGGGCGCGTTCGTCGAGTTCAGCCGCCAGCGCGGGCTCGCCTCCGACGGCCGTTGCAAGGCTTTCTCGGCCGACGCGGACGGCACGGGCTGGGCCGAGGGCGCCGGCGTGCTGCTGCTGGAGCGCCTGTCCGACGCGCGGCGCAACGGTCACGAAGTGCTCGCGGTGGTCCGGGGGAGTGCGATCAACCAGGACGGTGCGTCCAACGGCTTGACCGCGCCGAACGGCCCGTCCCAGCAACGTGTCATCCGCCAGGCCCTTGCCGACGCCGGTCTGTCCACTTCGGACGTCGACGTCGTCGAGGCGCACGGGACCGGGACGTCGCTCGGCGACCCGATCGAGGCGCAGGCAGTGCTGGCCACCTACGGCGCCGAGCGTGCCGGCGAGCCGCTGCTGCTGGGCTCGGTCAAGTCGAACCTGGGGCACACGCAGGCCGCGGCCGGCGTCGCCGGGATCATCAAGATGGTTCTCGCCATGCGTCACGGCGTGGTGCCGCGGACGCTGCACGTAGGCGAGCCGACCCCGCACGTCGACTGGTCGGCCGGGGCGGTCTCGCTGCTGACCGAGCAGCGTGAGTGGCCGTCGGTGGACCGGCCGCGGCGGGCGGCGGTGTCGTCGTTCGGGTTCAGCGGGACCAATGCGCACACGATCATCGAGCAAGCGCCTGTCGAGCCTTCGCGTGTCGTACCGGGGGTGGACCGTGCGGTGCCGGTGGTCGTCTCCGGTCGTACCGACGCGGCTTTGCGTGAGCAGGCGCAGCGGTTGCGGGACCACCTTTTTGGCCGGGATTTCCGCGTCGCCGACGTCGCGTTTTCGCAGGCCACGACGCGGACGCTGCACGAGCGTCGGGTGGTGCTGACGGCGGAGGAACCCGGTGCTTTGCTGGACGCCTTGGGTGCTGTCGAGACCGGGGCGGCCGCGGGTGGTCTGGCGTTCCTGTTCACCGGGCAGGGCAGTCAGCGCTCGGCCATGGGGCTTGAGTTGTACTCCGCGTTCCCGGTGTTCGCTTCCGCGCTGGACGCGGTGTGTGCCGAGTTCACTTTGGACACTCCTCTTAAGACGGTTCTGTTCGAAGTGAACTCGCTTCTTGATCGGACTGACTACACCCAGGCCGCGTTGTTCGCGCTTGAGGTGGCGCTGTTCCGGCTGTTCGAGAGCTGGGGTGTCAAGCCGGGGCATCTGGCTGGGCACTCGATCGGTGAGATCGTCGCCGCGCACGTCGGCGGGGTGCTGTCGCTGGCTGATGCGGTGACTTTGGTTGCCGCTCGGGGCCGGTTGATGCAGGCGCTGCCGTCGGGTGGGGCGATGGTGGCTTTGCAGGCGACCGAGGCTGAGGTTTCGGTATATCTGTCTGACCGTGTGACCGTCGCGGCGCTGAACGGCCCGTCCTCGACGGTCATCTCGGGCGACGAGGACGCGGTGCTGACCGTCGCCGAGAAGTTCGGTGACCGCAAGACGAAGCGCCTGGTGGTGAGCCATGCGTTCCACTCGCCGCTGATGGACCCGATGCTGGATGAGTTCCGCGGTATAGCTGAGTCTCTGTCATACGGTAAGTCGGTTATACCGATAGTCTCGAACGTCACCGGCGAGCTGGTGACGTCTTTCGACGCGGATTACTGGGTGCGGCACGTGCGGGAGGCCGTGCGGTTCGTTGATGGCGTGCGGACGCTGGAGGCGGCTGGGGTCACGACGTTCGTGGAGCTGGGGCCGGACGGTGTGTTGTCCGCGATGGCCCAGGACACCGTGGCCGTGACGGCGGTTCCGGCGCTGCGCAAGGGACGCCCGGAGGTTGTTTCGGCGGTCACGGCGCTTGGTGCTGCGGTCGCGGCGGGCGCAACCCCGGACTGGACGGCGGTGTTCGCCGGGACCGGTGCGCGGCGGGTTGCCCTGCCGACCTATGCCTTTCAGCGGGAATGGTTCTGGCTGCACCCGCCGGCGATGGTCGGCGATGTCGCCTCCGCGGGCCTCGGTGCTGCCGGGCATCCGCTGCTCGGGGCGAGCGTCGACCTGGCCGGCGACGACGCCGTCGTGTTCACCGGGTTGCTGTCGCGGCGGACCCACCCTTGGCTGGCCGACCACGCCGTCGGGGGCACCGTACTGCTGCCCGGCACCGCGTTCGTGGAACTCGCTCTGCGGGCCGGTGACCAGGTCGGCTGTGGTCGCGTCGAGGAGCTGACGCTGGCCGCGCCGCTCGTCCTGCCCGAGAAGGAATCCGTGCAGCTGCAGCTTTCCGTTGGCGCGCCTGGCGAGTCCGGGCTGCGGGACCTCACGCTGCACTCGCGCACCGGGGACGGCGAGCCGTGGACCGTGCACGCCACCGGTGCTCTCGCGAGCGGCGCGCCCACTCCCGAGATGCTCACCGAGTGGCCGCCCACTGGCGCTGAATCCGTTGCGGTGGAGGGGATCTACGACGACCTCGCCGTGGCCGGGTTCGACTACGGGCCGGCGTTCCAAGGGCTGCGGGCGATCTGGCGGGACGGCGAGGACGTCTACGCCGAGGTCGTCCTGCCCGACGACGCCGAGGCGAGCCGGTTCGGGCTGCACCCGGCGTTGCTCGACGCCGCACTGCACGCGATGTCGCGGGGGAGCACCAAGACGGGAGGCGACGGCGGGCCGCGTCTGCCGTTCTCCTGGTCCGGCGTCTCGCTGTACGCCACCGGCGCCACCGCCCTGCGGGTCCGGCTGCGCCCGGCCGGCGCCGACGCGATCGCGCTCGACGTCACCGACCACGCCGGTACCCCGGTCGCCCGCGTCGAATCGCTGGTGGTGCGGCCGCTGGCGCTGCCGTCCGGGGGTAACGTCGAGTCGCTGTTCCGGATCGGCTGGCAGCCCGTCGCCCCGGTCGCGCACGGCGTCCGGCAGCTCGCCCTGGTCACCGCCGATCCCGCCGCGGCCGAGGCGATCGGCGCGGTGGCGTACGAGAACTTCGTCGACGTCCTCGACGACGACGGCCCGGCGCCGGACACGCTGATCGTGCCGGTCACCGGCGGGCGCACCGCCGCGGCCGCGCACGAGACCACCGGGTTCGCCCTGGCGCTGGTCCAGGCCGTGCTCGCGGACGAGCGGTTTGCCGCGACCCAGCTGGTGCTGCTCACCCGGGGCGCGGTCGCCGCGGCCGAGGGTGACACCGTGCCGGACCCGGCCGCCGCCGCGGTCTGGGGTCTCGTCCGCACCGCGCAGTCCGAAGAGCCCGGCCGGTTCCGGCTGGCCGACCTCGACGACGACGTCGAGTCCTCGAAGGCACTCGCCGGGGCGCTGGCCACCGACGAGCCGCAGCTGGCCGTACGCGCCGGGAACGTCTTCGCGCCGCGGCTGGCGCGGGTGCCGCGACCGGACGGCGAGCTGCGGTTCCGGCCGGGTGGCCGGGTCCTGCTCACCGGCGCGACCGGCGCGCTCGGCCGGGTGCTCGCGCGGCACCTGGTCACCGCGCACGACGTCCGGGACCTGCTGCTGCTCAGCCGCCGGGGTGCGGACGCCGAACTGGCGGCCGAACTCTCCGGATTGGGGGCCGACGTGCGGATGCTCGCCTGCGACGTCGCCGATCGCGACGCGCTGGCCGCCGTGCTGGCGGAGCACCCGGTGACCGCCGTGGTGCACGCGGCCGGCGTCCTCGACGACGGCGTCCTGCCGGCGCTGACTCCCGAGCGGGTCGGCGCGGTGCTGCGGCCGAAGGTCGACGCCGCCCTCAACCTGCACGAGCTGACCGGTGACCTCGACGCGTTCGTCCTGTTCTCCTCCGCGGCCGGCGTGTTCGGCAACGCGGGCCAGGGGAACTACGCCGCCGCCAACACCTTCCTGGACGCGCTGGCCGCACACCGGCGCGCCCGTGGGCTCCCGGCGACGTCGCTGGCCTGGGGCCTGTGGGACGACGGGATGGCCGGCGGCGCCGACGTCCGGCGCCTGAACCGGGGCGGTGTCGCCGCACTGTCCACAGAGGAGGGTCTGGCGCTGTTCGATGCCGCGGTCGCGACCGGTGACGCGGCGCTCGTGCCGGTGCGGCTCGACCTCGCCGCGGCCCGCGCCCAGGGTGAGGTGCCCGCGCTGCTGCGGGGTCTCGTCCGGGCCCCGGCGCGGCGTGGCGTCGACGTCTCGGCGGGGGCCGGGGCGGCGCTGACCGCGCGGCTGTCGACCGCGTCGCCCGAGGATCGCGAGCGGATCCTGCTGGACGTGGTCCGCGGGCAGGTCGCCGCGGTGCTCGGGCACGCCGACGCCGGCCTGGTCGAGCCGGACCGGGCGTTCAAGGAGCTCGGGTTCGACTCGCTGACGGCGGTGGAGCTGCGCAACCGGCTGGCCGCGGTCACCGGGCTGCGGATGCCCGCGACGCTGGTGTTCGACCACCCGACCCCGCTGGACCTGGCCGCGCGGCTCGCCGCCGACCTGGCTCCGGACGGCACGGCGGCGGTCACCGCGCTCCTGGCCGAGCTGGACCGGCTCGGCGCCGCGCTGACGCAGGTGGTGCCGGACGAGTCCGGCCGCGCCCGGATCGCCGGGCGCCTCCGCGGCCTGGCGTCCGCCTGGGACGGGGCGGAACCGGAAGAGGAGAAGTCGGTCGCCGAGGACCTGGAAGTGGCGTCGGACGACGAGATCTTCGACTTCATCGGCAAGGAGTTCGGCATCTCATGACGACTCGACTCACCACCGCCAACGGCCGGCCCGCCATCGGGATCGGCCGACGCACGGCCTGGGATGGCCGACCCGCCACCGAGATCGGCCAACACACCGACGGGCAGGGCCGACCCGCCGCCGGGATCGGCCGACGCACGGCTCGGGATGGCCGACCCGCCGACGGGATCGGCCGACACATCACCCGGACCGGCCGACACGCCAACGCCAACGGCCAACTCGCCGACCGGAGTGGCCAGCTCGCTGACCGGGGCGGCCAACACACCGCCCAGATCGGCCGACACGCCACGCGGATCGGCCAGCTCGCCGACCGGAGCGGCCAAGTCGCCGACCGGGGCGGCCGACTCGCCGACCGGGGCGGCCAACTCGCCACGCGGATCGGCCAGCTCGCCGACCGGAGCGGCCAAGTCGCCGACTGGGGCGGCCAAGTCGCCGACCGGGGCGGCCGACTCGTCGACCGGGGCGGCCGACTCGCCACCCGGAACGGCCATCTCGCCGACTGGGGCGGCCAACACACCGCCCAGATCGGCCAGCTCGCCACCCGGAACGGCCAGCTCGCCGACCGGAGCGGCCAACACACCGCCCAGATCGGCCTACACGCCACCCAGAGCGGCCAACTCGCCGACAGGAACGGCCGACACGCCGGGGCTGGGGCCCGGCGACACACAGACTTCGACGGTTCGACGCTGAGGGGCGCGCTGACATGACCGAACAGAACGACGACAAGCTCAGGTACTTCCTCAAGCGGGTGACCGCCGACCTGCACGAGACGCGGCGCCGCCTGCGTGAGGCCGAGGCCGGGGCGCAGGAGCCGATCGCGATCGTGGCGATGGGGTGCCGGTATCCCGGTGGGGTGCGCACGCCCGACGACCTGTGGCGCCTGGTCGCCGAGGGGCGGGACGGGGTCAGCGGGTTCCCCGCCGACCGCGGCTGGGACCTCGACGCCCTCTACGACGACGATCCCGACGCCGCGGGCACGAGCTACACCCGCGAAGGCGGGTTCCTGCACGACGCCGCGCAGTTCGACCCCGAGTTCTTCGGGATCTCGCCGCGTGAGGCCGTCGCGATGGACCCGCAGCAGCGGCTGCTGCTCGAGACGTCGTGGGAGGCCTTCGAGCGCGCCGGGATCGACCCGACTTCTCTGCGTGGCAGCAAAACCGGCGTGTTCGCCGGAGTCATGTACCACGACTACGCGACCCGGTTGCTGGCCGTGCCCGAGGGTGTCGAGGGGTACCTGTCCACCGGCACCGCGGGCAGCGTCGTCACCGGCCGCGTTTCCTACGCGCTCGGGCTCGAGGGGCCGGCGGTCACCGTCGACACGGCGTGCTCGTCTTCGCTGGTTGCCGTGCACCTGGCCGCACAGGCGCTGCGCAACGGGGAATGCACGCTCGCGCTGGCCGGCGGCGTCACGGTGATGGCGTCCCCGGGCGCGTTCGTCGAGTTCAGCCGGCAGCGCGGGCTCGCTTCCGACGGCCGCTGCAAGGCCTTCTCCGCGGACGCCGACGGCACCGGCTGGGGTGAGGGCGCCGGCGTGCTGCTGCTGGAGAAGCTCTCCGACGCCCGCCGCAACGGCCACCCCGTGCTCGCCGTCGTCCGCGGGTCCGCGGTCAACCAGGACGGCGCGTCCAACGGCCTCACCGCACCCAACGGTCCCTCGCAGCAGCGCGTGATCCACCAGGCGCTGGCGAACGCCGGGCTGGCTGCATCGGACGTGGACGTCGTCGAGGCGCACGGCACCGGCACCCAGCTGGGCGACCCGATCGAGGCCCAGGCCCTGCTCGCGACCTACGGCCAGGACCGCACCGGCGACCCGCTGCTGCTCGGCTCGATCAAGTCGAACCTCGGTCACACCCAGGCCGCGGCCGGCGTCGCCGGGATCATCAAGATGGTCGAGGCGATGCGCCACGGCGTCCTGCCGAAGACGCTGCACCTGGCCGAGCCGACCCCGCACGTCGACTGGGAGTCCGGCGCCGTCGAGCTGCTCGCCGAAGAGCGCGAGTGGCCGGACGTCGACCGCGCCCGGCGCGCCGGGATCAGCTCGTTCGGGTTCAGCGGCACCAACGCCCACGTGATCGTCGAGCAGGCCGAACCAGCCGAGAGCGACGAGCCCAGCAACGACGGCCGGCGGGTTCCGCTGGTCGTCTCGGGCCGGTCCGCCGCCGCCCTGCGCGCCCAGGCCGCCCGCCTGCGCGAGCACCTCGACGAGTTCGACGTCACCGAGGTCGCCTACTCGCTGGCCACCACCCGGACCCTCCACGAGCACCGCGCGGTCGTCCTCGCCGACGAACCGGGGGAGGTCCTCGACGCTCTCGACGCGATCGCCGCGGGGGAGCCCGGTGCGATCACCGGTGTCGCCGGCGCGAAGACCGCGTTCCTCTTCACCGGCCAGGGCAGCCAGCGCGTCGGCATGGGCCGCGAACTGTACGCCGCCCAGCCCGTGTTCGCCGAGGCGCTGGACGCCGTCTGCGCCGCGTTCGCGTCCCGGTTGGACACTCCACTCAAGACGGTCCTGTTCGACGACCCGGACCGCCTGCTCGACAAGACCCGCTACACCCAGGCCGCGCTGTTCGCCGTCGAGGTCGCGCTGTACCGGCTGTTCGAGCACTTCGGCGTCACGCCGGACTTCCTGATCGGGCACTCGATCGGCGAGGTCGCGGCCGCGCACGTCGCGGGCGTGCTGGACCTGCCGTCCGCGGTCGCGCTGGTCGCGGCGCGCGGTGAGCTGATGCAGGCGCTGCCCGAAGGCGGCGCGATGGTGGCGATCCAGGCCACCGAAGACGAGATCACCCCGCTGCTGACCGGTGCGGTGAGCATCGCCGCGCTCAACAGCCCGTCCTCGACCGTCATCTCCGGTGACGACGCCGCCGTGCTGGCCGTCGCCGACCACTTCACCACCCTGGGCCGCAAGACCAAGCTGCTCACGGTCAGCCACGCCTTCCACTCGCCGCGGATGGACGCGATGCTGGAGGACTTCTACGCCGTCGCGGAAACCCTGACCTACCACGAGCCGCGCATCCCCGTCGTGTCCAATGTGTCCGGACGCCTGGCCACCGCTGAAGAGCTGGCCGACCCCGACTACTGGGTGCGCCACGTCCGCCGCGCGGTGCGGTTCGCCGACGGCGTCCGCACACTCGAAGAACGCGGCGTCACGACGTTCGTCGAGCTGGGGCCGGACGGCATCCTCTGCGCGATGACGCAGGAGTGCCTGACCGGCGTCGTCACCGCCGTTCCGGCGCTGCGGGCGACGCGGGACGAAGAGACCACCGTGCGGCACGCGCTCGCGGCCGCCATCGCGGCCGGGGCGTCGCCTGACTGGTCCGCGCTCTTCGCCGGGATCACCCCGAAGCGGGTCGACCTACCGACCTACCCGTTCCAGCGGGCGCGGTACTGGCTCGACGCGCCGGAGATGCCCGCCGGCGCGGCGTTCGGTGCGACGAACGCGCTGGAGTCCGCCTTCTGGGCCGCCGTCGACCGCGGTGACCTGGGCGAACTCGTCGCGACACTGGCCGTTGACGCCGACGACCCGCTGAGCGCGGTGCTGCCCGCTCTTTCCGCGTGGCACAGCCAGGCCGCCGACGAGTCCACTGTGGACGCATGGCGGTACCGGATCGCGTGGAACCCGCTGCCCGAGCCGACCGGGGTCGCTCAGGGCACCTGGCTCGTCGTCGTCCCCGAGGACGTCGAGACGGCGTGGCCCGAGGCGTTGCGCGGGGCCGGTGTCGACGTCCGCGTGGTGACCGGCATCGAGCACTGCGCCGAGCCGGTGGACGGCGTGCTTTCCCTGCTGGCGCTGGACGAGCGTCCGCACCCGGACGCCGCTTCCGTCCCCATGGGCCTCGCGGCCACCGCCGAGCTGATGCGGGACCTGGGCGACACTCCACTGTGGATCGCCACCACCGGTGCGGTCGCGCCGGTTTCGTCTCCGGCCCAGGCCGCGGTCTGGGGGCTGGGCCGGGTGTTCGGCCTGGAACGGCCCGAACGCTGGGGTGGCCTGGTCGACCTGCCCGCCGAGGTCTCCGGCCGCGCCGCCGCCCGGCTCGCCGCCGTGCTGACCGGCACCGAGGACCAGGTCGCCGTCCGGGACAACGGCGTCCTCGCGCGCCGCCTGGTGCCCGCGCCCGCCGCGGCCACGGTCCGGGCCCGGCCGGGCTGGCGGCCCGACGGCGCGACCGCGCTGATCACCGGCGGTACCGGGGCCATCGGCGCGCACGTCGCGCGCTGGCTCGCCACCGCCGGGGCCGCGCACGTCGTGCTCACCAGCCGTCGCGGCGCGGACGCCCCGGGCGCGGCCGAGCTGGCCGCGGAGCTGACCGAGCTGGGCACCCGCGTCACCGTCGCGGCCTGCGACGCCGCCGACCGCGACGCCCTCGCCGCGCTCGCCGCGAGCCTGGACGGTCCGGTCACCGCGGTCTTCCACGCGGCCGGGCTGGGCGAAACCGGGGCCGTCGACGACCTCGTCCTCGACGACCTGGCCCGGATCGCCACGGCCAAGATCACCGGCGCGCAGGCGCTCGAAGACGTATTCCCCGAGCTGGACGCCTTTGTCCTGTTCTCCTCCAACGCGGGCGTCTGGGGTGGCGGTGGCCAGGGCGCGTACGCCGCGGCCAACGCCTACCTCGACGCCTTCGCCGAGCAGCGCCGCGCCCGCGGGCTCAAGGCCACCTCCATCGCGTGGGGGGCCTGGGCCGACGGCGGCATGGCCGAGGGCGAGGCGGGGGAGCAGATGCGCCGCCGCGGGGTCCCGGCCATGGACCCGAAGCTCGCGATCGCCGCGCTGCGCCAGGCACTGGAGCGCGACGAGACGTTCCTGGCCGTCGCCGACGTCGTCTGGGAGCGGTTCTACCCGGCGTTCACCGCGGCCCGGCCGCGGCCGCTGCTGGACGAGCTGCCCGCCGTCCGCGCGCTGCGGGCGGCGGCCGAGCAGGCCGCCGCCGAGCGCACCCCCGAGGCGTCCGCGCTGCACGCGCGGCTGAGCGGGATGTCGGCCGCCGACCAGGAGGACCTGCTCGTCGACCTGATCTCGCAGCACGCCGCCGCGGTGCTCGGCTTCGCCGGCGCGGAGGGGCTCGGCGCGCAGAAGGCGTTCCGCGAGCTCGGCTTCGACTCGCTGACCGCCGTCGAGCTGCGCAACCGGCTGACGGCCGTCACCGGCCTGACCCTGCCGACGACGCTGGTGTTCGACTACCCCTCACCCCGGGTGCTCGCGGAGTTCCTGCGGGCCGAGGTGCTCGGCGTCGCCGCCGACGCCGCTCAGGTCACGGCCGTCGGCGCCACCGACGAGCCGATCGCGATCGTCGCGATGGCCTGCCGTTACCCGGGTGGGATCTCGACGCCGGAGCAGCTGTGGGACCTCGTCGCCGAAGGCCGGGACGCGATCTCGACGTTCCCCGACAACCGCGGCTGGGCGCTGGACGCGCTGTACGACGACGACCCCGAATCGTCCGGCACGAGCTACACCCGCGAAGGCGCGTTCCTGCACGAAGCGGGCCTGTTCGACGCCGGGTTCTTCGGCATCACCCCGCGCGAGGCGCTCACCATGGACCCCCAGCAGCGGCTGCTGCTGGAGATCGCCTGGGAGGCGCTGGAGCGCGCCGGGATCGACCCGGAAACCCTGCGCGGCAGCCGGTCCGGTGTGTTCGTCGGCGGCGCGACGCAGGACTACACCTCGGTGCTGGCCGGCAGCACGGCGAACGCCGAGGGCTACATGCTGACCGGCACGTCGTCCAGCGTGATGTCCGGCCGGATCGCTTACACACTCGGCCTGGAGGGCCCGGCGGTCACGGTGGACACGGCGTGCTCGTCGTCGCTGGTCGCGCTGCACTGGGCGGTCCAGGCCCTGCGCAGCGGTGAGTGCTCGATGGCGCTGGCCGGCGGTGTGCAGGTGATGCCGACGCCCGGGCCGTTCGTCGAGTTCTCCCGCCAGCGCGGGCTGGCCAAGGACGGCCGCTGCAAGCCGTACGCGTCCGCCGCCGACGGCACGGCGTGGGGTGAAGGCGCCGGAATGCTCGTCGTGGAACGGCTTTCCGACGCCCGCCGCCACGGGCACCCGGTGCTCGCGATCGTCCGGGGCAGCGCGATCAACTCCGACGGCGCGTCCAACGGCCTCACCGCGCCGAACGGTCCCGCGCAGCAGAAGGTGATCCGTCAGGCTCTGGCCAACGCCGGACTGTCTACTTCGGACGTAGACGTAGTCGAAGGGCACGGCACCGGTACCACGCTCGGTGACCCGGTGGAGGCGCAGGCCCTGCTGGCCACCTACGGCCGCGACCGGTCCGAGCCCCTCTGGCTTGGTTCGCTCAAGTCCAACATCGGGCACACGCAGGCCGCGGCCGGCGTCGGCGGTGTGATCAAGATGGTGCAGGCCATCCGGCACGGGGTGCTGCCGCGCTCGCTGCACATCGACGAGCCGACCCCGCACGTCGACTGGGCTTCGGGCGCGGTCGAGCTGCTCGCCGAGGAACGGGCCTGGCCGGAGACCGGCCGCCCGCGTCGCGCGGCCGTGTCGGCGTTCGGCGTCAGCGGCACCAACGCGCACGCGATCATCGAGGCACCGTCCGAAATGGACGACGAGACGGCCGAACCGTCTTACCGGGGCTCGATTCCCTGGGTCCTGACCGCACGGACGGAAGGCGCGCTGCGGGCCCAGGCCGCCCGGCTGGCCACTGTGGACGCCCACCCGGTCGACGTCGGCCACGCGCTGGCCACCACGCGGTCGGTGTTCGAGCACCGCGCGGTGGTGCTGGGCCACGACGCCGGAGAGCTGAAGGAGCGGCTCACCGCGCTGGCCGGCGGCATCGCCGGGCACGGCGTCGCGCAGGGCTTCGCCCGCGGCGAGCGTCCGGTGTTCGTGTTCCCCGGCCAGGGTTCGCAGTGGCCGGGCATGGCCGTCGAGCTGCTGGAGACCGAGCCGGCGTTCGCCGCGCGGATGGCCGAGTGCGCCGCCGCGCTGGCCCCGTTCGTCGACTTCCAGTTGATGGACGTCGTTCGCGCGGCCGAGCCGCTCGATCGGGTGGACGTCGTGCAGCCGGTGCTGTGGGCGATCAACGTCTCGCTGGCCGAGGTCTGGCGCGCCTACGGCGTCCGCCCGGCCGCGGTGATCGGGCACTCGCAGGGCGAGATCGCGGCGGCCGCCGTCGCGGGGGCACTGTCCCTTTCGGACGCCGCCCGGGTCGTGGCCCTGCGCAGCCAGGCGATCCTGGCCCTGTCCGGCCGCGGCGGGATGGTCTCGCTCGCGCTTTCCCGCGCCGGTGCGGAAGAACTCCTGGCCGGGTGGACCGGGCGGATCTCGGTCGCCGCGGTCAACGGCCCCGAAGCGACCGTCGTGTCCGGGGACGCCGACGCGCTCGACGAACTGGTCGAGCACTGCCGCGGGCACCACATCCGCGCGCGCCGGATCGCCGTCGACTACGCGTCGCACTGCGCGCACGTCGAGGCCATCGAGGCCGAGCTGCTGCGGCTGCTCGCCCCGATCCGGCCGAAGGACACCGACACGGTGTTCCACTCCACGGTCACCGGCGGCCCCGTCGATACGTCCTCTTTGGACGCTGCCTACTGGTACCGCAACCTGCGCCAGCAGGTCCGGTTCGAGGAGGTCACCCGGGCGCTGCTGGCCCTGGGCCACGAGTCGTTCGTCGAGGTCAGCGCCCACCCGGTGCTGACCGTCGGGATCCAGCAGACCATCGACGACGCCGGCTCGACGGCCACCGTCAGCGGCACCCTGCGCCGCGACGAGGGCGGCCGCGACCGGCTGCTGCTCGCGCTGGCCGAGGCGTTCGCGCACGGCGTCAGCGTCGACTGGGCCGCGGTGTTCGACGGCGCCGGCGCCCGCCGCGCCGACCTGCCGACCTACGCCTTCCAGCACGAGCACTACTGGCCGGAGCCGGCCGCGCCCGCGTTCGCGGACGTGTCGTCGGCCGGGCTGGGCGCCGTCGCGCACCCGTTGCTGGGCGCCGCGGTCGGGCTCGCCGAGAACGCCGGGTACCTGTGCACCGGCCGGATCTCGCGGCAGACCCACCCGTGGCTGGCGGACCACGTCGTCGGCGACATGGTGCTGCTGCCCGGGACCGCGTTCGTCGAGCTGGCCATCCGGGCCGGCGACCAGTCCGGCTGCGGCCGGCTGGACGAGCTGACCCTGCACGCCCCGCTGGTGCTGCCCGAGGCCGGCCACGTGCTGCTCCAGCTCGTCGTCGGCGAGCCGGACCCGAACGGCCTGCGTCCGCTCACGGTGTACTCGCGGGACGAGCACGCGCTGGACGAACAGGGGTGGACGCGGCACGCGTCCGGCCTGCTCGGGTCCGGCTCGTCGGAGTCCGAAGTGGACACCGAGTGGCCGCCTGCGGGAGCCGAAGTGGTGTCGCTGGAGGGTTACTACGACATCATGGCCGACCACGGGTTCGGCTACGGCCCGGCGTTCCAGGGCCTGACCGCCGCCTGGCGGCGTGACGGCGAGGTGTTCGCCGAGGTCACGCTGCCCGACGGCACCGACGCGGCCTCGTTCGGCCTGCACCCGGCCCTGCTCGACGCCGCCGTCCAGGCCGCCGGCCTGGGGCTGGTCGCGGGCGGGCACCTGCCGTTCGCCTGGACCGGCGTCACCCTGCACGCCTCCGGCGCCGCTTCGCTGCGGGTCCGGCTCGCGCCGGCCGGAGACGGCCTCGCGCTGTCGGCGTCCGATCCGGCCGGGCGGCCGGTGGTGACGGTGGAGTCGCTGGTGCTGCGGCCGATGTCGGCCCCGGCACGGTCCTCCGCCGCGGACTCGCTCTTCCGCGTCACCTGGACCGAGGTTCCGGTCACCGAAGAGACGCCGTCGGTCGCGGTGCTCGGCGAGGACCCGTTCGGCCTGGCCGGCGCGTTCGGCGCGGTCTGCCACGACACGCCGAACGCCCTCGCCGAGGCCGACCAGCCCGAACTGGTGCTGGTCAGCTTCGCCGCGGACGACGTGCGGGCGAACGCCGGGCGCGCGCTGAAACTGGTGCGCGGCTGGCTGGCCGACGAGCGTTTCACCGGACGTCTGGTGCTGGTCACGCGCGGCGCCGTCGCGGTCGAGGGCGAGTCGCCCGACGTCGCCACCGCGGCGGTCTGGGGTCTGCTCCGCTCGACGCAGTCCGAGCACCCGGGCCGGTTCCTGCTGCTCGACCTCGACCCGGCCGGCGGCATCCCGGAGGGGGCGCTGACCGGCGACGAGCCGCAGCGGGCGCTCCGCGGCGGGCAGGTCCTGGTGCCGCGCCTGGCGCCGGCGGAGTCCACTGTGGACGTCCTGGGTGCCGAGGGCACGGTGCTGGTCACCGGGGCCACCGGCACGATCGGCTCGCTGCTGGCCCGGCACCTGGTGACCGCGCACGGCGTCCGCCGCCTGCTGCTGACCGGCCGTCAGGGCTGGGCGGCGCCGGGCGCGCCGGAGCTGGCCGCCGAGCTGACCGAGCTGGGCGCCGAGGTGACCATCGCGGCCTGCGACGTCGCCAACCGCGACGCGCTGGCCGAGCTGCTCGCCGGGGTGCCCGACCTGACCGCGGTGATCCACGCGGCGGCGGTGCTCGACGACGGCGTTGTCGAGGCGCAGACCGAAGTGCGTCTCGACACCGTGCTGCGGCCCAAGGCGGACGCGGCGCTGCACCTGGACGAGCTGACCGCGGACCGCGACCTGAGCGCGTTCGTGCTGTTCTCCTCGGCGGCCGGGCTGCTCGGCAGCGCCGGGCAGGCTAACTACGCCGCGGCCAACGCCGTGGTCGACGCGCTGGCCCAGCGCCGGCGCGCCGCGGGCAAGCCCGCGGTCTCGCTGGCCTGGGGCTTCTGGGAGGAGCGCAGCGCGCTCACCGGTGACCTCGACGACGCGGACGTCCGCCGGATGAGCCGCGGCGGCGTGGCCCCCCTGTCGTCTGCGCAGGGCATGGCGTTGTTCGACGCGGCCCTCGGCTCGCCGGACGCGCTGGTCGTGCCGATGCGGCTCGACGTCCGGGCGCTGCGCAAGCAGGCCGCGGCCGGGATGATCCCGCCGGTCATGCGCGGCCTGGTCCGCGTGCCGGGCCGTCGTACGGCCGCGCTCGCGGGCGCGGCCGCGGTCGACTCCGTCGAGGCGCGGCTGGCGGGTCTGCCCGCCGCCGAGCGGGCGGCGTTCCTGCTGGACCTGGTCCGCGGTCAGGCCGCCGCGGTCGCCGGGCACGCGTCGGCCGAGGCGGTGGACCCGGACCGCGCGTTCCGCGAGCTGGGCTTCGACTCGCTGACCGCGGTCGAGCTGCGCAACCGGCTCGGCGCGGCCACCGGCCTGCGGCTGCCCGCGACGATGGTCTTCGACTACCCGGCACCTTCGGCGCTGGCCGCCGAGCTCGACCGGCGGCTGGCCGGTGCGGTCCGGACCGCACCGGTGGCCCGGAAGGCGGCCACGGCCGACGACCCGGTCGTGATCGTCGGCATGGGCTGCCGGTACCCGGGTGGCGTGCGCGGCCCGCAGGACCTGTGGCGGCTGGTCTCCGAAGGCACCGACGCGATTTCGGTGTTCCCGGCCGACCGCGGCTGGGACGTCGCCGGGCTGTTCGACGACGACCCGGACAACCAGGGCACCTCCTACGCCCGTGAAGGCGCCTTCCTCTACGACGCGGGCGAGTTCGACGCGGCCTTCTTCGGCATCTCGCCGCGTGAGGCGATCGCGATGGACCCGCAGCAGCGGCTGCTGCTGGAGACGTCGTGGGAGGCCTTCGAACGCGCCGGGATCGACCCGGGCACGCTGCGCGGCAGCCGGACCGGGGTCTTCGCCGGCGTGATGTACCACGACTACGCGACTTCGCTGGCTTCCGTGCCGGAGGGCGTCGAGGGTTACCTCGGCACCGGCACCTCGGGCAGTGTCGCGTCCGGGCGGCTGTCGTACACCTTCGGCCTTGAAGGCCCGGCGGTCACGGTGGACACGGCGTGCTCGTCGTCGCTGGTCGCGCTGCACCTCGCGGCGCAGGCCCTGCGGTCCGGCGAGTGCGAGCTCGCGCTGGCCGGCGGGGTCACCGTGCTGGCCACGCCGAACGTCTTCATCGAGTTCTCCCGCCAGCGCGGACTGTCCTCAGACGGCCGGTGCAAGTCGTTCGCCGACGCCGCCGACGGCACGGGCTGGGGCGAAGGTGCCGGCATGCTGCTGCTGGAGCGGCTGTCGGACGCGCGGCGCAACGGCCACGAGGTGCTCGCGGTCGTCCGCGGCACCGCGGTGAACCAGGACGGCGCGTCCAACGGCCTCACCGCGCCGAACGGCCCGGCGCAGCAGCGGGTGATCCGCCAGGCGCTGGAGACGGCCGGTCTGGCTGCATCGGACGTCGACGCCGTCGAGGCGCACGGCACCGGCACGAAGCTGGGCGACCCGATCGAGGCCCAGGCGCTGCTGGAGACCTACGGCCAGGACCGCTCCGGCGAACCGCTGCTGCTGGGGTCGCTGAAGTCCAACATCGGCCACACCCAGGCCGCGGCGGGCGTCGGCGGCATCATCAAGATGGTCGAGGCGCTGCGTCACGGCGTGCTGCCGAAGACGCTGCACGTCGACGCGCCGTCGTCCCAGGTGGACTGGACGGCCGGCGCGGTCGAGCTGCTGACCGAGGAACGCGCGTGGCCGGAGACCGGCCGTCCGCGCCGGGCCGGCGTCTCGTCGTTCGGCGTGAGCGGCACCAACGCGCACGCGATCATCGAGCAGGCGCCGCCGATGGCCGCGCCCGAACAGTCCATTGAGGACTCGCGGGTGCTGCCGTGGCTGATCTCCGGGCGGACCGAAGCCGCGCTGCGCGAGCAGGCGGACCGGCTGGCCGCCCGGGTCGCCGGGGAGCCGGAGCTGTCCGCCGCGGCGGTGGCCCGCACCCTGGCCGCGCACCGCGCGACCTGGGAGCACCGGGCCGTCGTGCTCGGCGCGAGCCGCGAGGAACTGCTCGACGGCGTCCGCGCCGTGGCCCAGGGTTCCGACGGTCCGGGCGTTCTGTGCGGAACGGCCGGGCGCGCCGGGGCGGTGGCCGTGCTGTTCTCCGGGCAGGGCAGCCAGCGCGCCGGCATGGGCCGCGAGCTGTACACGACCGAGCCGGTGTTCGCCGCCGCGTTCGACGACGCCTGCGCGGCGCTGGACCGGCACCTCGACCGTCCACTGAAGACGATCATCGAAGAGCCGGATCTGCTCGACCGCACCGGCTACACGCAGCCGGCGCTGTTCGCGATCGAGGTCGCGCTGTACCGGCTGGCCGAGCACGCGGGGCTGCGCCCGGCGTACCTCCTCGGGCACTCGGTCGGCGAAATCACCGCCGCGCACGTCGGCGGGGTGCTCTCGCTGGCCGACGCGGCCGAGCTGATCACCGCCCGCGCCCGGCTGATGGAGGCGCTGCCGGAGGGCGGCGCGATGGTCGCGCTGCAGGCCGGCGAGGACGAGGTCCACCCGCACCTGGGCGACGGCGTCGCGATCGCCGCGCTCAACGGCCCGGAGTCCACTGTGGTCTCCGGCGACGAGGACGCCGTGCTCGCGGTGGCCGAGCACTTCCGCGGTCTCGGCCGCAAGACCAAGCGGCTCAGCGTCAGCCACGCGTTCCACTCCGCGCGGATGCAGCCGATGCTCGAGGAGTTCCGCGTGGTCGCGGAACGCCTGTCCTACGGGCCGCCGGTGGTGCCGATCGTCTCGAACGTCACCGGCGAGCTGCTCGCCGAGGTGGACGCGGACTACTGGGTGCGGCACGTCCGGGCCGCGGTCCGGTTCGCCGACGGCGTCGCCGCCCTGCACGACCTGGGCGTCCGGACGTTCGTCGAGCTGGGCCCGGACGCGCCGCTGTCCGGCCTCACCCGCGAGTCCCTCGACCACGACCCGGCGGTCCTGGCCGTCCCGGCCCTGCGGGGCGACCGGCCGGAACCGGCCGCGTTCGCCGCGGCGCTGGCCGCGCTGCACGTCCGCGGCGTCCGGCTCGACTGGACGGCGCGGGCCGCGGGCTGGGGCGCGGCCCGCGCGGACCTGCCCACCTACGCCTTCCAGCGGGAGCACTACTGGCTGCGGGCGGAGGCGCCCGCCGCCATCACCGCGGCGCCGGACTCGGCGTTCTGGGCCTCGGTCGAACGCGCCGACGCCGGTGCGCTGGCCGAAGCGCTGAACGTCGGCGAGGACGGCCGGGCCGCGCTCGACACCGTGCTCCCGGCGCTGTCCGCGTGGCACCGTCGCCGGCGTACCGAATCCACTGTGGACAGCTGGCGGTACCGCACCGAATGGCACTCGATCCCGGAGCCGGCCGGTGGCGTCACCTCGGGCACCTGGCTCGTCGTGGCCCCCGCCACGCACGCCGAGGACGAGCGCGTCGCCGAGGCCGTGCGGCTGCTCGAGGGCCTCGGCGCGACTGCGGCCGGGGTGGCGCTGGACGACACCGACGCCGACCGCGACCTGCTCGCGGGCGGCCTGCGCACGGTGCTCGACGGCCCGGTCGGCGGCGTCCTTTCGCTGCTGTCGCTCGACGAGACGCACGGGCTCGCGCTCAGCACCGCGCTGGTCCAGGCCCTCGGCGACGCCGGGGTCGAGGCGCCGCTGTGGTGCCTGACCAGCGGCGCCGTCCGGACCGGGACGGCCGACGCGGTGCCCGCGGCGGGCCCGGCCCAGGTCTGGGCGCTCGGCCAGGTGGCCGCGCAGGAGTACCCGCACCGCTGGGGCGGCCTGCTCGACCTGCCCGCCGCGCCCACGGCCGCGGACTGGCGCCGCGTCGGTGCAGTGCTCACCGCAGGCGGCCGTGAGGACGAGGTCGCGGTGCGGCCGGCGGGTGTGCTCGCCCGGCGGCTGGTCCGCGCGCCGATCGGCGACGCGGGCACCCCGTGGACGCCGGAGGGCCCGGTGCTGCTCACCGGCGCGGTGTCGGAGTCGGTCGAGGCCTGGCTCGCCGGCCTGGGTGCCGAACCGACCCGGGACGTCACGGCGGGCGCTCGCACGGTCGTCCACCTCGTGACGCCGTCCTCGCCCGCGCCGCTGGACACGCTCACGCCCAGCGCTTTCGAAGCGGCCGTGCACGAGCAGATCGCCGAGGCACTCGAAGTCGGCGAAGACGTCGACGCGTTCCTGGTGCTCGTGCCGGGCGCGTGCGTCTGGGGCGGGGCGGGGGCGGCGGTCGACGCCGCGGCCGGCGCCCGGCTCACCGCGCTCGCCCAGCGGCGCGGCGCCGGAACCCTGTGCGTCGCCACCGGGCCGTGGGAGGGCACGCCGACCACGCCCGGTGTGGCTCCGCTCGACCCGCGGCTCCTGCTGGCCGCGGTGCGCGCCGCGGCGGGCCGGGGTGAGCGCGGGCTCGTGCTGGCCGACGTCGACTGGGCGGCCGTGGCCCCCGGGCTGCGTGCCACCCGGCCCGCCGCGTTCCTGGACGTGCTGGCCCCCCTCGTCGAGGCCAAGCCGGAGCCGACGCGCCTCGGTGCGCTGGAGGGGCTCGGCTCGGCGACCGGCGCCGAGCGCGTCGGGATCCTGCTCGGCGTGGTCCGTGAACAGGCCGCGTTCGTGCTCGGCCACCGTTCCGCCGACGCCGTCGAAGGCGACCGCGAGTTCCTCGAACTCGGGTTCGCCTCGCTCACCGCGGTCGAGCTGCGCAACCGGCTCACCGAGCTGACCGGCCTCGACCTGCCGCCGGCGTTGGTCTACGAGTTCGGCACCCCGGCCGCGCTGGCCGGGTACCTGGCGGAGCGGCTCGCTGGCACGTCCTCCGTCGAACAGGCCGAAAGCACGCTCGGCGCGTTGTTCCGGCAGGCCTGTGACCAGGGCAAGGCGGGTGACTTCGTCAGCATGCTGATGACGGCGTCGCGGTTCCGGCTCACCGGCGCGCCCGCCGCGTCGCTGGTGCGGCTGGCGCCGGAGACGGCCGAGCCGAGCCTGATCTGCGTCCCGTCGATGACCGCCATCTCCGGCCCGCACCAGTACGCCGGGATCGGCGCCGCGCTGCGCGGCGTGCGCGGAGTGTCGGCGCTGACGGTACCGGGATTCGGGACCGGGGAAGCACTTCCGGACTCGGCGGACGCCGCGGCCGACCTGCTCGCCGACGCGGTCGCCGAGCGGGCCGGCGACGGCCCGTTCGTGCTGGCCGGGCATTCGTCGGGAGCGGTCCTCGCCCACGCCGTCACCGCGCGGCTCGAACAGCGCGGCCTGCGCCCGGCGGCCCTGGTCGTCCTCGACGGTTACGCACCGGGCGGTGCGGGAATCGACGAACTGCTGCCCGGACTGATGGGCGGCATGGCCGACCGCGACGGCCGGTACGCCCCGGTCGACGACGACCGGCTCACCGCGATGGGCGCCTATTTCCGGCTGTTCGAACAATGGCGCGCCCCCGAAGTCACCATTCCGGTCCTGCTCGTCACCGCCGCCGAGCCGATGCCGGAATGGCCCGCCGAAGGCTGGCGGTCGAAGTGGGTTTCCGTCACCACCGAGGCGGAGACCGAAGGCAACCACTACACGATGCTGGAAGAGCACGCCGAGGTCGTCGCCAAGCACGTCAACGACTGGCTGGTCCAGCTCGCCTGAACACCCTGCCCTGCCGGAGATCTCGCACCCCTAGGGTCTCCGGTAGGGGTTAATGAGCTGGGGGTCGTCCATTTAGGCTTGACGCGAATTCCTGATTACTGGGGAGCATGTTATGAATGATTTCACCGAATGGCGAATCCTGAAGAACGGCGCGAAGAACGACTTCGTGCTCGCGGTCGACTTCTATTCCCCCGGCCGGGCCGAAGCGACGTTCTCCGACCTGGCGCCGGCGCTGAGCGTGCCCAGCACGGTCTGGGAGACGATGCAGCCGGAGCCGGGCACCGAGGAGAACATGACCGGTGACGACTACCTGAACCGGTGGCTCGACGCGCTGCCCGACGGCGAGATCCGCGGCGTGCTCGGGTTCTGCGTCGGCGGCGTCTACGCCTCGGCGCTGGCCCGCCGGATCGGCGAACGCCGGGGCAGGCAGCCCGCGGTCGTCATGTTCGACCCGGAGCCGGTCGGCTCGATCGTGCTGTACTGGCAGTTCCACAAGCTGCTGGACAAGCTCGTCGGCGTGCTGACCCCGCAGGAGATCGAGGAGTCCAAGGCCAAGGGTTACGCCGAGGCCGAGGGCGCCGACGACCTCGTCGTGCTCGGCGACTCGCTGATCAAGCTCTACCGCGAGGTCGGCCACGTCGGCCTCGGCCGGCTCGGCCTCAACGAGGCGCGCCGCAACGAGATGATGAGCTGGTTCGACGCCTACGTGCACTACCTCGTCGGCGCGACCCAGGTCGAGACGGCCACCGACCTGAGCACCTGCACCGTGATCAACTCCGACGCCCCCGCGGACGGCCGCCACCTGGCCGGCGCCGAGCTTTCCTTCGACCTCGACCGCCATGACCTGCTTCGCCGCTCCGCGGTGGCCGAAGCCGTGTCGGGCCTGCTGAAGTAGGAGAAACCACGATGCGCACGTTCACCGGCAAGGGCCCGGGGCAGGACGTCGACGTACCGGCGAGAGCCGGCGTCACGCCCAAGGAAGAGGCGCTGTGGTTGCTGGACCGGCTGGTCCCGGGCAGCGGCGTCAACACGGTCGCGGTGCGGTTCGAGGTGCCGGTCGCGCTGGACCCGGCGGTGCTCGCGGAAGCGGCGCGGCTGGTCCAGCGGCGGCACCACGGGCTGCGCCGGATCTTCCACGACGAGGGCACCCGCCTCACCGCCGAGGTGCTGCCCGCGTCCGCGGTCACGCTCGACGTGTCCACTGTGGACACGAGCCGGGAGCTGGTGGACGCGCAGGTCGCCGGGTTCGCGGCCACGCCGCTCGAGATCGGCGGGACGCCGCCGATCCGGCTGGCGCACTTCCGCTGCCCGGACGGCGACGTGGTGTGCGTCTCGGCGCACCACC